>JBQTGV010000069.1:0-3436 GCA_052390515.1 Candidatus Eiseniibacteriota bacterium | reverse complement strand
CGGCGTCCAGCACCATCACGCGCACGTCGAGTCCTGCCGGGCCGAGCACGACTTAGCCGGCGAAGTCCTGGGCCTGGCCTGGGACGGGAGCGGGTACGGATCGGACGGAACCGTGTGGGGCGGCGAGGCCCTGCTCTCGTCGCCGGGGCGATTCCGCCGCGTGGCCCATCTGCGGCCGTTCCCGCTGCCGGGTGGGGAGCGCGCGATCCTCGAGCCTCGGCGCGCCGCACTGGGAATGCTCTTCGCCGCGTTCGGTCCGGCTGCGGCGGAGAGGCTGGCGAACTTGTTCGCGCCGGCGGAGCTCGCCACGCTCGGCGTGATGCTCGAGCGCTCGATCAACGGTCCGCCGGCCACGAGCGTCGGGCGGCTCTTCGATGCCGTCGCCGCGCTGGCGGGACTCTGCGCCCGCGCCTCGTTCGAGGGTCAGGCCGCGATGGCGCTGCAAGCCGCCGTCGAGCGGGCGGGAACGGCGCGGTCCCTGGCCCGCGCCGGAGCCTATCCGCTGCCGCTCGAGAACGGAACGCCCGCGGTGGCGGACTGGGAGCCGCTGTTGCACGCGGTGCTGGAGGACCGCGTGCGGGGCGTCCCGCCCGACCTCATCGGGGCGCGTCTGCACAACGGGCTCGCGGAGCACGCCGTCGAGGTCGCGGGTCGCGTCGGCCGCGAGCGCGTCGTCCTGACCGGCGGCTGCTTCCAGAACACGGTGCTGGCCGCGCGCGTGCGGGAGCGGCTGGAGCACGACGGATTCCGGGTGTTCACCCACCGGCGCGTTCCGCCGAACGACGGCGGGATCTCGGTCGGCCAGGCCATGATCGGCGCGGCGCTCGAACGGGAGGGCGCGTGATGTGCCTCGGCGTCCCGGGCAGGGTCCTCGAAGTGCGCGACGATCCGCTGCGCACCGCGCGCGTCGAGTTCGGCGGAGTCGTCAAGGAGGTCTGCCTCGCGTACGTTCCGGAGGTCGTCCCGGGCGACTTCGTGGTGGTGCACGTCGGTTTCGCCCTCAGCCGCATCGACGAGGACGAGGCGGCGAAGGTCTTCGAGTACCTGCGGGAGATCGGCGACCTGGAGGGCATGGAGGCGGTGCCGTGAGGTACGTGAGCGAATACCGCGATGCAATGGAGGCCGCGAGGCTGGCGGACGCGATCCGCCGCGTCACCAGCCGGCCTTGGCGGATCATGGAGGTGTGCGGAGGGCAGACGCACGCGATCGTCCGCTTCGGCCTCGACGAGATGCTGCCTCCGTCGATCACGTTGATCCACGGGCCGGGGTGTCCGGTCTGCGTGACGCCGGTTGAGCTGATCGACCGCGCGCTGGCCATCGCCAGCCGGTCGGAGGTGATCTTTTGCTCGTTCGGCGACATGCTGCGCGTTCCCGGCTCCCACGGCGACCTCTTCTCCGTGAAGTCGCGGGGCGCCGACGTTCGCGTCGTCTACTCTCCTCTCGACGCGCTCGAGCTGGCCGTCGCGAATCCCGGACGCGAGGTCGTCTTCTTCGCCGTGGGGTTCGAGACGACAGCCCCGGCGAACGCGCTGGCCGTGTACGAGGCGCGAAGGAGAGGCGTGGGCAACTTCTCGGTGCTGGTCTCCCACGTGCTCGTGCCCCCGGCGCTCGAGGCCATCCTGGGGTCGCCGACGCGACGCGTGGACGGCCTGCTGGCCGCCGGCCACGTCTGCACCGTCATGGGCACGGAGGAGTACGAGCCCCTGGCGGAGAGCTACCGGGTCCCCATCGTGGTGACAGGATTCGAGCCCGTGGACATCCTGCAGGGCGTTCATCGGTGCGTGCTGCAGCTGGAGCAGGGCCGTCACGAGGTGGAGAACGCCTACGCGAGGGCCGTGAGGTCGGAAGGAAACCGCGACGCGCGCGAGCTGATCGCCGAGGTCTTCGAGGTGGTCTCGCGGAAGTGGCGGGGCATCGGTCCCATCGCGCGAAGCGGCCTCGCCCTCCGTATCCCCTACCGGGCCTTCGACGCGGAGCGGAAGTTCCAGGTCGGCTCCATCGTTGCCGAGGAGTCCGCGGAGTGCATCAGCGGGCTCGTCCTGCAGGGCATCCGCAAGCCCGTCGAGTGCCCCGCCTTCGGCGGGCGATGCACCCCGGACACGCCGCTCGGCGCCACGATGGTCTCCTCCGAGGGAGCCTGCGCAGCCTACTATCGCTACCGGAGGGAGCCGGAGCCGTGTCCCCCGACGAGTTCGCGCTGAGCTGTCCCGTCCCGGTCGCCCCGGGGCAGACCATCCAGCTCTCGCAGGGTGGCGGCGGCAGTCACATGCGCAAGCTGCTCGACGAAGTGTTCCTCCCGGCATTCGCCGGCCGCGAGCTCGCCGAGCGCCACGACAGCGCGGTGGTCGATGCCGGCGGCGCGCGCCTGGCCTTCACCACGGACTCGTACGTCGTCACCCCGCTCGTCTTTCCGGGCGGCGATATCGGGAAGCTCGCGATCTTCGGCACGGTGAACGACCTGGCCATGGCCGGCGCGATCCCGCGCTGGCTGAGCGCGGGCTTCATCCTGGAGGAGGGGCTCCCCCGGACGGTGCTGGATCGGATCGTGCGCTCCATGCGCGACGCCGCCCTGGAAGCGAACGTGCAGCTCGTCACCGGCGACACCAAGGTCGTGGACCGCGGCAAGTGCGACGGCGTCTTCGTGAACACGGCGGGGATCGGAATCGTCCCGCCGGGGGTGCGCTCGTCTCCGCGGGAGGTTCACCCCGGACACGTCGTGTTGCTGAGCGGCGACGTCGGTCGGCACGGCGTCGCCATCCTGTCGGTACGCGAAGGGCTGCGCTTCGAGAGCTCCATCGAGAGCGACTGCGCGCCCCTCTCGCCCGCGGTGGCGGCGATGACCGCCGCCGGCGTACCGTTCGCGTGTCTTCGGGATCTCACCCGCGGCGGACTGGCCTCGGCACTCAATGAGATCGCGATGGACGCGCACGTGGGTTTCGAGATCGAGGAGAAGACCGTCCCGGTCACGCCCGCGGTCGCCGGTGCGTGCGAGCTCCTGGGGCTGGACCCCTTCTACGTCGCGAACGAGGGACGCATGATCGCCATCATCCCCGCGCCCGCGGCCGACCGGGCGCTGGAGGTCCTGCGCGGCGTGCCGATCTCTTCCGGAGCCGTCCGCATCGGTCGCGTGACGGCCGACACGCCCGGGCGCGTGATCCTTCGCGCGGCGCTCGGTACGCGCCGCATACTCGACCTGTTGTCCGGGGAGCAGCTTCCCCGCATCTGCTGAGCGCGGCAGGACACGGCCGCGCGGAAAGGAGAGTCCGATGCTGAGCGCCACCGTCCGGCACACCGGAGTCCTCTCGTTCCTCGCTAGTGTCCTGTTTGGTTAGTTAGCAGCATAAGATTTGGCGATCCGTCGGAGGATGTCATCGGCACTCTTGGTCCAAGCGAAGGGCTTGGGATCCGCGTTCGTCAGCTCGAGGTACGCTTTGAT
>JBQTGV010000068.1:0-82618 GCA_052390515.1 Candidatus Eiseniibacteriota bacterium | reverse complement strand
CTTCCCGCAGGGGGAGCTACGCCTCTCCGACATCCAGCGCGCGCTGGACGTTCGGCGGGCACGCCCGGAGGACCCGTTCCAGCGCGGGGCGTATCACGTGGCTCCCTATCCGCTGGGGACCTTCCCGGGGGATCGCAACATCTACCTCTTCTTCGAGATCTACGGGCTGCGGCCGTCGGCAGAGGGCGAATACCTGTACGCCGTCGACGTGCTGATCGAGCCCCGCGAGGGCGAGCCGCCTTCGTGGTTCGGCAGCTCGAAGGGGCGGGTGATCCCGGGCGTCGGCTTCACGTTCGAGGGGACGGCGCGGTCCGCCCCGGTCGGGGAGGACATCATCTTCGATCCCTCGAACTTCAAGGACGGGACCTACGACCTCACGCTCACCGTGCACGACCGGACCGACGGCCGAGCTTCCGTGGGATCGACGAGCTTCGCGGTGAAGCGGCCGTGAGCGGCTCGGGGGGCGAGCCGCTCAGGCGCTGGCGGGGGAGGTCTCAGGAGCGCTGAGGCTTCCCCGGACGGGACGACGAGGAGCCGCGAGGATCGGCGGGCTTCGTCGCCTTGGGCGCCGGGGCCGGTCGTCCGCCGGACGTTGCCGGGGACTTCGGCGCCGGCTCCACCCGCTTCGGCGGATCGACGCGCGGCGGGCTGGCCGGTGGCGTCTGCGGCGCCTGGACCTCCCGGACCTTCGTGCCGCTCGGAGTCTTCGGCGGAGTCTCCTTCGGTCCCGGCGAATCCGCGGGCGGCTCGGACGGTGCGTGCACGGTGCGGACCTTCACGGGCTTTCCGCCGCCCGCGGGGGTGCGGACTTGCGGGGCCGGAGTCTTGACCGGCTCTCCCGAGCGGTCCGGCGAAATGGCGCTCCGGCCGGGAAGCTCCAGACGTCCACCGCGGACTTTCGGGTCGGGCCGGTCCGTCAGCGACGCGCTCCGCGTGGGTGCCTTCGAGACACCCTTTACCTTGAGTCCGGCGTCGGCGTACAGCGGGAGTCCCGGACTGGTCGTGCCGCCCTTGCTCTTCACGTCGCTGAGGTCGTGACGCCGCCCGCCGGAGCCGCGATCGTAGTGCGAGTAGTAGAACGTCTCGTCGCGGTGCGATCCGTAACCGTGCGCGTACCAGGAGCTGTCGTACCAGTCGCAGCGGTATCCCCAGTACGCGGGCGCCCAGCACTGCCGGTAGGAGTACCAACCGGGATACCAGGAGTTGTAGCACCAGGAGTACGGACCCCACGCCGGGTACCGGTACGGGGCGTAGTGGCAATCGTAGTACCAGTAGTCCCACCAGTAGAGGTCGTAGTACCAGGACGGCGTCGCGTAGTTCAGGGAGACGAACCAGCTGGTCGTCGATCCCTCGGAGTCGATCTCGTTGACCCACTCGCTCGACTCCGCCTCCTCGTCGGCCGCATAGGCGTCATCGGCAGGGTCGCTCGCGGAGAGCTCGGCCGTGCCGCCGTCGCGGCCGGTGTCGACCAGGAACTTCAGGAGCCGGTCGGAAACACCCGCCTCGCGGAGGCGCAGGATGTCGTCGACCGACAGCTCGAAAACCGAGTCGGTGACGATGATCTCGGAGAGGATCACGTCCTCGGACACGCCGGCGAAGTGCAGGCGGAGGACGTCGTCCAGGGTCAGCGGCTCCACCGCCGTGGCCGCGGCGAAGCTGGCGAGCGAGAGTACGACGAGGCACACGGCCCGCCGGATCCGGCGTGGCATCGCGTGGCTCCTTCCTCGGAGGGGAACGTTCAGCTCGATGGTACGAACGGGGCGCAGTCACGTCAAGCTCGGCGCCCCCGAAATGCCGTCTCCCCAACGGTTTGACGATCCGAAGCCGCTCGAGGGGAACACTCCCGCGGTTGACGCCGTCGCGCCTCGCTCCCTACCTTAACGCTACTCTCGCCCTTCCTCCGGAGCTCGGAACAAAATGTCGTCTCCCCCTGCGCGCCGGCTCCGGGTACGGTCGGTGACATTCGCGCTCACGGCCGCGCTGGCGGCGGGGTGCGGGACGAAGCCGACGACGGATCCCCCCGACCTGCTGCTGCTCACCGTCGATACGCTCCGAGGGGACCGGTGGGGCTGTCTGGGCGATCCCGCGGCCCGCACCCCGCATCTCGACCGTACGGCCCGCGGCGGCACCCTCGCGTTCGAGGGGCGCGCTCCCGCACCGATCACGTTGCCTTCGCACACGTCCATGATGACCGGGCTTGCGCCCGTCGCTCACGGCGTACGCGACAACGGCATCTTCCGCCTGCCGGAGGATGCGGGCACGACGCTCGCGCAGGCGGTCCGGGACGCCGGCTGGACGACGGCCGCGTTCGTGAGCGCGTATCCGCTCTCGGCCTCGTTCGGGCTCGACCGCGGCTTCGATCGGTACGACTCCACGCTCGGCGAGGACGAGGAGGACCACGGAGCCATGCGCCAGCGGACCGCCGAGGAGACGGTGGATCGCGTGGTCCGATGGCTCGACGGTGGGCGCGGAGACCCGCCGGCAGCGGAGCGGCCGCTGTTCCTCTGGGTGCACTTCTTCGATCCGCACGCCGAGTACACGCCGCCGGCCCCGTGGCGCACGCTCTTCGCCGGCGATCCGTATCGGGGCGAGGTTTGCGCGGTGGACGCCGCCACCGGCCGCCTGCTCCACGTGCTGGCAGCGCGTCGAGGGACGCGAGAGCTATTCGTGGTGGTCGTCGCCGACCATGGCGAAGGTCTGGGCGAACACGGCGAGTCGACGCACGGGGCGCTCGTCCACGCCTCGACGCTGCGCGTACCGATCCTCGTCCGCGACGCCGGTTTCGCTCCGCGGCTGCTCGCCGAGCCGCTCGCGGTCGAGCGCGGCGCCGCGACGCTGCTTCGCCGGGCCGCCCTCGGGGACGCTCTCAACCCCGGATCGGCTCCACCGCTCGACGCTCCGCCGACCCCGGTGATCGGGGAGACGCTCTATCCCCACTACAACTTCGGGTGGAGCGGCCTCCGCGTCCTGGAGAGCGACGGATGGCGGCTCGTTTCCGGTCCGGTGAATCGCCTGTACAGGCCGGCGGAGGATCCCGGGGAGACGCGCGACCTGGCGTCGACTCACCCCGACGTGGTGGCGACCCTGCGTGCGCACCTCGATCGGGAGTGGGCGGCGCGGAGGGAGCACGCGTTCGGGTCCACGCGCCGCGAGCTCACCGACAGGGACGCCGAGGCGCTGCGCGCGCTCGGTTACGTCGCGGGGGCGGCCGGGGGCGAGGACGATGCGGAGGCGGCGTTCCTCTCCGGTGACGACCCGCACGCGCGACTTCCGCTGGTGGACCGGATCAACGAGGCGCTGACCTGGCTCCAGCAGGACGCGCCGCAGCGCTCGCTCGACCTGCTTCGCAGGGTGGTCGCGGAGGATCCGGAGAATCGCTTCGCCTGGCAGTACCTCGGTCAGGCGGCGCTGGACGCGGGGAGGGCGGAGGAGGCCCGGACGGCGTTTCGCCGGGCGCTCGCGCTGGGGCCGAACCCGGACGCGGTCTACCGCGACCTGGCTCGCGCGGAGGCGGCCCTCGGGAACGCGACCGCCGAACGGGACGTGCTGGCGGAGGCGCTCGCCGCGAACCCGCGCTCGGCGGAGACGCGTCACCGGCTCGCGGGGGTCCTGCTGCGGGAGGGCCGTCCGGAGGAGGCGGCCGAGCTGCTCCGGGAGGCGGTGCGCATTCGCCCGCGCTTCGCGCGCGCCTGGGCCAACCTGGCCGCGCTCGCGCAGGAGGACGGCCGGTCGGACGAAGCCCGCGACTCGTGGAGCCGGGTGCTCGCGCTGGAGGGCGAGGGGCCGCTCGCCGACCTCGCTCGGAAGCAGCTCGCCCAGCTCGGCGGCGGAGAGACCCGATGAGCCGCGAGCTGGTCGAGATCGTCACCACCGTGGCGTCCGAGGAGGACGCGCGGCGACTGTCCCGCGAACTGGTGGCTGCCGGCGTCGTGGCCTGCGCGACGTACTTCCCGGTGCGCTCCTTCTACCGGTGGAAGGGCGAGCTCCGCGACGACGCGGAGTTCCAGATCGTGGGCAAGACGACGGCGGATCTCGCCGCGGAAGCGGAGGAGCACGTACGCCGCGCGCACCCGTACGAGACGCCGGCGATCCTCCGCGTCGCCGTACGTTCGGCGAACGAAGCGTATGCGGCCTGGGTTACGGAGTCGGTGCGGAGGCCGGACCGATGAAACGCCTGCACGCGGATACACCCCTGCCGTTCGACGAGGCGGCGAAGCTCGTGCGCGGTGAGGTGGTCGCGCTTCCGGCGGAGGAGGTGGAGCTCGCCCTGGCGCAGGGCCGCGTGCTGGCGGCCGACGTGGTCGCTCCACATCCCGTGCCGCCCTTCGAGAACTCCACGGTGGACGGCTACGCCGTCCGTGCCGCGGACGTGACCGGGGCCAGCACGGAGCATCCGGTGGAGCTGGAGGTGCTCGGCGACTCGGTCGCCGGGGGCCCGCCTGCGGCCGCGCTTCGCCCGGGTGCGGCCGTTCGGATCATGACCGGCGCGCCGATCCCCCCCGGTGCCGACGCCGTGGTGATGCTGGAGTGGACGCAGTTCGCGCGCGATCGGGTCCGCGTGGAGCGCCCCGTCGAGCCCGGGCGGGCCGTTCGCCGGATCGGGGAGGACGTGGCCGCCGGTGCCGTCGTCCTGGAACGCGGGACCCGTCTCGGTCCGGCTGCGGTGGGCATGCTCGCCTCCCTCGGCCGCGAGCGGGTGTCCGTCCATCGCCGCCCCGTCGTCGGCGTGCTGGCGACGGGAGACGAGCTGCTCGCGGTCGGCGATGAGCTTCGCCCGGGGAAGATCCGGAGCAGCAACGACTGGACGCTCCGCGGTCTGGTGCGCGACGCGGGCGCCGAGGTCCGGGACCTGGGACTCGCGCGCGACGACCGGGCCGACCTGGCCGCGCGGCTCGCCGCGACCGCCGGGCTCGACGTGCTGATCACCAGCGGCGGAGTGTCCGTCGGGGACCGGGACGAGGTACAGGCGGTCCTGCTCGATCTGGGTTTCGAGCGCGTGTTCTGGAGGGTCGCCTCGAGCCCCGGGAAGCCGCTGCTCTTCGGCCGGTTGCACGGCGCGCTGGTGTTCGGTCTCCCCGGCAATCCGGTGTCGTCCATGGTGGCGTTCGAGAACTTCGTGCGTCCGGCGCTCCGGGCGCTGGAGGGCGATCGCCGGCCCGGGCGGCCGCGCGTCCGCGCGCGGCTCGACGGGGATTTGCGCGGTCCGGAGGACCGCCGGCATTTCGCGCGCGTGCGGCTACGCTGGAGCGACGGTGGATTCCGGATCCGCGAAGTCGGACCGCACGGCTCGGGGAACCTGCGCTCCATGGTCGAGGCGAACGCGCTCGCGGTGCTGCCCGAAGGATGCGGCCGGGCGAGCGCGGGGGAGGAACTCGAGGTCATCGTGCTCGCCGATCCGGACGGAGCGGAGTAGAGAAGCGGCGGAGCCGCGTCCGGCGTGCTCCACGGGGCCTCGCGTACCCTTCCCGGGTCTGCCAGATCAGACGACCCGAGGATGTGAAGAACCACGCGTCGAGCAGCATCCGCCGCGAGTGAAATTGTATCACGCGCACGTGCGCGCGAACTGTCGTTGCGTCGCGGATGCATCACGCGCTTCGGCGATCTTTGCCGGTCTTGAGCAGGATTGACGCGCAGCCGGGGTCCGTCGTTCGTTCACGCCGTGAGCGATCGCACGGCGATCACCACGCCGAAGACGGTGACCACCGCGGCGGACGCGAGGCCGAGCCTGCGGGTGAGCGCATCGGCGCGCGGCAGTCGCTCGATCCAGCCTCGCGCGAGCACGAAGGCCGTTCCCACCGACACGAGGACCGCGGCGAGCCCCCCGCTGAAAGCCGCGATCAGTACCATGCCGAAGCCCACACGCCCGAGTGCCACCGCGGCGAGCAGGACCACGATGGCCGCGGGACAGGGAACGAGCCCGCCGCTGACGCCGAGCGCGAGAATGCTGCGCAGGGAGGCGTTGCCGCCTGCGGCGGTTCCCGGGTGATGCGGGTGGCCGTGGTGATGATGATCGCCGTGGTCATGGTCGTGGTCGTGGTGAGGATCGCCGGCGTGGTCATGGTCGTGCCGATGAGCATGGTGATGGTCGTGAGCGTGACCGTGCGCTCCTTCGCGCCAGCGCGCGCGCAGCATCGTGACTCCGACCGCCACGATCAGCGCTCCGGACACGGCGCCGAGCCAGGGGAACATCTGTTCGGGCACGAAGTACCGGGACAGGTACAGCACGCCCGCCCCGAGGAGGAACACGCTGAACGTATGCGTCAGCGTGACGATGAGGCCGAGGAGAACCGCATGCAGCACGGTCCCGTGCGATCCCACGAGGTACGCGGCGACGAGCGTCTTCCCGTGTCCGGGCTCGAGCGCGTGGCCGGCACCGAGAACGGCGGCCAGGAGCAGGGAGGCGAGAACAACGCGCGGCGTGAGATCCGACGCGGTCACCAGGCGGACGAAGGGATTGTCGCTCTGGCTTGGCCCGGCGAATCCCGGCGGCGGCTCGATGTCTGCGGTGTCGTCGCGCTCGAGTCCGACGCCGAAGCGGCACCAGGCCTTGGTATCCACCGGAGGATCGGACAGGTACTCGTCCGGGTACGCGGAGAGCTCGTCGCTCTGCGGGCTCCAGCGCAGCGAGGTCCGTCCGATCCCCACTCCGTCGAGTCCGGTGAAGCGGATCTCCTTCCAGCCCACGCGGTCCTCGTAGTTGGCGTCGTTCCACACCAGGAAGCGCGGTTGCCGGTCGGAGCTGTCCAGCGGCACGGAGAGCAGCCAGGCGGTGCGGACCGTGGACAGGCCGCCTTCGCCCGGCGGGAACGACACCCGGGACCACTCGGCTCCGAGCGGCAGTGCACGGCCGTCCACGACGAGGCGCAGCCCGCGGAGGACCTCGCCGGTCTTGGCCTCGAGGTAGGCGGCACGCTCCTCGGGGGTGACCCGGTCGTCGAGATCCGGATCGACGAGCTCCAGCTCCCGCACGGCGGGGATCTCGGCGAAGTCCAGCAGGTACTTCACGCGGATCGTGTCCGGCGCGATCTCGATGCCGGCATAGTGACTGATCGAGAAGTTGCCCATGGGATGCGCACCGGAGTCGCGCGCAGGCAGCGCGACGAGCACGAGGGCGAGGACGGCGGCCCGTTTCCGCATGGGTGTTTGGACTCCCGGGCGGCGGTGGCGGCGGCGCCGGCGAATATAACAGACGATGGACCCGGCGGGCTGAGCCGAAAGGGGTCGTGGATCGGCCGGAGCGGGCCGCTAGCCGAAGAGGCGCACCGCCTCGCGCATGGCGGCCCAAGCCGCGTCCGGATCCTCGCACGCCAACCAGCTCATGCGCTCCGTGCCGCGGAAGCTCCAGTAAGCGATGCGGGCAGCACCGGACTCGACGGCGGCCTCGGTGGCGCTCACGATGTGGTGCTCCGCACCACGGGCGATGCGGATGCCCTGGATCCAGATCTCCATCTCCTGACCGGTACGGTCGCAGAGCGCGCGCAGCGGAGCGGAGTGGTCGCGCACGTAGCCGGCCGGATCGACCGGTCGCTGCATCCAATACGGATCCGTCGCGAGGCGGGAGATCCCGGCGATGCCGGCGAACTCCTCCCACTCGTCGGTGCCGGCCACGCGGAACTCGCCGCGGGGAAGGAGGCAGAGCGAGTGGCGGACGCGGCCCGCGGCCGCGATCGAGTGCGAGAGAAGGCGGCGTAGGGATTCGCCCCGGAACCTCGCCAGGTCAGCATCCCCCTCGGCGGGGAGTGGGCCGGCTCGATCCTCGCTCCATGCGGCCTCGCAGCGGGCGCAGCGGCATGCAGGAACCGGCGAAGCACGATCGAGCAGGGCGCCGAGGTAGAAGTGAGGCTCGTCCCAGAAGAGCGCGTCCGCGCCCAGGCCCTCGGCGGTGCGAGCCCAGCGCTCCAGCAGCTCGCCCGTCTCCGGCGCGTTGGGGCAGCAGGCCGGAACCGATCGCCCGTTGGCATCGATCTGCCGGCAGGCGATCTCCCGCAACGCCAGCTCCGAGTACGCCTCTCCTCCGAAGACTCCTGCGACGCCCCAGGGGTCCAGGTCGGCCTCCAGGCCGAGGGCCTTGGTCCTCTCCACGAGCCGCGCGACGTCTCGTTCGTGATACCGCAGATCGTGCTCGGAGAACGTGTGCGTGACGGCGGCGAAGCCCGCATCGGCGATCTCGGCGAGATCGGACGCGGCGTGACGCGGATCACGCACGCCGAAGTAGCTGACCCCGAAGCGTACCCGGCTCATTCCCGGGGCGTCGCCCCGAGCCTCGCGGCGAGGAGAGAGAGGAAGAGACCGACGTCGGTGACCACGCCCACGGCCTGGGACGTCCCGCGGTCGGCGAGCTTCGTGGCCACCGCCGGGTTGATGTCCACGCAGACGGTCAGCGCCGACGAGGGCAGCATGTTCCCCGTCGCGATCCCATGGAGCATGGTGGAGAGGATCAGCACGACGCGCGCACCCTCCAGCGCCACCGCGTACGCCTCCTGCGCGTCGTTCATGTCGGTGACGACCTCGGGCAGGGGGCCGTCGTCGCGCAGGCTACCGGCCAGCACGAACGGCACGTTCTCCTTCACGCAGCGGTGCATGATGCCCCGGGTCAGGACACCCTGCTCCACGGCGCGCGCGATCCCGCCGGCCCTCCGCACGGTGTTGATGGCCCGCATGTGGTTGCGGTGACCGTCGACCACGGCTTCGCCCGTCTCGCAGTCGATGCCGAGGGAGGTGCCGTAGAGCGCGCGCTCGATGTCGTGCACGGCCAGCGCGTTTCCGGCCAGCAGCGCGCTCACGTACCCGGCGGAGAGGATCGCCTCCAGCGGCGCGACTCCGCCGGTGTGCACGCAGACCGGCCCCGCGACGACCACGATCCGCCCGCTTTCCCGTCGCGCGGCGCGGACGTCCTGCACGATGCGGTTCACGGCGAGCTCCACCTGCTTCTCCGACGACACTTCGTTGGTCATGAACCCGAAGTGGGCGCGGTCGCGTTCCTTGTCGATGGGAATGACGCGGATTCCCTCGTGTCCCACGACGACGGCGTCGCCCTTGCGGACGCTGCGCAGCTTGGTGCAAAGCGCTCCCGCGTTCGAGAGCACGATGACCGAGTCCATGCGCTGCCGCGTCACCGGGATCCACTGGCGGTCCCGACGGACCTCGGTCCGGTGATTGGTGGTCGAGTAGAAGTCGTCCGGCACCACGCCGTCGGCGGGCGCAGGCTCAGTGGCGACTTCGCCCTGATCGAGGGCGAAGACTCCGAGCGGGATCAGTCGCTCCAGGAGCTCGGCCAGGCTCTCGGTGCTCTCGGCCTCGATGCGCAGCTCGGTGCTCGACGGCTGGTCGTTCGTTCGCCCGATGTCGAACCGGACCACCTCGTAGCGGGCGCCCGCATGGATGATCTGGTCGAAGATCCGCGAAAGCAGGCCGGAGTCGATCAAGTGCCCCTCGGCCCGCACCGTCACCGTTCGCTCCATGCCCCTTCCCCCCGCGCTGCGCGGTCCTCCGGAACGGGCGCACAGTACCCGAGAAGCGGGCTACTTGTCCCGGCGAGCTCCGGAGTTGCCGCCGTGGCCGCCGTCGGGTCCTCGTCGAGAGGAGCACGCCAGATCGGCAGCCGACCCGTGCCGCACTGACATCGGACCCTCTCCGGCACTGTCAGTCGATGCATCGCCTGAAGGGGCGCGGCGGAGCGCTCGATCCCCCAAGCTCTTCTCGGACAATCGCTTGACGTCGCCTTGCACCCATTGGCACAGGGATCGCTAAGCGAGGCGGACTCACATGCCCCTGAAAGGGGGCGTTCGTCCATCATCCAACCGCACATTCGTGGGGAGGGAACATGAACGTCCGACCTCTCGCCGATCGGATCCTCATCCGGCGCCTCGACGCCCAGGAAGAGGTTCGCGGCGGCATCATCATTCCGGATACGGCGAAGGAGAAGCCCATGGAGGGCGAAGTCGTGGCCGTGGGTCCCGGTCGGGTCGACCAGGACGGCAAGCGGGTCGCGATGGAGGTCTCCAAGGGCGATCGCGTCTTGATCGGCAAGTACTCCGGCACCGAGGTGAAGATCGATGGCGACGACTACGTGATTCTGAGGGAAGACGACGTCCTCGCCACTCTCGTGAAGAAGAAGTAGGGAGGAGCACGGAATGCCTGCGAAGCAACTGAAGTTCCGCGAGGACGCGCGCAGCGAGATCCTGAAGGGGGTCACCAAGCTGGCTCGCGCGGTCAAGGTGACGCTCGGCCCCAAGGGTCGCAACGTGGCGCTGGACAAGAAGTGGGGCGCCCCGCTCGTCACCAAGGACGGAGTCACGGTGGCCAAGGACATCGAGCTGGACGACCCATACGAGAACATGGGTGCCCAGATGGTCAAGGAAGTCGCCTCCAAGACTTCCGACGTGGCCGGAGACGGGACGACCACCGCGACCATCCTGGCCGAGCTGATCTATCGTGAGGGAATCCGCAACGTATCCGCCGGGGCCAATCCGATGTCACTGAAGCGCGGCATCGAGAAGGCCGTGACGGCCGTGGTGGAGGACATCAAGAAGCAGTCCAAGAAGGTGCGCACCACCGAGGAGTATCGCCAGATCGCCACGATCTCGGCGAACGGCGACACGGTCATCGGTGACATGATCGCCGAGGCCATGGAGAAGGTCGGCAAGGACGGGACGATCACGATCGAGGAGGCGAAGGGCATCGAGACGAACCTGGATCTCGTCCAGGGGATGCAGTTCGATCGCGGCTACCTTTCGCCGTACTTCATCACCGACCAGGAGCGGATGGAAGCCGTCCTCGAGGACGCATACATTCTGCTGCACGAGAAGAAGATCGCCAACATGCAGGCCCTGCTGCCCCTGCTCGAAGGGGTGGCGAAGACCGGCCGCCCGCTGCTCATCGTGGCCGAGGACGTCGAGGGCGAGGCGCTGGCCACTTTGGTCGTGAACAAGCTCCGGGGAGTCCTGAAGGTGGCCGCGGTCAAGGCGCCGGGGTTCGGCGACCGCCGCAAGGCCATGCTCGGTGACATCGCCGTCCAGACCGGCGGGGAGGTCATCAGCGAGGACATCGGCGTGAAGCTGGAGAACGTCCGTACCGAGGACCTGGGCCGCGCCAAGCGCATCACCATCGACAAGGACAACACCATCATCGTCGAGGGCGCGGGCAAGAAGTCCGAGGTGGACGGACGCTGCAACCAGATCCGCCTGCAGATCGAGGAGGCGACCTCCGACTACGACCGGGAGAAGCTCGAGGAGCGGCTGGCCCGCCTGGCCGGCGCGGTCGCGGTCATCAACGTCGGGGCCGCCACCGAGGTGGAGATGAAGGAACGGAAGGCGCGCGTCGAGGACGCGCTCCACGCCACCCGGGCGGCGGTCGAGGAGGGCGTGGTGGCGGGCGGCGGCGTCGCGCTGCTGGCCTCTACGAAGATCCTGGATGCTCTCGCCCTGGAGGGCGACGAGCTCACCGGCTCGAAGATCGTCCGCCGGGCGATCGAGGAGCCCATCCGGCAGCTCGCCGAGAACGCCGGGATGGAGGGCAGCCTCGTCGCGCAGGAAGTCCTGAACGCGCCCAAGAACCGCGGCTACGACTTCAACACCGGCGAGATGACGGACATGTTCCAGGCCGGCATCATCGACCCGGCGAAGGTCACCCGCAGCGCGCTGCAGAACGCGGCGTCGATCGCCGGTCTGATGCTGACGACCGAGGCGATCGTGACCGAAGTGAAGGAGAAGGAGAAGGCGCCGGCGGGAGCGGGTGGCGGGAACATGGAAGACTTCGACTGACGAGCATCGCATCGCGGTGACGGAATCGGGGAGGATCCCTCGCGGGATCCTCCCTTTTCGTTGACCCGGCGCGGCACATCTTCTACGGTCGCGTCGACGCGGCACGCTCGCCGCGCAAGGTGCCGATGGGAAGGGTCAGTCGACGGCGCGGTGACGACAGAGCCTCGCCCGGCGGGTCGCGCTCGCTGCTGCAGCGCGACCTGCACACCGGAGTCCTCGACGCGTTGCTCGAGGCCAACCGCGACGCCATCATCGTGATCGACGCCGATCGCCGGATCGTGGAGTTCTCCGCGTCCGCCGAGTCCACGCTGGAGTGGAAGCGCGAAGAGGCCGTCGGCCGGCCCTGCACCGAGATCCTCCGCTGTCAGGACACGGACGGCACGCTCCTCTGCGACGAGGGGTGTCCCCTCCAGCCCCTCTTGGACCAGGGACGGACCCGCTCGACCCTTCCCACCCTGATCACGTCGAAGGGTGGGGACGTCCGCTTCCTGGAGTCGGACTACACGTCGACCCGCAATCCGGACGGAAGAGGGATCCACTGCGTCGGGGTGCTCCGCAACGCGGCCGAAGGCGAGTGGATCGGGAGCTTCGGGGCGGAGACGCGCCGCCTGCTCTCGCTCGGGACCATCTCCGCGGGCATCGCCCACGAGATCCGCAACCCCCTGACCGGGATCCGGACCACGATCCAGTACGTCCTGAAGCACCTGGAGCGCGACGACGCGAACCGCGAGAGCCTCACCGCGTCGATCAAGGAGCTGGATCGGATCGAGCAGGTGATTTCCGACTTCCTCGCCTATTCCCGGCCGCCCGCGCCGCGCCGGCGCCTGACCAGCGTGAACCGGGTGCTCTCGGATTCGGTGGCGCTCGCCCGGGACTCGCTCGTCGCCGCCGGCATCGGTCTCGAGACCGACCTCGAGGAGGGGCTGCCCCTGCTCAACGTGGACGGCAGCATGATGCGGGAGGTCTTTCTCAACATCATCATGAACGCCCGGAACGCCATGCGGAAGAAGGGCGGCACCCTGCGCGTCTCGAGCTGGCTCTCCCCGCGCTCCAACCGGGCCGCCCCGACCGGCGTGCGGATCGCGTTCAGCGACACCGGGCCGGGGATCCCCGAGGGCGCGTCCGGCGAGATCTTCGAGCCGTTCATCTCCTCGAGCTCCAAGGGCCTGGGTCTCGGGCTGTCGATCAGCCAGCGCATCTGCAAGGCCCACGGCGGTCTGATCTCCGCGACCAACAACGCCGACGGCGGCGCCCGCTTCACGGTCATCCTGCCCATCCCGCTGCCCAAGAACGCGGACGCGGCGAAGCCGGAGACGCCCGAGAGAGTCCCCGAGACGAGCGCCGCATGAGCGATCAGGTCCTGGTCGTGGACGACGAGGAGGGAGTCCGCACCATGCTGCGGCGGGCCCTGGAGGAGGAGGGGTTCTCGGTATGCACCGCGGAGTCCGGGCGCGCGGCCATCCGCTTCGTCGAGGCGCAGCCGCCCGACGTCGCGGTCGTGGACCTCAAGCTGGAGGACGCATCGGGACTGGACGTGCTCCGCGACCTCAAGACGAGGTCTCCCGGCACGGTCACCATCATGATCAGCGCGTACGGGGACGTGCAGGACGTCGTGCAGGCGATGAAGCTCGGCGCGGACGACTACGTGCAGAAGCCCTACGACCTGGACGAGATGGTCCGCTGCGTGACCCAGACGCTCAACGCCTCCCGGATGCGCGAGGCTCTCCGGGGCCAGGAAGAGCGCCGGATCGAGGCGGTCGGGCTGGATCGCATCCTGGGCGAGTCGGAGGTGATCGCCGAGGTGCGCAGCACCATCCGCAAGGTCGTGCGCAGCGGTGCGCGGACCGTCCTCGTCCAGGGGGAGACCGGGACCGGAAAGGAGCTCGTGGCGCGGGCCCTGCACTACGAGTCGGATCGGCGCGGCCAGCCCTTCGTGAAGCTGAACTGCTCCGCCATTCCCGAGTCCCTCTTCGAGAGCGAACTCTTCGGCCACGAGCGCGGCACGTTCACCGACGCGCAGGAGACCCGGAAGGGTCTCGCCGAGATCGCCGACCAGGGCACGCTGTTCCTCGACGAGATCGGCGACGCCGGTTCGGCCGCCCAGGCGAAGCTGCTGACATTCATCGAGGACCGGCGGTTCCGGCGTCTCGGCGGGCGCGAGGACCGGGAGGTCGATCTACGGATCGTGGCGGCCACGAACAAGGACCTGGACGTCGCCAGCGAGACCGGCGATTTCCGGAAGGACCTGCTCCACCGCCTGAAGGTGATCCACGTCACCCTGCCGAGCTTGCGGGAGCGGGAGGGGGACATCGCCTACCTGGCCAACCGCTTCGTCGCGGAGTTCCGCGAGCAGGCCGCAAAGCCCGGGCTCACCCTGTCCGACGAGGCGCTGGAGTGCCTCGAGAGCTACGGGTGGCCCGGCAACGTGCGAGAGCTGCGAAACGCGATGGAGCGGGTGGTGCTGCTCGAGGACTGCGACGTCATTCGCCCGGAGCACCTCTCTCAGAAGATTCGGGGGAGCTCGTCGCTCCGTCGCGTGCGCGGGCTCGTGGATCGGGGAGCGCTTCCGCTCGCCGAGGTGGAGCGGGAGCACATTTTCCGCATTCTCGATGAGGTCGAGGGGAATCGCACGCGGGCGGCGGAGATCCTCGGCATCACCCGCCAGACTCTGCTGAACAAGCTCAAGATGTACGGCCATCCCAACGCCACCGATCCCGATCGCAGGGAAGTGGGCGAGCGCGACGACGCTTCGTCCGCGCCGGCGTCGCCGTAAAAGAAATTGACGCTGCACGGCTCGACCTGTCGAAAGTTTTGACGGCGCGCGCGTGTCGCGCATCGCCTTCGTGGCAACCACCGAGCCGCCCGCACCTTCTCGAAGTAGTTGCGACCATCGCTGCTAGTCCGTTGCGTGACGCGAGTTATCACCTTCGCTCGCACAGCGTGCGCGCGTCCACCTGCACGCAAGTCGTTTGCGCGAGCGCTGTGGCACGTCTCATGCGTGGAGGAAGGGCGGCGCGGATGTGATGCGCCTCGTTCGAGTGGCGGTCGGCACCGATGTCGAAACGGCTCCTCATCCTCACGGACGACGAACCGGTCACGACTCGTGCCCTCGCTCTCGACCTGACCGACGCGGGCTATCGGGTGGAGACTGCGGCGGACCGGGACGAGGCGATTCGCAAGTCCCGCACGGTTCCCTTCGATCTGCTGATCGCGACGGAGCCGCGCGGACCGGAACCGGAGTTCGTGGAACGGTTCCGGCGGATCCGCCCCGCGGCGAAGGTCGTCTTGATGACGACACGGCACCCGCGGAGGGGGTTCGAGCTGGACGAGACCGGGGCCAGGGTCGGCAAGCCTTTCGACCTGGACGACATCCGGTCTCTGGTGGGCAGGTTGCTGGACCGGAGGGACGACGCGACCGGAAGCGCGAAGTGACTTCCGTCCGAGGACGGCAGTCACGCGGCGCTTCTCGAATCCCGACTCCCGGAGTCGGGGCGCCGTTTCCGGAAACGGTAGAGGCCCGCATCCGCGGGTCGTGATCCTGAATGGAGGTACGCCCGTAATGGCGATGGCTCGCTCCAAGGCGAAAGCCAAGGGAAAGTCGAAGGGGAAGGCGAGGCGGAAGGCTGGTGCCAAGCGTCGTCGCAAGGCCAAGGGCAAAGCCAAGCGTCGCGGCAAGGCCAAAGGTAAGGCCAAGGCCAAGCGGCGGCGGCGGCGGAAGGCGAAGGCCGGTGCTGCGGATGCCAAACCGCGGCGGCGCCGCAGACGGAAGCGCGCCTGACCGTTGAGGGCTTGCGAGGGGGGGCGGGGAGCATCTCTCCGCCCCTCTCTTTATGAAGGCGGCGCTGAAGGCGTCGAGTCGGGCCTGCGCCGGTTCCTCCTTGTGAAGGACGGAACATGCGCTCGGGCAGGGGGTTATCCCGGCCGTGAGGAACGAGGCGCAGAGCAGAGAGTGGCCGGCAGTAATCGTCAGTTACTTTGTGCTTGACTTTTTTCGCGTTTCTTGAATGATGCCTGTCAAGATTCGCGGCAAACGGGCGATCGGCGGGGGCGCGTCCTCCCGGAGCTCGGCGCGTACGCCCCATGAGCGGCGCGAGAGGCTGATCCGAAAGCAGGAGAAGGCGATGTCCTCAACGGTTTCGAGCCCGCCCGAGCGGGCGACACGGTTCCTGGTCTGCCCCCGCTGCCGCAAGCGGCGGAAGATGCAGGTCCTGCGTGCCGTCGACGAGACGGGGCTCGAGTGGACCAACTGCGGCGCGTGCAACGCCCTCGTGTGCTTCACGTACGACGCCGACGGGCAGAGCGTCGCGCGGGCCCACGACGTGGGCGACTTCGGCGCGCCGGCGCCGGACGAGTTCCGGACGTACGTCCCGGAACAGTCCTACGAGGTCGGAGAGTTCATCTACCACCAGACCTGGCGCGATGTGGGCAAGGTCATCCGTCGCCGGGATCTGGCCGGCGGCCGGGCAGCCATCGACGTGGCATTCCTGAACTATGGTCCGAAGATGCTGATCGTGGAGGCGGAGGCGCTGGCCCGGTAGGGCATCGGGCTCGCCAGGCGGCTCGGCGCAAGGCTCCGTCGCGTGGCGGCGGAGCCTTCGTGTTCCTGGTGCGGGGAGATCGTGTTTCTTCCGTGGAAGGCCGACCGGCAGGGACGCGACGCCTGGCTCGCCACGGCGTCCCTCATCGCGGTCGAGGCGGTCGTCTTCCTGCTGACCGCGACAGCCGGGAAGCAGGAGGCGCTCTTCCGGGAGTGGGGTTTCGCACCCGCGCGGGTCCTCGCCGGGGACGCGCCGCTCTCGGCTCTGACCTCGATGTTCCTGCACGCGAACATCGTGCACCTGGCCGCGAACCTCCTCTACCTCGGGATCTTCGGCGCCCGCATCGAGGGAGTTCTGGGAACGTGGAAGTTCGTGGCGTTCTTCGTGGCCTGCGGGCTCGGAGGACATCTGGGGCACGCTCTCGCGGAGCCGGGGTCGACCGCTCCCGTCGTCGGGGCGAGCGGGGCGATCGCCGGAATCCTCGGTGCCTACCTGATCGGCTTCCCCGACGCGAAGGTCACCACGTTCCTCTATCTCATCTTCGTGACCGGCAACTTCCGCCTTCCGGCCGCGGTGGTGATCGGGGTGTGGTTCCTGGCCCAGCTGCTCGGCAGCCTCGGAGGCGGGGGCGGTCCGATCGCCTGGTTCGAGCACCTCGGCGGGTTCGCCGTCGGGCTGCTGGCCTTCCCGCTCATCGCCCGCCGGTCCGCGCTCCGGAGCTCGCGATGGTGAGGCGGGGACTGGCCCGCTTGGCGGGAGTCCTCGCCGTGGCGGCCGCGGCGGCTGCGTGCGGTCCCTCCGGCCCTCGGCCCGACGCCGAGGGACTCGCACCGCCGGGTCGGTCGGAGCTCGTCGACCGCGTCCGCGAGCGCGCGAAGGGCGTGGAGACGCTGCGTGCGGGGCTGGAGCTCGCCTGGTTCGGTGCGGACGGAGCCGCACCGGAGGGTTGCTCCGCGTCCTTGGTGTACCAGCGGGGCGGGCGGCTCCGCCTCGAGGCCAGAAGCGCCGCGTTCTTCACCATCTTCGAGATGGTGGCCGGCGCGGACTCGACCTGGATCGACGTCCCCCGCGAGCGAGTTCGGATCGCCGGCGCGCGCCGGGACTCGGGCTGGGCGGGGCTTCCGATCGATCCGGAACGGATGCTCGTGGCGTTGCTGGCCGATCCGTGGGGTGGCGCTCCTCCGCCGGAGGCCGAAGCCGAACTCGCGCGCGGCCCCGATGGACCGGTTCTTCGAGGCGAAGGCTGGACACTTCGCCTGGACGGCGCCGGACGGCCGCAGGTCTATAACGGCGGTGCCTGGACGATCTCCTGGTCCGAGTGGACGTTGCGGCGTGGAATCGACTGGCCGCACCGGATCGAAATCGCCGGGGGGGAGGGCGTTCTGCGCGTGCGCCTCGGGCAGCTGATTCCGGACCGCAACCTGCCGCGGACGACCTTCGCCCCGCCTGCCGACCCGGATCGGACCGTCCTCACCCCGATCAAGGCGAATGAGTGGTGGCGCGGGGCCTTCCGGGGAAGTGAGTGACCTTCCGCAGGCTCCGGACGGCCGGCGCCAGATGCCAGCCGCATCTGTCGCTGGGCCGCGCCCCTCGCCCAAGTAGGGTCTTTCCACATGTGACAAAAATCACTTGCGTCCAGTTCGCATCTAGCCGTATAAGACTTAGGAACGATTCTCATTCTTCGGTGTACAGAGCGTCGTGCGCCGAGAACCGGGGAGAGGAGGGTCCACCATGAGCGTCGGCCATCTCAAGCGTGCGAACCGCAAGAACCAGGTCCCGCTCGATGACTCCTTCGGGATGTACCTCCGCGACATCGGTCGGATTCCCCTGCTCACCAGGGATCAGGAGCAGAAGCTCGGGCGCCGGATCCGGTCCGGCGACGAGGAGGCCGTGCACGAGCTGGTGCAGGCCAACCTCCGCTTCGTGGTGAATATCGCCAAGCGGTACATGAACCGCGGGATCCCGCTCGCCGACCTGGTCACCGAGGGCAACCTCGGCCTGTACGAGGCGGCTCGGCGGTTCGACGAGCGCCGCGGGTGCGCGTTCATCTCGTACGCCGTGTGGTGGATCCGGCGGAATCTGAACAAAGCGTTCGCCGATCAGCTCCACCTCGTTCACTACCCGCACAGCCGAAGGGACACGCTGCGGGACGTCTGCCGTGCGGAGGAGACGCTCGAGAAGCGCCTGGAGCGCGAGCCGTCGCTCGAGGAGATTGCCGACGCGGTGGGCCGGTCCGGGGTGGAGATCCAGGAGGCGATGGCCTCGGTCCGCGCCTACTCGATGGTGACGGACTACGAGGATCCCGAGCGGGAAGCTCCGCTCAACCGGATCGCGGACGACTCCGACGCCCTGCCCCCGGATCTCGGGCTCGAGGGCGGGGAGCGCTCCCAGGACGTCCGCGAGGCGGTCGAGTCGCTCAGCCAGCGCGAAGAGCTGATCATCAACCTGTACTTCGGGCTGACCGGCGAGGAGCCGTACACCCTGGGCGAGATCGGCGAGAAGCTGCACCTTTCCAAAGAACGCATCCGCCAGTTGAAGGACCGCGCACTGCAGCGGCTCCGGGCGGGCGCCCTGAACAGGCGGCTCGAGGCGCATCTCAACTAGAGCGCGGGTGGATGGACTTGGACGAGACCGCGAAGGCGATGGACTCGTTTCCGGCCGGGCCGAGCGACTCTTCGGTGCCGGCGGATTTCGGCGTTCCCGACTGGCGGCGCGTCGGTCTGCGCCGGACCCCGCAGCGGGAGATCGTCCTTCGCCTCGTTCGCGCCTGCTACCAGCATCCCACCGCGGAGTGGATCCACCTCGAGGCCCGCCGCCACCTTCCCGAGATCAGCCTGGCCACCGTCTACCGCACGCTGCGCCTGTTGAAGGAAAAGGGTCTGATCCACGAGTTCTCCGGTGGCGCTTCGCCTTCGCGCTACGACGGGACGCTGCACGATCCCCACGAGCACGTGCGCTGCGTTCGTTGCGGTGAGGTGGCGGACGTGGAGCTTCCCGAGGCTGCGGCCATCCGCGAGATGGTCGCCGGGCGCACGGGCTTCCGCATCGAGAGATACCCGTTGCTCTTCCACGGCCTGTGCGCCAGGTGCTGCGAGCAGGCGGGGATGTCTCGGACGAGCCGTAACAAGGATGCTGAGGATCTCGACCGTTCCTGGGTCGAGGGTCTGTGGTGAAGATCGAAGTCTTTCCGATGGGCATCTTCCAGGTCAACTCGTACCTCCTCCGGTGCGAGGAGACCGGCAAGCTCGTCGTGGTGGATCCGGGCGACGAGGCCCTTCGCCTCGTGAGGCGCCTCGATGAACTGGGCGCGGCCCCGGTGGCCATCCTCAACACGCACGGCCACGTCGATCACGTCGCCGGCAACGGCACCATCCGTGCCCGCTGGGACGTGCCGATCCTGATGCATCCGGACGATCGGTGGCTGGTCGACGGCTTCGAGGAGCAGGTCGCGATGTTCGGGCTCGACTGGCCGAAGCCGCCGCCGCCGGACGGCGACCTCGTTCCGGGACGTCCGTTCACCCTGGGACGTTGCACGCTGCACGTCCTGCACACGCCGGGACATTCGCCCGGTCATGTGAGCCTCGCTCACGGGGACGACGTCGTCTCGGGGGACGTGCTCTTCGCGGGCTCGATCGGGCGCACCGACCTGCCCGGCGGCGACCTCGACGTGCTGCTCAAGTCGATCGACGAGGTTCTCGTTCCGCTCGGCGACGCGACCCGCATCCATCCGGGTCACGGTCCGGCGACCACGATCGGCCGGGAGCGCCGCTCGAACCCGTTCCTGCAGAGCGAGCTCCGCGCCGAGCTTCGCCGCGCCTACGGCTGACGCGGCTCCAGTCGACCTCGGGGAGCGGAAACCCGGTGAGGCCGAGCTTCCGCCGGACCACGAGCTCCCCGTACAGCCAGAGCGCCTCCGCGTTCCCGGGATCGATCGCCAGCAGCTCGGCGACCTCCACCAGGGCACGTTCCTCGTCGCCCGCCAGACGCCACGTCGCGGCGCGGGCGAGGCGATCGGCCGGTCGATCGGGCATGGGGTCGATGAGAGCGCGCACTTCCGGGGTGGTGTCCTCGGGGTGATCGCGTGCGATCCGCGCGGCGAGCGCGACGGCCTCGTCGCGGTGTCCGCGGCGGAGCAGTGCTCCCACCACGGCGCGTCGCTCACGCGGGTCGCGGGCGCTCCAGGGAACCGCGCCGGCCTCCGAGACGCGGTAGGAAGACTCGGCGAGCAGCGCGGCGTCGCCGGCGCGCGCGGCCGCGGCCTCCGCTCCGATCCAGTCGCCCGTACCGAGCCTCGCCTCCGCGACATGCCGCCACCACTCCCGCGCGTAGGTTTCGTGACGGGAGAGGTCGTTCCGCCCCAGCGTCTCGAGCGCCTCCCCCGTCCGTCCCCCCGCCACGAGCCAGCGGGCGAGATCCATCGCCGCGACGGGTGAGCGGTCTGCGGCGTCGCGGAGCCCGCGCTCGTCCGTCTCGAAGACACGCCAGCTGTGACCGGGCGTCGGACGCGACGGGAAGGCCCGGAGCCAGCGCAAGCGCGAGTCGTCCGCCGAGAGGATCCCGTGGAGCGCGTTCACGTTCGCCGCGACCGTCCCCTCCCGAGGCTCGTCGGGGTTGATTTCGGCACCGTGCTCTCGGGCCCACGCACGGACCCGTCCCTCTTCCTGCCCCCAGTCGAGATTGGAGTCGATCAGAACGCGGCTGCCCCGGTCCGGGCCGCCCGCGAGCTCGTTGAAGTAGGCCAGAGGATCCGGCGCGATCCGCGCCGCGCCGAGCACAGCCCACGCAGCCAGCGCCGCGGCGAGCCAACGCCCGCTCCTGCCCGACGCCGCCAGGATGGCCCAGCCGGCCCCGGCCAGCGCGAGGAGCGCCGGGTAGAGCGGGAGCACGTGGCGAACGCCGATGTTCACGCGCTGCAGCAGGGATGCCGTGGCGAGAAGCGAGAGCGCCGGGAGCAGCACGAAGGCCGCGAACCCGAGCCGGTCGCCGGGGAGCCGCCCGCGCGCGAGAGCCACCGCACCGACTGCGGCCGCCGCGAGAATCGGCACCGGGATCTTGACCGCCAGCGCGACGACGAAGTAATGCGGGAACCCCGCCGCGCTGCGCTCCCCGAGCAGGTACGCGAAGTGTCCGCTCCGCCCGTGGCTCCACTTGTCGGCGAGCGAGTCGAAATAGGCGGCAGGGAGCAGGCTGCCGCCTTCGAACGGACCGTACACGAGCCAGGAGAGGGCCACGAGCCCGAGCCCGGCGGCTGCCGCGAGCGCGGCGGCCGAGCGCACCCGCGCCCTGAGCGTCCGTTCGGCGAGCAGCGCGCCGAGGATCACGGCGGGAAGGAAGTGCAGCGCGGTGTGCTTGATCAAGCACGCGGAGGCGAAGGCCAAACCCCACGCGCCGAGGGTCACGAGCTGACGTTCCCGGAACCAGGTCCAGGCCGCGCAGGTCGCCAGGGCCAGGAACGCCGTCACCGGGAGGTCCAGTGTGGCCAGACCGGAGTGAGCGACGACGTCCGGGCACAGAGCCGCGGCCCCCAGCGCGCCGATGCCGGCCTTCGCCCCGGAAAGGCGCCGCCCGACGATCCCGATCAGCGCCACGGTCACCAGCCCGAGGGCGAGGACCGGGGCCCGCGCGGGGAGTAGCCAGAGTGGATCGTCGCGGAGGGGCCGGTCGGCATGGTCCGAGACGATCGCCCCGGCGCCGACGAGCAGCTGTCCCAGCGGAGGGTTTGCCAGCCCGCCCGCGAACCGGCCGCTCTTCCAGGCCAAGATGCCGGATGGCAGGTGCGCGCCCAGCTCGTCGCACGTGCCGCTGGCACGGAGCGAAGCGTAAAACGCCTGGATCAGGAAGACTGCGAGACAGGCCGCCACGACCCCGCGCATGGCCGCAGCATATCAGCGAACGGCGGTCCGGGGGCCGACTTGCGACACCGGGGAACCTGGGCTAGAGTGTCGCCCGGAGCGGCGCCGCCTGCGCCGATGGTGCCGACGTGAACCGAGCCCTTTCGCTCCTCGCTCCGCTCGTCCTCTGCCTGGGTGCCGGCCCGGTCCTCGCCCAGCACGCACTGGACCGCGCCCGGATCGAGTGGGTGTCCGGGTACATCGACCAGGGTTCCCTGGCGGACGCGTCGTTCGTCCTGGACGTCTCCGCCTTCCAGGGTCCGATCATCGCGCGCTCGAACGGCACCCTCGACGTCGATCCGTCCCCCTGGTACGGCCTCCGCGGCACCTACCGGTTGAACGAACGCCTGTCCCTGGGCGCGACCTGGATGCACTCGAGAGGGCGCTACCGCGTGCAGTTCCCGGCGCTGGCCACGATCGACGGCAACTTCGACCTCGAAGGACTCATCCTGGCGGGCGAGGACTTCCAGGCCCAGGGCGAACCCGGAGTCCGGGCCACGAGCGCGATGTCCGACGCGCTGACCGACCTGTACCTGGCTTCGGTGAGCTACGAGGTGCCGGTCCTGCGCGGCTGGGCCTTCCCGTATCTGACCGTCGGGGCGGGTGTATTCACGCAGAAGTCCGACGGCGACGTCATCCGCCTGGAGTACGACTCCGCGCTTCCCACGCGCGTCGAGGGCGTGGAGAACATCGGGCTCAGCCCGGCCGGCGAGGCGGGCCTGTCGGTGTTCCAGATCGACTCTTCCGACTGGGCCCTGTCGGTCGGCGGCGGCATGCGGGTCGCGCTCTCGGATCGGTGGGGTGTCTCCGTCGGGCTCGAGGACGTCGTTCGCCTGAACGCCGACCTCACCCACCTCGACGCCACATCCACCCCTCCGCCGAACCAGCTCACCGGCTCGGTCTACTCGACCACGTTCACCGGCAAGGAGGGCGTGATCCACAACTTCGCCCTGCGCCTCGCGGTGAACTACGCGGTGTGGCCGTTCGGCGCTCCCCGCTGACTCACGGTCGCAGCGCCCGCACGTCCACGGGGCCGTCGCCCACGATCCAGACTCCGACCACCGCGAGCGTGACGCCGTCGACCGCCAGGAGCAGGTCGAGGTCGAAGCTCGTGACGTATGCCGTTCCGCCCGCCTCGTCCCAGGTCACCGCGGAGAGTCCGTCCGCGCGCAATGCAGGGTCGGACGGATCGGGGAACACGGCGAGCGAGGCGGCATCGTAACGGCGGAGTCCACCGTAGTATCCGGCGACCCAGATCGTGTCTCCCATCCCTGCGGCGAGGCGCCCGGGTGAAGAACCCAGTGGAACGATCCCGATGACCTGGAGCGCCGCCGGGTCCACGACGTGGACGCTGCCCCACTCCGGGACGGGCAGCGCTCCATAGTTGCCCGTGCAGAGCACGTGAATCCGACCGGCGTCGTCCACCAGCACCTCCTGCGGGTTCCTTCCGACGGGGATCCGGGCGATCACCGACCATGCGTCGAGATCCACGACGTCGAGCCTGCCCTCGCCGAACTGCCCGTCCGCTTGCCAGCCGGTGCACGCCACCCAGGCCCGGCGTCCGGAGACGGCGAATCCCTCGGGTCCGGGCGAAAGCGCGAGCGGCGGGCCGGCGCTTCCCGCGAGGAGGTCGAGTCGGCGCAGGTCGCTCGACCGCCAGTTCGTCACCAGGCCCTCGGCGATGGACAGGGGCACGGCGAGCCACGGGCTCGAGCCCGGTCCGAGGTCGATCCCGAAGCGCTCGGCGAAGTCGCGACCGTTGTGCGACGTGACCCGGTTCTCGCCGGACGCGGCCACGAGCAGTCCGCCGCCGCCGGGAAAGATCTCGATGCGGTTCGCCGAAGCTCCGAGGTCGGCGGCGCGCGCGGTCAACTCGCCGGTGGTGATGTCGAGGGTCGAGAGCGTCTCGGAAAGGGTGTTCACGACGAGCACTCGCGGCGGCACCGGCGCGGCGCCGCCGGCGTCATGGGGCGTCTCGATCCCGCCCGGATTCTCCGCGCATCCGGTGAGGGCCAGCAATCCAAGGACGAGCCGCTTCATCGGATCACCGTGACCCGCACCGCGCCGGTGGCGCCCCACCGGACGAAGTAGACGCCTGCCGGCACGCGCCCGCCAGCGTCGGTCGAGCCGTCCCAGGACGCGGACTCGCCGCCCTCCCGCAGGGTGCGGATACGACGGCCCAGCGCATCGTGGATCGTCAGCTCGGCGGGCGCGGCGACGGCGTCGCGCACGAAGCGGACGGGCTCGCCGAACGTCGGGTTGGGCGCGGCAACCAGCAGCGGACGTGAAGGCGGAGCCGCCGGCACACCGGTGCCCGCGGGACCGCCGCGCCGCAGGAAGATGTCGTAGCTGCCGGTGCGGAGGTCCTTCCAGCAGACGAAGATGCCGCCGTCGTCGTCCGAGAGCACCGAGGAGCGCACCGCGGTCGCCGTGGAGAGCGACACTCGCGTGTCCGACGCGTACGTCGTATCCCACGCCGCGGCCGGTGCCTTCTCGCGGTGGAACACCTTCGGCGAGAGCAGCGAGACACGACCGTCCTGCCAGACGAGGTGCAGCGTCCCGTCCGGCGCGGCGTCGAGCGAAGGTTCGTCGGCGGCGTCCGCGGGCCGGGTAAGCCGCGACTCCGCTCCCCACGCGCCACCGGCTTCGCGGACCCGGGTCCAGAGCGCACGCCCGCCGTTGCGGGAGTCGGGCCACACGACGTGAACGCGGCCGGCGCCGTCGAGCGAGAGCGCGGGAGCACCGGCCACCGCGCCCGCGACGTCCACCTGAATCGGGCTCGACCAGATACCGGTCAGGGGATCGCGCTCGGCGTAGAGGATCCGGGTGCCGGCCGAGGCGCTGCGCCAGACCGCGTGCACGCGTCCGGCGGCGTCCGCGTCGGCGGCGACGAGCTCCGAGTGATCCGCGTCGAGCGTGACGCGCGCGTCCGCCGCGTCTCCCGGGGTGAGGTCCCAGGAGCCTCCCGGTGGCCGGGTCTTGGACAGGATCTCGGCGCTCTGGCCATCGTAACGGAAGTCGTACCAGAGTACGTGCATCGCGCCGGCAGCCGTCGCGCCCGGCGTCGGCACGTATCCGTTGTCGCCGAGCGTCTCGGGGTGGCTCGTGGCCGTGAGGCGAACGTCCGCCACCCGCTCCGGATCCCAGGCGCCGCCGGCCTCCCGTGCCTTCGTGAAGATCTCGATGTTGTTGATCCCGGCCACGCGGTAGTCGTGCCAGAAGAGGTGCAGGCTCCCGTCACCGGCGGCGGCGAGCGAGGGATACTTCGCCCCGCCGCTCGTGCCCGGATCGGAGGCGAGGTAGTCCACGATCACCTCGGACGCGCTCCACGTGCCGCTCTCGAGTCGTCTCGTCCAGACGCGGTAGTTCTGGTTCGGGGCGTCCTTCTCCGCCCACACGATGTGGAACGTGCCGTCCGAGGTGATCGCCATCGGGCGGTGATTGAGTCCGGTCTCGGAGTCCGTCGCGGTGAGGGAGAGGTTCGCCTCCGGTCCCCAGGCGACGACGGACTGCGCCGGCTGCGCCGCGAGGACGGCGGTCGACACGGTGAACGCGCTCAGCTTCATGAAGGCCTCCTCTCCCAGGTCAGGGCCAGGTTCCAGGATCGCCCGGGGAGCGGGAAATCGCGGAAGTCCCGCGCGAAGACATCGCCCACGTTGGTGACGCCGGCGTCGACGCGCGCGCCCCGCGCGAGAACGCGCCGCCACAGCACGTCGACGACGAACGAGCCCGGCAGGGTCTTCGTGTTCGCCCGGGTCACGTACACGTCGCCGATGTGGCGGCAGGCCGCTTCCAGCTCCCCGACCACCGGGTGGGTGAGCACGGCCGCGGCCGCTCCGCTCCACTGCGGCCGGTAAGGAAGCCTCTGGCCGTCCACGTTCGGCTCCCCGGTCCGGTCCACGGCTTCGAGCAGCGTCGCGGAGCCGGAGATGCGCACGCCGGCACCGCGGGGGAGCTTCGCCCCCGCGTGGCCCTCCGCCTCGGCTCCGGAGATCCGGACGCGCCCGACGTTGTGCGGCCGCCAGATTCCCGAGGCGCCCGGAATCCACTGGATGAGGTCGTCGACGTCGCGCACGAAGGCCCCGACGAACAGCGCGCCCCGGAGCGGCAGCGCGCCCAGCTCGACGCCGAGGTCGAGATCCCGCCCGTGCTCTCCCCGGAGGTGCGGGTTGCCCGCCGCGGTCGCGCGCGGCGCCCAGAACAGCTCGTCGAAGGACGGCGTCCGGTACGACGTGCCGGCCGATGCGGAGAACGCGAGTCGGCCGGGCGACGGCACGATGCGAACGCCGGCGCGCGGCGAGGCGGACGGGGCGAATCCGTCGGTCACGTCCAGCCGGGCGGCCAGCATCCAGCGCACGGCCATGCCGGCGACGCGGCGGTCGTACGAGAGCTGGCCGCGCGCGTTGCCGTTGTCCCGCCGGCGGATCCCGTCGGTCGTGCTGTCCAGCCGATCGGTCGCCGCGCCGGCCGCCGCGCGCCATGCCAGGCTTCGCCGCGAGCCTGCGGCGGCGGCATCGGCCTCCACGCGGAGGTTGCGGTGGGATTCGTCGACCGGCCCGAAGATCTCGTCGTTCTCGCGATAGTGTCGCACCTGTCGCAGCACGGAAACGTCGAGGGCCGGTCGCCGCGTGGACGAGGCGTCCTCGATGCGCAGTCCAGCCGTGGCTCGCCGATCCTCGAGCCGCGCGCTGGGGGTGGGGAACTCGGCGCTGCCGGGAACGCCCCGCTCGGAATCCAGGATGCCGACGTCGGCTCGCACGGTGAACCGTCCGGCTCCGCCGTCGGCGCGCAGGTCGGCTTGCGCACGGCGGACGTCGCCGTTCTGCACGGCTCGCTCCGCGCCGCGCGCGGCGTCGTCGTAGGAGTAGCCGCCGGACGTGTCGAAGAGCTGTCCGGTGACGAGCGACCGCCACCCGCGGGCGGGCAGGGTCGTCGCCGCGCTCGCCGCCAGCGAGCGCTCCCCGAAGGATCCCGAACCGAGGCGCACGCTCCACGCCCCCGCGTCGGCGCGCCGGGTGTGCACGAGGATCGCTCCGCCGATGGCTTCGCTGCCCCAGAAGGGCGACGCGCCGCCGCGGAACACGTCCACGCTCTCCACCGAGGACAGGGCGATCGTCGAGAGATCGACGCCGCCGCCCTGTGCGCGGTTCCATCGCCTCCCGTCGACTAGGACCAGCACTTGGTCGGCGGTCGACCCGCGCAGGGACACCGACGAGCCCGCCCACGGTCCGCCGGGCGACGTCACGCGCAGTCCCGCGAGGGGCAGCAGCACGTCGCGCAGGTCGCCCCCGGCGCGGCGCTGCACCTCTTCGGGGCCGATGCGGCGTCCGGAGATCGGGAACGGCGCCATCGGGTCGCGAAGCGCGTCCGCGCGAACCTCCACCTCCGGGAGATCCCAGATCGAGCCGGCCGGCGGCGGTGCCACGTCCGCGCCGGCAGCGAATCCGGCGGCAAGCGCAGCCAGAACGTGAGCGAACATCATCGCACGCGGAGCACGCGCTCGACGGCGACCTCCCCGCCGGACCGGACCCTCGCGAAGTACATGCCTGACGCTACCGCCGTGCCGGTGTCATCCCTTCCGTCCCACTCGAACGTCACCGAGCCCGCGGGCACGCCGCCCACTGCTCGCCGCGCGATCCGGCGCCCGGCGGCATCCAGCAGCTCGAGCTCGACGGCACCATCCCGCGGGACGACGACGTCGAAGGAGACGGGTCCGCGCGCGGGGTTGGGGCGCACGCGGGCGAACGCGAGCCGGCTCGGCGCGCTGCGGCGCACGATCGACGTCTCCTCCGACCAGATGAGCCCGCCGCGGAAGCCGACGGCGCCCACGCGGTACACGTAACGCTCGTCGTCGGTGACGGCCTCGTCGGTCCACTCCGCGTTCCGGGCCGCCGGAAGATCGTCGGCCACTCGCCGGGTCTCGCCGCGGGCCGGGACGGAACGCTCCACGACGAATCCGGCGACGTCCGCCTCGAGCAGCGCGTTCCACGAGAGGCGGATCCCGGACGCCACGTTCTCGGCGGAGATGCCGCGGAGGACGATGGGCACCGGACCCGGATCATCGATGACCGCCACGTCGATCGGACCATCGCCCACGAGCACCGCGGTGGGAGCTCCCGGTGCCTCCGGCATCTCCACGAGGAGCAGATCGGCGGAGAAGTCCGGCACCAAGAGCTCCTGCGCCGCGGTCGCGGCCGGCTCGCCGTAGAAGTCGAACGACGGCAGCAGCGGGTTCGATCCGTCGTGCACGAGCACGAGCGAAGCGGCGACGTACGTCCAGATCTCCGAGCCGAACGAGGGCGTCGTCACCGAGAGATGGACCGACCCGGACGGCGAGACCGCACCGCCGCCCGGGTATGCCGGCACGGGGAGGGACGCGATGACGGTCTTGCTTCCCGGATCGATCACGTCGATCGATCCGGTGACCGGACCGAAGTTCCCCGTGCACACCACGTGGACGTTCCCGTCGGAGGCGACGAGGCAGTCCTGCGGGTTCACCGAAACGGGAACGGTAGCGACCTCGGAGAGATCGTCGAGATCCAGCACCGTGACCGTGCCCGGCCCGTACCCGAACGTGCCGAAGTCGAACCCCGTGTTCGCGACGTACAGGTGGCCGCCGGTCACCGCGATTCCTTCCGGCGCCGTGCCGGTGGCGGCGCTGTCCGTCACCGCGAGGGTCGTCGCGTCGATCTCGTAGAGCGTGTCGGTCAGCAGACAGGTGACGAAGACGCGCGTTCCGACGATCTCCGCGGTCCACGGATTCGATCCCGCCGGAAGCGGCACGGTTCCGAAGACCGTCTCCGTGGGGAAGTCGAAGAGGGCCACCTCGTCCGATCCCGACGAGACGATCGCGCCCAGCCGGCCGTCCGCGTCCCGCTCGATGCGGTTCGCGAAGGCGCCGGCGGTCGTCACGTCGGGGAGTACCGCGCCGGTGTCCAGGTCGACGCGCGTGACCTTCGCGTCGTTCGCCGAGAGAACGTACGCCGACCGCGCCGGCGGCGAGGCGGTGGCGGTTCGTGCCAGGAGAATCAGCGCGAGAACGCGTATTCCCCATCGGAGTCGAGAAGGCATGACTTGCTCCTCCCGGCCTCGATGAAAAGGAGGAGCGGCGATCCGATGAAGCTGTCGGGAGGAGTGCGGACGAACGCGCTACCCGAGATCGACGTCACCTGCCTCACCCTCGAAGGCGGTACCCGTGAATGCCCGAGTCGGTCTCCTGGCTCGCGGGTCATCCGCATCCCGCGCCTTCCGGCTACGTGCCGTGGCGTCTTGCGGGAGGCGTCTCCGCTCACAGTGGCGGGGCCGCGCCGGATTCGCACCGGCTTCCCTTCGTTCCTCGAGCTGTCTGTGCCGCCGGAACCGGCGGCACGGGCGGATCAGAGCACCGCGGCGGTCCCCGTGTCAAGCGCGTGTACAAGACGAACCGAATCCGCGTTTGCTAGAATCGGTCGCTCGACGAGGCGGAACCCCGCGCCGATCTGTGGGTTGCCGCGTTCGGTGTCACGGAGGTGGTTCATGCACGTCCCGCTTCGCGTCGTGGTCGCGTCCTTCGCGTTGGCCGGAGCCGCTCCCGCGGAGCTGGGCGCCGGAGCGGACGCCGACTCGGCGAAGGCCGCGCTCGAGCGCGAAATCGGGACGCTCCTCGAGGAGATCGACCGTCCCCCGGCGACGGACTTGTTCGAAGACGGACGCCGCCCCGAACTGGTGGTGTTGTCCTCGCAGTCCGTGATGGGCGAGACGACGCCCTGCGGCTGACACCGAAGCCCCCGAGGGGGACTGGCCCGGCGGGCCAGTCGGATCGCCGCGTACCGTGACGAGGGCGAGGTCGTCCTGGTGGACGCCGGTGGCTTCACCGGCAACCAGTCGGCGACCTGGGAGGCGCGCGCCCTTTTCCTCGTCGAAGTGATGAAGCGTCAGGGCTACGATGCCGCCACGCTCGGCGAAGAGGACCTTCGTCTGCCCGCGGAGATCCTCCGGTCCCTGGCGGCCCCAGACGGGATCTTCGTCTCCGCGAACCTGCGCGCGGCGGGCGGATCTCTGCTGCTGCCCTCCTCGAGGATCGTCGAGCGCGCCGGCATTCGCGTGGGGATCACCGCGGTCACGCGCAAGCCGCCCGCGGATACGACGCACACCGCGGAGGTGGACTTCGCCGAGTCGGTCCCGTCGCTGGAGCCGGTGCTCGCGCGCCTGCGGCGGGACGCGGATCTCGTCGTGCTACTCGCCCACATGCCGCTCGAGGCGGCGCAGGCCCTCGGCGAGGACCTGGCCGGCCAGGTCGACGTCGTCGTCGTCGGTTCCGCCGCGATGGGGCGCGGCCGGACGCTCGCCGAGCACGGGGGTGCCGTGTACGTCGTCGCGGGGGACCGCGGCCAGGCGCTCGGGGTCGCGCAGGTGGCCGTCGAGAACGGCGACGTGCTCGGAATCGCCGCGGAGGAGGCGGTCCTCGATCGGGACACCGCCGAGGATCCCGACACGGCGGAGCTCGTCGACGTGTTCCAGCGGAATCTGAACGACTTGATGAAGGAGCAGGCCGTGGCGAAGGCACAGGAACGGCGCGCCGCGGACGGCCACTGGTACGTGGGAGCGGAGAGCTGCGCAGGATGCCACGAGCGCGAGTACGGGCTCTGGCTGGAGACGCCGCACTCCAGCGCCTTCCAGACGCTGGAGATCGCCGGGACGGAGGCGCTGCCGGAGTGCTTCGGCTGCCACGTGACCGGCCATGGCGATCCAGCCGGGTACAGCCCGCACGCTCAGGGTTCGCCGGCACTGGTCAACGTGCAGTGCGAGGTATGCCACGGCAAGGGCACCACCCACGCCCGCGACGGCAGCTACGGCGCGGCACTGCTGATGAACAGCTGCCGGGGCTGCCACGATGCGGAGAACAGTCCGGACTTCGATCCGGAAGTGTACTGGCGGATGATCGAGCACTGACCGGCGACGGAACCGTGGTGGATTGGACCCGGGTCATCGCGCACGTGGACATGGACGCGTTCTACGCGTCGGTGGAGGTGCGCGACGATCCGTCTCTCGCGGGAAAGCCCGTGGCGGTGGGCGGCGCCGCGGACCGGCGCGGCGTCGTGTCCTCCGCATCCTACGAGGCGCGACGCTTCGGGGTCCGCTCCGCGATGCCGATGGCCCAGGCCGTTCGCCGGTGCCCGGGCCTCGTCGTCATCCACGGAGACCACGCGAAGTACACGACCGCGTCGCGGACGCTGCGGCGCGTCTTCGCGGAGTTCTCGCCGGCGGTCGAGCCCCTCTCACTCGACGAAGCGTTCCTGGATCTGACCGGAACACGGCGGCTACTGGGAGAGCCACGCGAGATCGGAGTGGCGCTTCGCCGTAGGATCCGCAAGGAGCTCGCGCTCACCGCGTCGGTCGGCCTCGCCGACTCCAAGTTCGTGGCGAAGCTCGCCTCGGCGCACGCCAAGCCGGACGGACTCGTCGTGGTGCCGCCGGACGACGCCCGCCGTTTCGTGCAGTCGCTGCCCCTCGATCGCATGTGGGGCGTGGGCCCGGCGACGCGGGCGGCGCTGCAGCGGCTGGGCGTCCGCACGATGGCGGCGCTCGCCGCCGCGGATCCGGCCCGCCTGTCGCACGCGCTGGGTGGCGCCGCGGAGAGGTGGATCGCGCTGGCCGAGGGCCGGGACGACCGGCCCGTCGTTCCCGATGCGCGCGCCCGCAGCCTCTCCCGCGAGACGACCTTCCCCCAGGACGTCGGGGACGCGGGCGTGCTCGAGGGCGTGCTGCTGGCGCTGGCCGAGTCCGTGGCGCGAAGGGCGCGCCGCGCGGGCTTTGCGGGGCGCACCGTGCAGCTCAAGGTGCGCCTGGCCGACTTCACCACGCTCTCGCGGTCGAGGACGCTCGCCGCGCCCACCAGCTCGGCGACCACGCTCTTCCGGGCCGCCGCCGACCTCTTCCGGGGCGTCGACCGTCGCGGCTCGGCGGTGCGCCTGCTCGGCGTGGGGCTGGCGGGGCTCGTGGACGCACCCCAGCTGGAGCTCTTCGGTGGGGCCACTACCGGCGGGCCCGAGGACTTGGCGCGCAGGGACCGGCTCGACGAGGCGGAGGACTCCATCGTCGCGCGGTTCGGAGCCGCGGCTCTGGCCCGCGCGCGCACGCTCGTGGCCGCGCGGGATCAGCGGCCCACGTAACCGAGAGCGCGCATCTGCTCCTGCGTGTCCTCGTCCGGCGCGCGCACCTCACCGGTGTCGTCGGCCTCCTCGCCCGCCGAGATCCAGCGGTCCAGCAGGAGCGCGAGCTCGGCCAACCGCTCCGGGTTCTCCCCGGCGACGTTCGTGGTCTCGCCCGGATCGCGGGCCAGGTCGAAGAGCTCGTGCGCGTCGCCGTCCTTCCGGGGCGAGCGGACCAGTCGCCACCCTTCGCGCTGCACGAAGCGCTGCTTCGCCCGGATGGCCTGCTCCTCCCAGCGCTCCTTCCAGTCCGGAATCGGACCGGTGTCCTGCGCGACCTCCAGGGGGAGGAGGAGCCCGAGCCGGTCGTTCAGGTCGGGGAAGCGACAGAAGTCCGACTCGCAGAAGAGTGCGTCCGGGCGCGGTGGCGCGGGGACGTCCTCCAGCTTCGCCGCGATCATCCCGCGCACGTCGTTCAGGGAGGCCGGAGCGGTGTCGAGGATCGGGGCCGGAGCGAGCGGGTCCCGCACGACGAGCGGGACGTGCGCCGCGGGCCCGTAGACGAAATCGCCGTGGTTGAAGAAGTACCCGTGTTCGAGGAGGCTCTCGCCGTGGTCGGCAACCAGCACGACGACCGTGTCGTCGAGCAGCCGGTCGCGCTCCACCGAGCGAAGCAGCCGTCCCACGGCCCGGTCGGCCGTCGCGACCTCCCCGTCGTAGAGCCGGACGGCATGCTCGCGCTCGCGCGGGGACAGCGGGTTGCGGTAGGTCATGTCTCCCTTGGAGATGCCGCCATAGTCGAGCGCGCGGAGATGCGCGCCTTCGTACGCCGGATCGAAGCGGCGATCGTCGGGGAACGACGGCTCGTACGGCATGTGCGGCGCGAGCCAGTGGACCCAGAGGAAGAAGGGCCGTCCGGAGGGACGGCGCGCCAACCAGGACAAGGCGAGCTCGGTGATGACGGCGTCCCGATCGCCGCGGCGCATGGCCAGAAGCGTGGCGATGCGCGACGCTCCGCGGACGAGTCCCAGGCGCGACCAGTCGTCGCCGCGGTCGTTGGCGGAGGCGAACCCCTGGAAGATGCCGCTGTCGTGGGACAGGACCGGATTCGAGTTCACCGCCGCGGTGGCCCAGCCGCGGCGCGCAAGGTCCTCGGCGAGCGTCTCCGCCCTCTCGCCGAGCGCGTAGTGGAAGTTGTCACGCACGCCGTGCGAGTGCGGAGGCAGTCCGGTCATCACCGAGGACATGGACGGCAGCGTGCGCGGCAGCGGGGTCACCGCACCGACGTGCGTCGTCGCGGTCCTGGCCAGGCGGTCGAGATGCGGGCTCAGGCCGTCCGGATGCCCCGACGCGCCGAGGCGATCGGCACGCAGCGTGTCGATCGACAGCAGCAGCAGGTTCTTCCGGGACTCGTCGAGCTGCGGCCTCGGGGCGGGGAGGAGCGCGGGCAGCGACAGCAGCACGACGAAGGCGATCGAGATGCCGGCGGGCGGGGGGCGAAGCGCGCGCGTTCGCCCCAGAGCGAAGCCGAGGAGCTGGCCGAGGACTGCACCAGCGGCGAGCCCGGCCGCTCCGCGCAGGGCGTCGCGCGAGCCTCCGCCCTCCAGGACGCCGGCCCCGGAGACGGTGCGCAGCCAGAAGTGCAGCGCGATCCCGGCGCCGAGCGCGACCCCGAAGGGGGAGAGGAAGGCGAGCGGGCGGGCGCCCCGGAGGAGCCCCAGGAAGGCCCCGAGCAACGCGCCGGCGGACGCCACGAGCGAGAGGTCGCGCAGCGGAGACAGAAGCGCAGGCGCGGAGCGCGCATGCCCGGCGATCTCCAGCAGCGCGACGGCGGCGAGAGCGGCGGCGCCCTGCGCCGCACCAGGGATCGTGCGCGGGAGGGCGCCGGACGATTCCCGCGGCGCCGCCTTCAACGGTAGAGAGCCTTGATCGCCCCCCACGACGCGGGCTCGAGGGATACCGGGGTCGTGCAGTTCGTCGACCCGTACTTGCCCATGTCCACGCCGCCCTCGCCCGCTCCGAGGCATGGGGACGCCGCGCTCAGCTGCAAGTCGGGAGGCGGCGATCCGGCGGGAACGCACCCGCCCGAGAAGCAGCACAGCAGCGGATTCGAGCGGATGTTGCCGTTGATGTTCGTCCGATCCACGCAGTCCTGTCCGTACTCCGGATCCGAGTTGGAGGGGCCGTTCCAGACGCAGTTGAAGCGGATGTTCGGCGAAGCCAGCAGCCCCTCGCAGGAGATGCCGGCACCGTTCTCCTGCTCGGCGATGATGTTGTCGACGATCTCTCCGATGAAGTCGGCGAAGATGTGCACGCCGCCGCCTCCGTAGCGCGCCGCGTCTCCGATGGCCGCGTAGTTCGCGACGATCGTGTTCGCCTCCAGGGCAGCGTCCGAGAAGGTGACCGTCGTGGTGCCCTGCACCCCGACTGCGCCCCCGACCTGGGCCCGGTTCCCGCTGATCTCCGTGCGGCGGACCGCGGAACCGGCCAGCGGCTCGAAGAAGTAGAAGGCCCCGCCGACACCGTCGGAGAAACCGTTGCCCTGGGTCGCCGTGCACCGCCGCACGTATCCGTCGAGGAATCGGTTCGAGCCGCGCTCGAAGTAAATGCCGCCGCCGTTCCCGATCTCGCCCGTTCCCGCTCCGGCGACGCAGTCTTCGATGAGGGAGCCGTTGTGCTCGCCGCTGCCGTTCTGGTGGTAGATGGCGCCGCCGTGGCGCGCCGCCGAGTCGGCGTAGAAGAGGTTGCCCCACGCGCGAAGGTCCGCGTCGACGACGAACAGCGCGCCGCCGTGGAAGCCGGAGTAGTTGTCCTCGAACTTGCACCGCTCCAGCCGGATCCCGGACCGCGTGAAGAGCGCGCCGCCCGCCGCGGAGAGCGTGACCGAGGCGCGGTCGGACCAGTTGCCGGTGAAGCGGCAGAGCTCGATGCGCACTCCGTTGGATCCGGACGCCACGGAGATCGCGCCGCCGCGCCCGCCGCCGGCCACGAGCCCGGTCTCGTTCGAGTCGAACGTGCAGTCGAGGATGTAGGCGGCCGAGCCGGCGGCGATCTGGATGGCTCCTCCGGCGTCCCGGGACACGTTGTTCTCGAACACGCAGTTCGCGATGGTCGGTGAGCCGGAACCGATGAACATGCCCGCGCCGTTCACCGTGGTGAACGTGGCCGGCTTGACCGGCGGCCCGACGGTGAAGTGAGAAAAGAGATCCCCGGCGCCGAGAAGCGCGGCGTCGACCGCGCTGCCGGTGGAATCCTGGGCGAGATGGATGCGGGTCCGCGATGCGTCCTGACTCAGGAAGAGCGCATCCCAGCCTCCTCGGTAGTCCACTCCGCCGACGAGAATCAGCGTCGACGGGAGGACGTACGGCGACCCCGCCGCCGACACCCAGATCTCGTCCTGGCCGGGGACGGCGGCGGCGACCGCGCTCTGGATCGTCGTGTGGTCGTCGGGCACCCGCAGGATGGCTGCTCCGGCCGTCGGGACGGCTCCCGCGGCGACGAGCGCGACCGCGGCCCCGCGAGCCGCTCGCGTCCACTTCGTGATTGTCGTCATGACCTCGCCCCGGGGACGGTGGCCGGACAGGTTCGCCCGTCCGGGATCCGTAACAGTGTATCAAACCGGCGATTCCGCGACAGCCGGGGGCGAAGGCGAGGCCCGGGAAGGGCATTGCCAAGAGGCGGGCCGGTCCCGGATCTTCCTCGGGCAGACTGCGGAGAGGGCGAATTTTGACCCAGGGACGTGAGACGGCGCGTGAGCTTCTCCGCCGGTCCGGCTGGATCGTCCGGGTCGGCGCGCTCGCCGCGGTGCTCGCCGCCGTGGGAACCCGACTCCTGCCGGGCACGTGGGAGTCGACCGCGGTCCTGCTGCCCCCCGAGCGCCGCGCGGACGACTTCCGCTACGCCGACGCAGGAGCCGTCTCCGGGCTGGCGCGCTCACTGCTGCCCACGGCCGAGGACGAAACCGAGCCGCTCGCGGTCTGGGAGGCGGTCCTCGGCAGCGCGGAGACGGCCCGTCGCCTCGTCGAGCGCTTCGACCTGACCGGGCACTTCCGGGAGCGCACCACGGAGGCCGCCGTCCGGCGTCTGCAGGAGTGCGTGTCGTTCGAAGCGATGCCGTACGGCCCCTTCGAGATCCGCGTCCGCACGAACGACCCGGCGCTCTCCGCCGACTTGGCCAACGCGCTGGCGATGATGCTGGAGGAGCGGCTCCGGGAGCTCTATCGGGAGGACGCCGGCGGCGAGCGCGAGTTCCTCGAACAGGCCTCCCGGGAGAGCGCGCGGGAGGAGGAGCGCTCCGCGGCTCACCTCGCCGCCGTCCGCGTGGGAGCCGGCGTCGCCGACGAGGCTGCGCAAGGACGCGAAGCAGAGTCGCTGGCCGCGCACCTCGCCTACGAGATCGCCGCCGCGCGCACCGCGCTGGCGCTGGCCGAGCGGCGGCACGGTGGTGGGTCGGTCGAGGCCGCGGATGCGTCGGCGCGGCTCCGCGAGCTGGAGCGCGCCGCGCACGAGATCCCCGCGCTGCTGCCCGAGCCGGGTCTTCGCGCGGCAGAGGACGACCTGGCCGAGCTGCAACGTGCGGCCAGGTTCCTCGCCGGCCTGCGCGTGCGCGCGGTCGAGCACCAGGCCGCGCACGACCTCGGAGTGCGGATCCTGGACCGCGCCGTGCCGGCCGAGAGGGCGGAGCGCCGGTTCACGGCACCGGTGCTGCTGGCCGCGTTGCTCGTCCCCGCGGGTGCCGGCCTCGCCGTGGGCTTGCGCCGGTCCCCGGCCTGGAGCGCGCGCGAGGGCCTGGCCGGCGCCGCGCTCGCCGCGGGCGCGGCGCTCGTCTTCGCTCGAGAGCCGCTCGTCCTCGTCGCTCTGCTGGGAGTCGGCTTCGTGGTCACGCTCGCTCGGGACCTGCGTGCCGCGTGGCTCGCCCTGGTCATCGCGCTGCCGTGGGCCTGGGACTACTTGAACGAAAGGGCCGGCTTCGAGATCCAGTTCCCGACGGAGCCGGGGATCATCCTGCTCGCCGGGGCCTGGGTGTACTCGCTCCTGCTCCATCCGAAGAAGCTCGAGCGCAGCCCCATGGTCGTGGCGATGCTGCTCGCCATCGCCTGGATGGCGGTGACCGCGACGACGTCGGTCTACTTGCGTCACTCCCTCTTCCAGCTCGTGTCGGTGAGCGGGTTCATCCTCGTCGGAGCGCTGTTCCCGCTCTTCGAGATCCGCCGGCTGGAAGAGATCGAGCGCGTCATCGTGGTGTACGTCGTCTCCGGAGCCGTTCTCTCGGTGTACGGGATCGTGCAGGTGATCAGCTCTCCGGTGCCGCTCGGGCGGGCCGCGTTCTTCATCGGAGAACCGTTCCTGTACAACCATGGCCCGTACACGGCGTTCCTCGGGTTCGCGCTCGGTCCGGCGCTCGTGTACCTGATCACGGGGAAGCGGAACATGGACGCGATCCCTCTCTTCGTCGCCTTGATGCTGATGACGATCGCCACGATCATCTCGTTCGCGCGGGCCGCGTGGGTGACGACCGCGCTGCTGCTGGTACTGCTGCTGGTGATCCGCGGCCGCCTCTTCCTGCGTCGCATCGCCGTGCCGCTCGCGCTGACGGGGCTGCTCGTCGTCGCCGTGTTCCTTCGCTCGCCCGCCGCGAGCCAGTCGCTCGAGCACTACTGGAACGTGAGCACGTCGCCGGAGTACGCCTCGAACGTGGAGAGGATCAACCGCTGGGTGGCCGCGGGCCGCATGTTCCTGGATCGCCCTCTGACCGGCGTCGGTCCGGGAGCCTACGAGATGGCTTACGACGAGTACCGGGACGTCGACTTCTCCCGGGGCCGGCGCGGAACGCACTCCGAGCTGCTGCGGGTCGCCTCGGAGCAGGGCCTGCCCGGGGTCCTCATCCTGACGTTCCTCGTCGTCGCGTTCTGGCGGACCGGCATCCGGCTGTGCCGCGCACCGGACCCGAAGGTGCGGCGGCTCGCGGCCGCGATCTGTGCGGGCATGTTCACGTACGTGGTCCAGGGAACGTTCAACGAGTTCTGGCGCGTACCGAAGATCGCGCTGACGATGTGGGTGTTCGCCGGACTGCTCGGAGCGCTGGACCGGCTCGCCCGGGGGGCGAAGGCGACGCCCTCGGCGGGGGGGTAGCGCGTGGATCGCCCTTCCGGCGTGCGGCTCGAAATGGCGGCGGCAGTCGTCTGGGCCGTGCTCTTCGTTCTCGCCTGGCCGCGCACCTTCGCCGTCATCGACGAGTCGACGTACCTCTCGACGGCGTTCGTCTACCGCGCGGGGACCATCTACAGCGACGTCGCCGGCGTCGACCCGATCAGCCGCGTCGAGAGCCCGGGCGGGCACGAGGTCAGCAAGTTCGCCCCGCTCTGGCCGCTCCTGCTCGCGCCGCTGGCGGCGCCCGAGTGGCGCGCCACGTTCGCGGCGAACGCGCTGCTGCATCTCGTCGGATTCCTGGTGTTCGCCCGGATCCTGCGAGAGGCGAAGCTCCCCGCGTGGGGCTCGTTGCTGTACCTGGCGCACCCGACTCTCGTCTACTACGCGCGGACCCTCATGAGCGACGTCGCCGCCGGCGTGTTGTTCCTGCTGGCGTGGGCCGCCTGGCGCCGCGACACGCGCCGCGGCGCCCTGCTGGCCGGCGCGTGGCTCGGTGCGTCGTGCCTCGTACGGACGACGCACGTGGTGCTCGCGGCGCTGTTCGTGCTCGCCGCGGCCCTGGAGTGTGCGCGCCGCCGTGTCCCCGCCGGGCGCCTCGCGACGCTTCTCGCCGGGCTCGTGCCCGGCGGTGTCGCCCTGGCGGTGTACCAGCACGTCGCGTTCGGACGGTGGTGGCGCGGGACGTCCGGCTACCGCGACGACCGCGCCGACATCGGCATGGAAGGGCAGTTCGGGCTGCACGAGCTCGTGCCGGGAGCGGTGCACTACGGATCGGCGCTGCTGGCCGTGTTCCCGCTGATGCTGCTGGGCGTGCTCTTCTACCGCGGCCGGGACCGCTGGTTCGTGCGCACGGTCACGCTGGGGACGACGCTCTTCTTCTGCCTGTACTACTACCGCGACACGGCCGGCGGGTGGCCGGCCAGCGCGGTGGTGGGCCTGCGCTTCCTGGTGCCGGTGCTGCCGATGTTCCTTCTGGCCTACGTCGAGATGCTCGACCGCTGGACGCGGCGCGTGCCCGTGAGACTCCTCGCCGGCGGCGTGGGCGCCGTCGCGCTGGCCGCCTGCGCGGTGGTCCACGCGGGCCATGACGCGCTTCTGCGCGGCGTCGACGCGGAGGTGCGGCTGCTCCACGCGGTCACGCCGGAGGGCGCGGTGATCCTCTGCGATACCGAAGCGCGCAAACGCATCCACGCGGTCTGGGGCGAGAGGACCCCGGTGCGCGTCGAGTTCCGGAACCGCTGGTCCTTCCCCGAGCGGCTCGACCCCGACCGCGCGGCGTTTCTCGCCGTGGCGGGAAGCTCCCTTCGCTGCAGGCCGGAGCCGCTCGTGCGCTTTCTCGAGGCGTCGGGAGCCCGGCTGCTGCCCGATGCGGACGGGAGCGCGGGAGTCGCGGTGTGGAGTCTGCCGGCCGCGCCGGCACGTCAGCCGCCGCCGCCCTCCGGTCGCACCCAGAGGCGAAAACCCTCGAGGCAGCGCGGGACGGGCGCTTCGACCAGGCCGCCGGCACGCGCCGCCTCGGACAGGCCGAAGCGGTCGCGAGGGGTGACCAGGACGGTGGCGAAGGACCCTTGGCGGATCCGGCCGGCGATACCTTCGCCCACGAGCGAGGCGACGCCCGGCGCGCGGTACAGCACGGGATCGATCACGTGGACGTCGCCGCCGGGAGCGTACCAGGGCAGTGCCAGCAGCCGGTCCTCGGAGAAGAACGGGGCGGGCAACGTCGCGGCGAACTCGATGCGCTCTCGGCGCTCGCGGGCGGCGTCGTCGGAGAGCAGGTCCACGCGAGACCACCGTCCCGGCGCCGCGAGCTGCGCCACGGAGACGGCGAGCAGCACCGCCGCCCCCACGATGCCGGCCCGTCCGGCCGAACCGCGCGCCACCGCCACCGCGAAGAGCATGGAGAGGACCACGAACGCCTCCCAGTAGTAGTAGACGTACGATCCCTGCTTGAGGGAGAGCAGCATCGAGCCGCCGAGGGCGAAGGCCGCCGAGCGGCGCAGCAGGCGGAGCTCGACGCTGCACGGCTCGCCGCGCGTGCGGATCACGTCGGCGAGCGGCACGAGCCAGAAGGGCACGCCGGGCGCCAACGCCCGCGCGGCGACGACGAGTGCATGGCCGGGGTCGGCGGGCGAGAGTGACGGCGCGAGCAGCGTGCACCTCGCGTAGTCCGCACCCAGCACGAGGTGGGTGGCGGAGGCGAGCAGGGCGAAGGGCCCGAGGAGGGGAAGGAGCGCGAGCGGCCTTCGTTCGAGCAACACGTGCAGCACGCATCCCCCGAGCAGCAGGACCGAGGTCTGCTTGAACGACCAGGCCGCGTAGAACAGGAGCGAGGCGAGGACGAGCGCCTTCGTTCGGCCCGGAGCGGCGCCGAACAGCAGGAATCCTGCCGTGGCCAGGGCCGCGGCCGCTCCGTCGGGACGGACGGTCAGCGCGTACCAGCGCACCAGGCCCGACCCGAACCACGTGACGATCACCAGCGCCGCGGTGGCGGCGGCCGGGAGCGCACATCCCGACGAGGCCAGGACGCGGCGGAGGAGCGCGTGATGGACGAGGGCGCCGGCGGCGAGGAAGAGTGCGTCCAGCCATCGCCCGAGGAGCAGGATGCTCGCCGGCTCGTCGGGCGCGGTGGACGCAGCGGCGGCGAAGACCCGGTAGAAGAGCCAGTTGTAGAGGGGGACGCTCGCGGCCCCCTCCGCGGGTGCGTAGACCGGGAACCCCTGCCGCGCGCGCCACACCGCGGCGATGGACGGCTCCTCGATCCCGGTCGTCGCGGCGAGTTCGCCGTCCTCCACCAGCGACGCGGCACGCATCGCGAACAGCGCCGCGTCCGTCGCGGCGACGAGCACCAGGAGCCACGCGACGGCACGGGACGCTCGGGTCATCGGGCGGATCATAGCGGGGTCGCGGCGCACGGGGTAGGATGTCTGCCGTGTGACGCGAAGGAGGAGAGATGACCTCGGCGCAATCGGCCCGCGCGAACTTCGGTGGCGTGGCCAGCCGCTCGGGAGCGGACTCCGAACAGGCGCGCGTGGTCTTCGTCTGCGCGCCGTTCGAGGGTACGGTCTCCTACGGCACGGGGGCCGCAGCGGGGCCGGCTGCGATCCTCGAGGCGTCCCGTCAGGTCGAGACGCACGACGACGAGACCGGCGTGAACCTCGAGGACCTGTCCTTCGCCCTCGGTTCGACGGTGCAGCCCGCCGGGCGCGACCCCCACGAGTACTCGGAGCTGGTCCGCGCCGCGGTTCGCCCCATCGTGCGGCGGGGCGCGCTGCCGTTCGTGCTCGGCGGCGAGCACTCGGTCACCATCGGAGCGGTTCGCGCGGTCCGGGAAGCGCATCCAGGCGCGCACGTGCTGTCCATCGACGCCCACGGTGACCTGCGCGACCGCTTCGAGGGCAGCGACCACTCGCACGCGTGCGTCATGCGCCGGCTGCTCGAGGACGGGCCGGTGACCATCGTCGGGGCGCGAAGCTGGTCCGCGGAGGAGGCCGCGTTTCTGGCGGCGGAGCGGCGCGTTCGCCTCTTTCCCGCTCGGGACGTGGTACGTGGACGGGTCTCTGCCGGCGAGCTCGTAGAGTCCCTGCGGGATCCCCTCTACGTGACGTTCGACGTGGACGGCCTCGATCCGTCGGTGATCCCGGCCACGGGTACCCCGGAGCCGGGAGGGCTGGGCTGGCTGGATGCCCTCGAGCTGCTCCGGATCGCGTTCGAGCGCCGCCGGGTCGTGGGCATGGACATCGTCGAGCTGGCCCCCGCGGCCGGCTCGCGCGTATCGGAGTTCGCCGCGGCGCGCCTGGCTGCCAAGATGCTCAGCTATCTGCCGGACCTGCCGATGAAGGGGGCATGAATCCCCGCTTCATCCGATGGGTGCTTTCGGGAGCGATCGCCTTCGGCGGGACGGCGCACGCCCATCCCGGGCTCGTGGGTGGATTCCGCCCCGTGGCCGCGGAGGAAGGCGCACGCTCCGTGTGGGTCAACCCGGCGGCGGTCGGCCTGACCGGCATGGGCACCGCGGTCGTCGAGCTCTTCCTGGACGAGATTCCCGAGCAGCTGCCGGACGGGGAGGAGTGGAAAGTCCCCTCCGACGTGACCGGGTTGAGCGTCGCTGCGGCGACCGACCGGCTCGCTTACGGATACCAGCGCGAGCTCGACGACCGCCCCGGCGTCCCGGCGTGGACCTTCGCGGTGGCGAACCGCGTGCGGGTGGGCCGCACCGCGCACTTCGGCGCCGGCCTGGAGTGGCGCGGAGGGGAGGACGGCGGGTTCGAGGGTGACGTCGGCACCGTCCTGACCGCCGGGCGTCACGTTCGCCTGGCCGCGGTCCTGCACGAGCTCTTCGAGCGCGGCGCGGACGGGGTGGACGGCTCGCGGCACTGGCAGCTCGGCGGTGCGATCCGCTTCCCCGCGCTGCTCGGCCGGATCACCTGGGACACCGAGCTTCCGCAGTCGGGCGACGCGGTGCACTGGCTCGGACTCGCCATCGACCGTTCGAAGGCCGCGCACGTCTCGTTCGCGCGGAGCTCGGAGGGGGACTGGAGCGCCTCGCTGGATTTCGCGTTCCCCAACCACCTCGTGGGGGTCGGCGCGCTCGATCGGGACGCTTCGGAACCGAAGCCCGACCGCGCGTATCTCGCCGCCGAGTGGCGAGGCCAGGCGCTCGCCGGGACCGCGCCCTGACGAGGCGTTGACAGGGGATTCGCCCGCTCCCTACGATCGATGCCGCCTGACTCCGGCCGCCGGTGTTCGGGCTGATGATTCCCCTTCCGGGAGGCCCCTTGATCCGCGCCGGCGTCATCGGATTCGGTTACTGGGGACCCAACTTCGTTCGCGTGCTGCGCGGGCTGCCGGACTGCGAGGTCGTCGGGATCGCCGACACGCGCGACGAGGCGCTCCTGGCCGCGTCGCGGCTGCATCCGGGAGTGCCGCTGGTGCACACCGTGGACGAACTGCTCGACGCGGGGGTCGACGCGGTGGTCGTGGCCACCCCAGCGTCGACGCACTTCGAGGTGGGGAAGCGCCTGCTGCTGGCGGGAATCGACGTGCTCATCGAGAAGCCGCTCGCGCTGTCGGTCCGGGAGGGCCGGGAGCTCGCCGAGACGGCCGAAGCGCGCCGCCGCATCCTGATGGTCGGCCATCTGCTGGAGTTCCATCCCGGGCTCGTGCAGTTCCGGGAAACGGTGCGGTCCGGCGAGCTGGGTGACCTCTACTATCTCTACACGACGCGCGTGAACCTGGGGAAGGTGCGCGCGGCGGAGAGTGCGCTCTGGGATCTCGCCCCACACGACGTCTCCATCATCCGCTTCCTGACCGACGCGCGTCCGCTCACCGTCTCCGCGCAGGGCGGCAGCTATCTTCGCCGGGGGCTCCCGGATGTCGTGTTCGCCACCATCACGTTCGAGGGCGGAATCCTGGCGAACCTGCACGTGAGCTGGCTCGATCCGCACAAGGTGCGCCGGGTGACGGTCGTGGGGAACCGCCGCATGGCGGTCTTCGACGACGTGGAGCCGAGCGAGAAGATCCGCATCATCGACAAGGGAATCGACACGCGGGAGTATTACGAGAGCTTCCAGGACGCGATCACCGAGCGCGTCGGCGACATCCGCATCCCGCCGGTGCCGGTGGGCGAGCCGCTCAAGATCGAGGCCGCGCACTTCCTGGACTGCGTGACGCGCCGGACGCGGCCGCGCACCGACGCGCGCAGCGGTCTCGGAGTGCTGGAGGTGCTGGAGGCGATCGAACGCTCGATCCGTTCCGGAGGGGCGTCCGTGGAGGTGCAGCCGTCGTGAGCGCGGAATCGTTCGTCCATCGGACCGCCGATGTCGATCCACGGGCGAAGATCGGCGAGGGCACCAAGGTGTGGAACAACGTGCAGATCCGGGAGAACGCGGTCATCGGCCGGGACTGCATCGTGGGCAAGAGCGTCTACATCGACCACACCGTGCGCATCGGGGACCGCGTGAAGATCCAGAACGGCGTCTCCATCTACCACGGCGTCACCGTGGAGGACGACGTCTTCCTCGGGCCCCACATGACCTTCACGAACGACCTGTATCCGCGCGCGTTCGATCCCGAGTGGCACGTCACGCCCACCGTCGTGCGGCGGGGTGCGTCCGTCGGGGCGAACGTCACCGTCGTGTGCGGCGTCGAGCTCGGGGCCTACTGCATGGTGGGCGCGGGCGCGGTGGTGACGCGGGACGTCCCGCCGCACGCCCTCGTGATCGGGAACCCGGCGCGGGTCGCGGGCTTCGTCTCGGTGATGGGCCGGCCGGTGAAGGAAGTCGGCCGCGAAGGCGACGAGGTGATCGCCCGCTCGGACGAGACCGGCGAGGAGATCCGCGTGCCCGCCGGGATCTGGGCCGCGATCGACCCGGAGTGGTCCATCGTCGGTCCACGGACGCGCGGTCCCCGCTGAACGTGCGGGTCGTCTTCCTCGGCAGCCAGGAGATCGGCGCGAGGTGCCTCGAGATCGTGCTGCACGCCGGCCATGACGTGGTCGGCGTGGGTACGTTCGATCCGGCCGGGCACGAGCACTGGGCGGACGACGTCGTTCGCATCGCGGGGGAGCGGGGGCTTCCGCGGATACGCGGCCGGCGCTTCCGCACCGAAGCGGCGCTCGCGGAGCTTCGCGCGCTCGCCCCGGACGTGCTGTTCGCCGTCGGATGGAGGTGGATCCTTCCCGCGGAGGTCCTCGCCGTCCCTCCGCGCGGATGCCTGGGGATCCACGGATCGCTCCTGCCTCGGCTCCGCGGCTTCGCGCCGGTGAACTGGGCGCTGATCCGGGACGAGCGTGAGACGGGACCGACGCTCTTCTACTTCGACGAGGGTACGGACACGGGCGACATCGTCGGCCAGCGGCCGTTCCGCATCACCGACCACGACGACGCCGGCACGGTCCGCGCGCGGCTGGCCGATGCCGCGGTGAAGTTGCTGGCCGAGCACTTGCCGGGGCTCGCCGCGGGCACCGCGCCGCGAGTCCGCCAGAGCGAGGCGGGCGCGAGCTACGGACCGCGGCGGACTCCGGAGGACGGGGCGATCGACTGGAGGCTCGGCCCGCGCGCCGTATTCAACTGGGTGCGCGGATTGACCCGGCCGTATCCCGGCGCGTTCGCCTCGATCGGCGGCCGGCGCGTCACGGTCTGGAAGGTCCTTCCACTCGCGGGCGCCGGCCCCGGCCCCGGCCGGATCGATCCGCGCGAGACCTCTCGCCTCGTGGCCGGCGCCGGCTCCGGAGCGGTCGAGATCGTCGATGCGTCGTTCGCGGAGGATGCTTCCGCGGGCGCGTCGCTCGGCCTTCCGCACGAACTTCGCCGCGCGGGCGGCTTCGACGAGGCGAAGCCGTGATCGACGCGGTCGCCTGGGACGACTTCTGCAGCTCCGCGCTGAACGGAGCGATCTTCCACACGCGCCGCTTCCTGGGTTACCACGAGGCCGCGCGCTGGCGCTGGGACCACGCCGCCGTCCTCGGCGAGTCGGGCAGACCCGCGGCCCTGTGGCCTGCGGCCGCGGCCGACTCCGGCGCGACGTGGTGGTCCGGAGCCGGCGCGTCGTACGGCGGTCCCGTGCTCCCCGCGGACGCGGGCGCGAACTCGGCCCGCTTCGCCGTGGACCGCATCGTGGCGCTCGCCGCGGAGCGCCGCTATTCACGGATACGCGTCACGCCGCCGCCTCCTTGCTACGAGCGCGGCGAGCGCGGCGTCGTCCGGGAAGCACTCCTCGCCTGCGGCTTCGGCATCGTGACCAGCGAAGTGTCGCAGGCGGCGCCGCTGGCGGGCAAGGCTCCCGCGGAGCTGCTGACCAACCCGGCATGGCGCGCCGCGAGGAAGGCGGAGCGCGAGGGAGTCGTCGTGGATTCGGAGCGGGCGTACGCGGAATTCCACGCGCTGCTGACCCGGGATCGGGCGGCGTTCGGCGCCAGGCCCGTGCACTCCGCCGCGGAACTCGCCGACCTGGCGCAGCGGCTGGGCGAAGCGCAGGCGCTTCACCTGGCGCGCGGGCCGAAGGGCGAACTCGTGGCGGGCTCGTGGACGCTCGCGCTGAACGACCGCGTGGCGCTCTCGTTCTACCTCGCGCAGGACCGCGAGCAGCGCCACCTTCGCGCCACGAACCTGCTGCAGCTGCGGGCGTTGGAGTGGGCAGCGGGCCGCGGGATCAGGCTCTTCGACTTCGGCACCTCGTCGATCTCTGGAGTCGTCAACGAGGGTCTGTTCACGTTCAAGGAGCGCCACGGCGGCGTGCCGTTCCAGCGGGAGACGTTCGAGCGCTCCGTGGCCTGACTCAGGGGTGGCGAACCTCGTCGGCGGCTCCGGCGCGCTCCTGGCTGCTCGGTCGGAGATCCGGATTGCGCACCAGGTAGTGACCGAGAGCCGCGTAGTCCGCTCCGAGGAGCCGGAACGTGCGCAGCGCGTCCCGCGGCGAGGACACCAGCGGCTCGTCAGGGAGCCGGAAGGACGCGGCCGCCAGAATGGGGATGCCGCTCCAGCTCTCGAACTCGCGCAGGATGTCGTGCAGCCGCGGCGTCGCCTCCGGGCAGACCGTCTGCACCCGCACCAGACCCTCCCAGCCCACGAGGTCGGGGCACTCCTCGACGAAGCGCTCCAGCGGCCGCACGAGCCCGGGAGCGGTGCGCAGCCTGGACGGCGCGAGGCCGTCGCCCTCGAACCACTCCGCGAAATCGTCCTCGGGGACGACGGCGTGGTACACGCTGGGGACCAGCAGGAAGCCGAGGTGCCCGCGCCGCAAGCCGCCGCGCGGGCTGCGCAGCACGCTGCGGTTCCCCAGTCCGCGGTCGCCGATCTCCGTGCGCCCGTCGAAGCGGGCCACGGATCTGCCCTCGGCGAGGACGCGGGCCACGTCGCGGTCGACTTCCGGATGGTGCCGGTACTCGACGCTCTCGAAGAGCAGCATCTGCTCGATCTCGCCGTCGCCGTAGGCCGTGCCCACGAAGGGCGTGGAGAGCGGCGCATCCGGATACGGCGATGGATCGTCGAGCACTCCCTCGAGACAGCCCGCGTAGGCGCATCCGGCGGGGAGTCCCGCGTCGCCGGGTGCGGGTGGGACGAACAGGCGCTCGATCTCCGGTGCCGCGCGCACGGCGCTCACCAGCGAGGGGAGGTCGAAGAGATCTCCGCCCAGCACGAGGTCCGGGTGCCCGCCGCGCGCGTGCCAGTGCACCGCGTAGCGGCGTACGACGTCCCCGGCGAATCGCAGCGCGCTCGCCGCGAGGTCTTCCTTGCGCGCGACGGCCACGAGTCCGGGGAGAACGCCGCTCTTGCGGAAGAGGGCGTCGACCAGCACGAGCCGGCCCTCGCCGCCGTCGACGTACGGCGAAAGCCGCTCGAGGTGGATCGGTGCGCCGCGCATCCCCAGGTCCTCGAGCCTCCGGTAACGGTCCGGTCCGGCGGCGATGCCGAGTTGCTCGCAGACGACGTTCAGGAACCCGAGGAGCGAGGCGGTTCCCACTTCGCACGCGACGCGCTGCGGCTGCCCGCCGCGCACCGACGCGACCTGGCACCAGACGCCGTCGGAGCCGCCGTCCATCGTGAGCGTGAGGCAGTCGCGGCGGCCGGTCAGCGCTGCGGCGGCGACGGCGTGCACCAGGTGATGATCGAGGAACGTGATGGGGCAGGAGATCCCGAACTCGGAGCGGAGCGCTTCGTCCAGACGCCGCCGCCGGGCCCGGGCGAACGTGTCGCGGATGCGACGGCTGACCGCGGCGGGCGAAGGCATGGCCGTGCCGACGCGATACAGCAGCGGGGCGCGCGCCGAATCGCCCACGCCCTCTGCGTAGGTCGCGTCCCGCGTGGCGATCACCACGGCGGAGACCGTTTCTCCGGCCACGCCGGACTCGCCCAGCACGGACTGAACGGAGGCGCGGGGCAGCCCCGACACGCGGTGGCGGCGGACGATGCGGTCCTCCTCGGCGATGGCGAGGAGGCGCCCTTCCTGAACGAGCGCAGCCCCGCCGGAAGGGCCGTCGTACACGCCGAGGACGATCTGCGCCATGAAGCCCTTCGGGAAGACCAGGGGCTGATAGCAGAGTGCTATTCCCGATATCGGACCGCGCCGGAAAGGACGCCGCCGCATTGCAATCTGCGAAGTGTATGCGGTCGCGGATCCTTCAGTCAACAAGCGCGTTAGCGCGACACCCCGAAGCTCTGCCTGACCGAGTCGATGACCCGAGCCTGGTTTTCCCAGCTCAAACCGTTGTAGAGCGGCAAGGCCACCGAGCCCGCTGCGGCGCGCTCCGCGTTCGGCAGCGAGGGGACCGGGAAGCGCTCCCGCCAGTACGGCTCCTGGTGCACCGCGTAGGTCCCGGGGCGCGTCGCCACGCCGCGTCCGGCGAGCGCGTCACGCAGAGCCCGTGCCGCAACCGGCGCCTCTGCGTCCACGACCACGACGTAGCTCTGCCAGCTGTGTCGGAGTCCCGGGTCGCGAGGCGGAAGCTGCAGGCCTTGCAAGTCCGCGAACCCCTCGTCGTAGCGCCGCGCGAGCTCTTCGCGCTCCCGGACGAAGCCCTCGAGACGCGTGAGCTGCACCCGCGCGATCGCCGACTGCACGTCGGACAGCCGGTAGTTGTAGCCCAGCCGCACGTGCCGGGGCGAAGTGGGCGCGAGACCTTCGCCCTCCCGCACCTCCGCGCCGCGGTCGGCCCCGTGCGTCCGCCGGCTCGCGAGCTCCGCGGCCAGGTCGTCGCGGCGCGTCGTCAGCATGCCACCCTCGCCGCAGGTGACCACCTTCCGCGCATGGAACGAAAAGCACGCGACATCGCCGAACGTGCCCGCCATGCGCTCTCCGATCCGCGTCCCGACGGCGCAGGCCGCGTCCTCGATCAGGAACAGGCCCCTCTCGGTACAGAGCGACTCCAGGGCGCGGATCTCGCAGGGAAAGCCGAACAGGTGGACGCCGATGATGGCGCGCGTGCGCGGTCCGACGGCGGCGGCGGCGGCGGCGGGATCGATGTTCAGCGTGCGGCGGTCCACGTCGACGAGCACCGGCGTCCCTCCCTCGTACAGGACGGCGTTCGCGGTGGCCGGGAACGTGAAGGAGGGGAGGATGACCTCGTCGCCGGGTCGTATTGCGGCGCCGAGCACGGCGAGGTGGAGCGCGGTCGTGCACGAGGACACGGCGACGGCATGCGGCGCGCCGATGACCGCCGCGAACTCGCGCTCGAACGCGGCGGTGGTCGGACCCTGCGCCACCCATCCGCTGCGCAGCACGTCGCGGACCGCGTCCTCTTCCTCGGGGCCGAACGCCGGTCGGCTGAGGGGAATCACGCCCGCCCTCCCGCGAATCGGCTACGGTACCACTCCCACGTGCGGGAGAGCCCGTCCCGGAGATCGGTCCCCGGGCGGAAGCCGGTGACCTCCCGCAGCCGCGACGCGTCCCCGACGTGATGGTCGACGTCCGCCGCGCGCCGCTCTTCGCGGAGCCACTCGCCGCGGAAGCCGGCGTGCTCGCAGAGGATCCGGATCACGTCGCGCACCGGAGTCTCCACGCCCGAGGCCACGTTGAGATCGAGTCCGCGCGCCGCGGCGGTCTCGCCCACGGCGATCAGCGCGTCGGCGACGTCGCCGACGTACACGAAGTCGCGCCCCTGCGAGCCGTCTCCGTGCACCACCGGCGGGAGCCCCTGCACCAGCCGGTGGATCGTCTTGGGCACGACGCCGGAGAACGCGCCCCAGTTCTGTCGTGGTCCGTAATTGTTGAACGGCCGGAGGATGCGGATGTCCAGGTCGAAGGTGCGCACGTACGAGGAGAGCAGCAGGTCGGCCGCGGCCTTCCCGGCCGCGTACGGCGTGGTCGGATGGCGGGGATGATCCTCGGGCATGGGGCGAACCACCGCCGAGCCGAACGCTTCGGAGCTGCTGGCGTGGACGAGCCGCCGGTAGTGCCCCTTCCGCAGCAGCTCGGCGAGGGTGGCGGCGATGTCGGTGTTGACCCGGAACGCTCCGGCCGGGTTCGCGAAGGAGTACTCGAGCGCCTTCGTGGCCAGGTCGTAGACGTCCTCGATGCGGTGGCGCTCGATCAGGTCCCGCACGGCCGGGAGATCGGCGGCGTCCTCGTAGACGAACGTGAGATCGCCCTTGCGGGCGAGAGCGTCGTCGAGGTTCTCCCGCTTTCCGAGGAAGAGGTTGTCCACCACGAGCACGGCCACGCCCCGTTCCAGGAGCCGGTCGACCAGGTGGCTGCCGATGAACCCCGCCCCGCCGGTGACCAGGACGCGGCGACCTTTCAAGGATTCCTCCCGCGGGTACAGAGGGCGAGCGTCCATCGTAGGGAGGGGGCCGCCCGGGTGTCAACGCAGCGGGATCCGCTCCCATCCGCTATGATGATCGGCCGGGTTTCGCCCGCGGGCGAGGGGATGGCCTTGACCGAGAGCGCTTCACGACCCAGCGACGTGCCGGGATGGGCCCCGCAGGCGACGGTCTTCGTTTCCAGCTTCTGCGTCATGGTGATCGAGCTCGTCGCCGGTCGCATCGTCTCGCGGCACCTCGGCGCGTCGCTGTACACGTGGACGTCGGTGATCGGCGTCGTGCTCGCCGGCCTCGCCGCGGGGAACTACCTGGGCGGCCGTCTGGCCGATCGCCGGCCGCCGCTGCCGACGCTCTCCCTGCTGTTCGTGCTCTCCTCGGTCACGAGCGCAGGCATCGGCGCGCTGGAGCGTCAGGTCGGGGAGTGGACGTTCCTGTGGACGCTGCCATGGGCCGCGCGCGTCGCGACTCACGTCGCGCTCGTGTTCGTCGTGCCTTCGCTCCTGCTGGGCATGATCGGCCCGGTCGCCGCGAAGATGGCCCTGGACCGCGGCCGCGAGATCGGACGCACGATCGGCGGCGTCTACGCCTGGGGCGTCATCGGCAGCCTGGCCGGGACCTTCGCCACGGGATTCTGGCTCATCGCCACGTTCGGCACGTCCCTGGTGATCTGGACGGTGGCCGGCGTGCTCGGCGTCACCGGGCTGCTCTTCGCCGTCCGCTCGGCGCTCGCGCGGACCTGGGGCACTTCGCTGCTCCTCCTCGCCGTGCTCGGCGCCGGACCGTGGCCGTGGGCGGAGACGCTGGGAGCCCGCCTCTCGCTCCGCGAGGCGCCGGACCCGGATCTGATCTACTCCGACGAGAGCCAGTACTCGCACATCCGCGTGTTCCGCGTCTCCGAGCAGCCCGACGTGCGCACCCTGCATCTCGACAAGCTGTTGCACAGCTCGGTGGTCATGGGCCGGCCCGAGCAGCTGCAGTACGGCTACGAGCGGATCTACGCGGCGGCGACGGCGGAGCTGGCGGGCGCGCGGGATTCCCTGGCGACGCTGACGATCGGGGGCGGGGGCTACGTGTTTCCGCGCTGGATCGACGACCGCTGGCCCGGGAGCCGCACGGACGTCGTCGAGATCGATCCCGCGGTGACGCGCGCGGCCGTCGCAGCGCTGGGTCTGTCCGAGGAGCACGGGTTCGGCGTCGTGCACGGGGACGGGCGTGCGTACGTCCGGCGGACGGCGGAAGCGAAGAGGTCCGGCCGGAGCTTCCCGACGTACGACTGCATCTACCTGGACGTCTTCGACGACTACAGCGTCCCTTACCAGATGACCACGGTGGAGTTCGCCCGCGACGCGAGCTCGCTGCTCGCCCGGGACGGCGCATTCCTCATGAACCTGATCGACGACTACGCGAGCGGACGCTTCCTCGCGTCGATGCTGCTCACGCTCGAGTCGGTCTTCCCGCACGTGGAGGTCTTCGCCGAGGGGCGGCCGGTCTCGTCGCAGCCCGCCGTACGCAACACCTGGGTCCTCGTGGCCACGCGCACGCCGTTCGACGCGTCGCGCCTGGTCTCCGGGTACGACCGCCGCATCGGGCTGCAGCGGCTCACCGCCACGGAGCGCGGCGCGCTCACCGACCGCGAGGGCGTGCGTCCACTCACCGACGACTGGGCGCCGGTGGAGAACCTGCTCGCGCCGGTGGTGCGCCGCTCGTCTCCGGAGATGGCCGCTCGCCTGCTCGCCGAGCGTGCACAGCGCAACGCCGCGAAGGGTCCCGTCTCGGACGCTCTGCGCGACGCCGAGCGCGCCGTGCGGCTGCGCCCCGACTCGGAAGAAGCCCACCGTGCGCTCACCGGCATCCGGCTCCGTGCCGGCGACGTGTCGGGCGCCGTCGCCGGACAGCGCGAGGTCGTGCGGCTGTCACCCGGCAGCGCCCGCGACTGGCACCGGCTGGGCGTGCTGCTCGCCGAGGGACACCAGCTCGAGGAGGCGGTGGAGGCGTATCGTCGCGCGCTGGAGCTGGCCCCCGCCGACCTCGAGGCGCTCAACGACCTGGGGATCGCTCTGGCCCGGGCCGGGCGGGTCGAAGAGGGCATCGCGTGCTTCGAGCAGGTCCTGCGCGCCGATCCGTCGCACCCGAAGGCCGGCCCGAACCTCGAGTCCGCGCGGGAGCTGCTCGCGCGGCGGCCGGCCGGCGGCGCCGCGAAGGGTCTTCCTTGAGCGACGTCGGCCCGGAGCGTCGGTCGCCGCCTCCGTGGGCCCCGCAGGTCACGGTCTTCGTCTCCAGCTTCTGCATCATGGCGATCGAGCTCGTCGCCGGGCGGATCGTGTCGCGCCACCTCGGCGCATCGCTCTACACGTGGACCTCGGTGATCGGCATCGTGCTCGCCGGAATCGCCGTGGGAAACTACGCGGGAGGGCGCCTCGCCGATCGCCGCCCGGCCGCGCCCACCCTCTCGGCCGTCTTCGTCCTCGCCTCGATCACCGGCGTGGCCATCGGAGCGCTGGAGCGCCAGGTCGGAGAGTGGGCGTTCCTGTGGACGCTGCCCTGGCCGGCGCGCGTGGCGAGCCACGTCGCCATCGTGTTCCTAGTCCCTTCGTTGGTGCTCGGCATGATCAGTCCGGTCGCGGCGAAGATGGCGCTCGATCGGAGTCGGGAGACCGGCCGCACGATCGGCAGCGTCTACGCGTGGGGCGTGATCGGCAGCCTGGTCGGCACGTTCGCCACCGGCTTCTGGCTGATCGCCCTGTTCGGCACCGCCGCGATCATCTGGGCGGTGGCCGGCCTGCTCGCCGCCGCGGGTCTCGCCTTCGGCGCGGGCTCGCGGCTAGCGCGTGCCTGGTTCGTCGCGTTGCTGGCCCTCGCGGCGCTCGGCGTCGGTCCGTGGCCGTGGGCAGAGACGGTGGGGGCGCGCCTCTCGCTGCGCGATGCGGCGGAGCCCGACCTCGTCTACTCCGACGAGAGCCAGTACTCGCACGTCCGCGTGTACCGCGTCTCGGAGTCGCCGGACATCCGCAACCTGCACCTCGACAAGCTGCTGCACAGTTCCGTGGTGATGGGCAGGCCCGAAGACTTGCAGTACGGCTACGGGCGCATCTACGCCGCGGTCACGACCGAGCTGGCCGGCACCCGCGACTCCCTGGCGACCCTGACGATCGGCGGCGGGGGATACACCGTGCCCCGCTGGATCGAGAGTCGCTTTCCGAGGAGCCGTATCGACGTGGTCGAGATCGATCCGGCGGTGACGCGTGCGTCGATCGTCGCGCTCGATCTGCCGCGCGATCACCGCCTGACGATCCGGCACGAGGACGGCCGCGCGCACGTGCAGCGGCTCGCGGATGCACGCCGGCGGGGACAGCCTGCGCCCGTGTACGACGCCATCTACCTGGACGCGGTCGACGACTACAGCGTTCCGTACCAGCTGACCACGACGGAGTTCGCCCTCGACGTGCGCGACATTCTAGCGCCGGACGGCGCACTGCTCATGAACCTCATCGACGTGTACGCGACGGGGAAGTTCCTGGGGGCGGTGATCCTCACCCTGGAGTCGGTCTTCCCGGAAGTGCAGGTGTTCATGGAGGGGGCGCCGGTGTCGACGCAGGAGGACTCGCGCAACACCTACGTGGTCGTCGCCGCGAAGCGTCCGTTCGATGCCGCGAGGGTGACCCGCGCTTACGACTCGCGCGTCGGGCTGCAGTGTCTGACCGCCGCGGAGGAAGCCACCCTCACGGCGCGTTCCGGTGGGCGTCCGCTGACCGACGACTGGTCGCCGGTGGAGAACCTGCTCGCGCCGGTCGTCCGGCGGGCTTCGCCGGACATGGCGGCGCACCTCTTCGTGCAGCGCGCGCAGCGCAAGCTGGAGGAGGGCTCCGTGGAGCAGGCGGCGCACGATGTCGAGCGAGCCGTGCGGCTGCGACCCGACTCGGAGGACGCGCATCGGGTGCTCGCCGCCATCCGGCTCCGTGCCGGCGACCTGACCGGCGCCGTCGCCGGGCAGCGCGAGGTCGTGCGGCTGGCGCCCGGCAGCGCCCGCGACTGGCACCGGCTGGGCGTGCTGCTGGTCGAAGACCGGCGCCTGGACGAGGCGATCGACGCTTACGGGCGCGCTCACGAGCTTCGCCCCGGGGACAACGAGCTGCTCAACGATCTCGGAATCGCGCTGGCACGTGCCGGCCGAGTCGAGGAGGGCATCGCGTGCTTCGAGCAGGTCCTTCGCGCGGACCCGGCACACCCGAAGGCCGGCCCGAACCTCGAGTCCGCGCGGGAGCTGCTCGCGCGCCGGACGGCTACGCCGGTTTCACCGCCACCACCGCGGCCGAGCGGACGAAGGGGATCCCGGCGTCCGCGTCCGTCGCGCGCTCGGTGATGGTCACGCCGGTGAAGCCCGCGCCCTCGAGCATGGTTCGGATCTCGCCGGCCGGCACCGCTCCGCTGACGCACCCCGAGTACTGATCGACGTCGGCACGGACGGACTCCGGCATGGCTCCGACGGCCACGATGTCGGAAATGGCCACGCGTCCTCCGGGACGCAGTACGCGGAACGCCTCGCGGTACACGCGGGCCTTGTCCGTGGAGAGGTTGACGACGCAGTTGGAGATCACCACGTCGACCGAGGCGTCGGCGACCGGCAGGTTCTCGATCTCGCCGAGGCGAAACTCCACGTTCCGCGCGCCGACCTTCGCGACGTTGGCCCGCGCCCGGTCGATCATGTCCGGCGTCATGTCCACGCCGATCACGCGGCCGGTCTCGCCGACCTCGCGCGCGGCGAGGAAGCAATCGATGCCGGCGCCGCTTCCGAGGTCGAGCACCGTATCGCCGGCGCGGAGCGACGCGAGTGCCGCCGGGTTCCCGCAGCCGAGTCCGAGGTCCGCTCCCTCCGGCAGCATGGCGAGATCCTCGCCGGCGTATCCCAGACCCTCCGACCTCGAGGGCCCGCAGCATCCGCTTCCCGAGGACGTGCCACATCCCTGCCGATCGCCCCGCGCGATCTCCGCGTACCGATCGCGGACAGCCTTGCGTAGTTGCTCCGTCGTTCCGGTCATCTCCTGTCTCCTTCGGGTTCGAGGCTCTTCTCCAGCCAGCTACCGAGCTCCTCGACGACCGCGGGGTCGACCCAGCAGTCGATCTGCTGGCCCCGCCGCTCGCACCGGATGAGCCCGGCACGCCGGAGCTCCTTCAGGTGATGCGAGATCGTGGAGGGAGCGAGGTCCAGCCCTGCCGCGAGATCGCCGACGCAGCGGCGCATCGCCGCGGGATCGCAGCACTCGTTCGCCGGTCCCCGGCAGCAGGCCGCCAGGCGCAGGAAGAGGCCGAGGCGGGCCGGGCTGCCGAGCACGCGAAACCGATCGGCAAGCGACTCCAGTCCATCGATTCGATAGTTCGACATAGATCGAAATATAAGCCCTGGTGGTCCGGCGTCAAGGGGTTGTCCGCCTCCATGGTGCCATCGGGGGACGCTACCGCCAGCCGGGCACGGGGTCGCCGCTCCACCCGGAGGCGCCGAGAAGGCGCCGTGCGCCGTCCAGCAGCTCGGGCCCGACCGCGAACGAGCCGGTTCGGACGGGATCGGAAGCGAGGAAGACGATGCGAACCTCGCGCACCGGCCGCCCGGTCGACTCGACGGCCGCCCAGGCGTAGAGCGCGGCCTGATCCCGGTGTCGCTCCTTCGCCGATTCGCCCGGCTCGTCGCCGATGCGCTCCGTCTTCCAGTCCACGAGGGTGAGCGCGCCGTCCAGCTCCTCGAGCAGGGCGTCGAAGGTGCCGGAAAGGAAGTCGTCACCGCGGGGGATCAGGAACGGAACCTCGCGCAACAGCCGGGGCGCGTTCCACACCGCGAGGACCGCAGGCTCGGCGGCGATCCGTTCGAGCAGTGAAGCCGCCGCTCCGACGAGCGCCGGATCGAGGCGCATCCCTTCGCGGGCGAGGGCCCGCTCCAGGTCGGTGGCTGCGAGAGCGAGTGCGCGCCCGGCACGCGCCGGGTCGAGCGGGTCGAGGCGCTCGAGCGCCCCGTGAACGAGCCGGCCGAAGATCGCGCCGGAACCGGGAGCGCCGGAGTACGTGGGCTCCGCGCGGCTCCCCAGGCGGGTCGCCGCCACGATGCGTGAGCCGCGGGCAGCGGCGGCGCGTGCCTCCCGCCAGGAGTCGGGAGGAGGCTCGACCGGGATTCGCGGCCGTTCGGGATCGATCCGCAGCAGACGACGGCGCTCCGGAAGGGCAGCGAGCTCTTCCGCGCGCATCGACGGAACGCCGCCGGGCGGGGCCTCGCCGGGTGGCGCGCCGACGCGCTCGGCGAGGACGCCACCCTCCAGGAAGCCGCCCGAGCCCTGCGGCCACGAGAGAACCAGCCAGTCCCGCGCACGCGTCATCGCCACGTAGAGCAGCCGCACGTCCTCCGCTCGCCGCCGGTCCCTCTCGACGCGGTAGGCTTCCTCGAAGGCGGCGGTCTGCACTCCGCTCGGCCGCGATGCGCGGAACTCGACGAGGCCGGAGGCGCGGTCGGCTACGAGCAGCGAGTCCTGGCGCGGCTCCGCCGCCAGGTCGGCGAGGATCACGACCGGGAACTCCAGGCCCTTCGCCTTGTGCATCGTCAGGATCTGCACGCCGCCGCCTTCGCCCGGCTCGAACTCTCCGGGGGCCTCCGCTGCTCCCTCGCCGGACCGCTCGCGCAGCCACCGCACCAGATCCGGCAGCGAGTCGAGCCCCGCCTCGGCGAGGGAGTCCGCGGACTCGAGCAGCATACGCAGGCTCTCCACGCGGCCGGCTCCGTCCGGGCGAAGCCCGAAGACCGGAAGCAGACAGAGCTCCTCGACCACGTGCTCGAGGAACTCCGCAGGCGGCACCTTCCTGGCGTGGAGCGTGAGCTCGCGCAGGCGGTCGTCGCAGCTCGCCGCCGGCGTCCCCTCCTGCGGATCGAGCACGTGCAGCACGAGCGCGTCGTCGGGCAGGCCGAAGGCGAGGGAGCGTAGTGCGGCGAAGTGCGCGAGGCGATTCTCGGGATCGACGACCGCCTCCAGCACGGCGAGCAGCGACTGGATCTCCTCGCGCTCCCAGTAGCGCCGCCCGCCGGACGTCGTGGCGCCGACGCCTGCGTGCCGCAGCGCGTCGAGCAGGCGCTCCCCCCAGTCGATCTTGCGCACCAGCACGGCGACGTCCCGCGCACGGGCGGGCCGCTCGGCTCTGCTCCGCGGGTCGCGCACGATCCAGGCCGGCTCGCCGTCCGCCCCGACCACGCGGCGGACGAGCCGCACCACGGAGTCCAGCTCCAGCTCGCGAACATCCTCGGCACGGAGCGAATCGCGGCCGGCGCGCTCCAGGATCGCCGCGCGGACGCGGGCATCGGGAAGCAGGAGTCGGACGCGGTTCGCGTCCGGCGCACCCGGTACCGCCGCCTCCAGCTCCTCATAGCGCACCTGCCAGCGCGTGCCGTCCTCCGGCGGCTCCATCCATCCGCGGAACACGCGGTTGGTGAAGTCCAGGATCTCCGGTCGCGAGCGGAAGTTCGCGCGGATCCTGGGGGTCTCGCCGCGCGCGGCGACACCGCTCACCGCGCGCTCGTACAGCTCGATGTCAGCCCGGCGGAAGCGATAGATGCTTTGCTTCGGATCGCCGACCAGGAAGAGCCGCCCGGGCACGAGCTCGGCGGCGAGCGGATCGGTGATACGACCTTCGCCCGCGGCGGCGAGCAGGAAGGCGATCTCCATCTGCAGCGGATCGGTGTCCTGCACCTCGTCCAGGAACACCTCGTCGAAGCGCGCGGCGACGCGGCGGCGGACATCGGCGCGATCCCGCAGCAGGTTGCGGGTGACGAGCGCCAGATCGCGGAAGTCGAGCAGGCCACGCTCCAGCTTCACCCGCGCGTACTCGCGGCCGTAGGCCTTCGCCAGATCGACGGTCTCGGCGGCGAGCGCGAGCCCGCGGGCGCGGAACCAGCGGTCCACCGCCTCGTCGACCTGCTCGAGGGCGGCCACGACCTTCGCCTTGCCGTGCTTCCCGCCCCACGCCTCCGCGCGGCCGTCGCGGCGTGAGCCGTAGCGCGCTCCGGCCGCCTTGCGGCGGGCGAGGAGCCGCTCCGCCGCCGCTCGGTCGAGGAGGGAGGCCGCGTCCCGCTCCCGCTCGAGCTCGCGGACGCGGAGCCACAACCGGTCGCGCGGGTCGCGGCAGAGCCCGGCGAGGGCGAGCGCGGCATCCAGCGCACGGCTGAACTCCGGCGCGAGCTCCGGAACCGTGTGCGTCTCGATCGCCGCGACGTCCAGGTCGCGCTCCGACACCAGGGCCTCCAGCAGGGAGCGAAGCGCCCCGACCTTGACGCCGGAGCGTCGCAGGGCGGCCAGGGAGCGTCCGCCCTCGGCGCCCTGGCCGTCCAGGAAGCGGGACCAGGCGACGTCGCGCAGCGCTTCGGCGGCGATCTCGTCGGCCACGCCGAAGCCCGGGGGCACGCCCGCTTCCAGCGGGTGCCGGGAGAGCAGCGACCAGCAGAAGGAGTCCGTCGTGCCGATCTCCGCCAGGTCGAAGGTCGACAGCGCCGAACGGGCCCACGGTTCCGCGCGCCGCTCGGCCAGGTCGGAGCGGATCCTGGCGACGAGCTCCGCGGCGGCCTTCTTCGTGAACGTGATCACCGCCAGCCGCGGCAGCGGAACGCCGTCACGGAGCCGGCTGAGCACACGATCGACCAGCAGGCGCGTCTTGCCCGTTCCCGCGCCGGCCTCGACCGCCAGCGTCACGCCGCGGGCGCTCACGATGCGGTCGCGGACGTCCTGGTCGGGGGGCCTCATCGAGGTGCCTCGCGGTCCGGCTCGGACAGCAGCGCGATGCGCCTGGCCAGGTCCGGGTCACCGACCTTGTTCAGGAACCGGGCGAAGGGCTGCGGACCGCAGGCCATCGCCAGCGTGCGGCGGCAGCACGCCTCGCCGGGGATCGCCGGGTACCATCCCGACGCGGTGCGCTCGAGGACCTCGCGCACGAGCTTGGAGAGCTTCGGGCGAACGGCCTCGAGGTCCTCGCGGGTGAGCTCGATGCGTTCGAAGTCGTGCTCGGCCGTCGCGTGGAAGAAGCAGGCCCGCGCGACCGGCTTGCCCAGCGTCTGCTCCACCGCGTCGATGTACACCGGCAGCTGCACGTGGACGGTCGAGCGGCCGCCCTCCGACCGGGTGATCCGCCCGGTGCCGAGCAGGGGCACTCCGGTCTTCCAGTCCACGATCTCCAGACGGCCGTCGGCGCGAAGGTCCACGCGGTCCACCTTGCCGCGCACGCGGACCTTCTCGCCGCCGCCGAGATCGAGCTCCGGCGCCGCGGCGCCCTCGTCCATGCCGAAGCCGAGCTCGAAGCGGAACGGGACGGCGCGTTCCTCCGGCGGCCGGTGGGCGTCGGTGGCCAGCACCACGGCGATGTCGTCGCGCAGCACGGCGAGCGTCGCGGCGCGCTGCATCCGGCGGGCGGGCGGCTCGCGGCGCAGTGCGTCCCGATGCCGCGCGACCAGGTCGTCGAGCATGCGCAGGCAACCGGCCACGTGCTCGGGGACGAGCGGCAGGATGCCGTCGCGGTGGAAGCGGACGTAGAGGATCTCCAGGATCTCGTGGAACATCGCGCCGCGCGCGGCCGGATCGAAGTCGTCCTCGGCGTCCTCGGGTGGCCGGAGCTCGAGCACGCGCTCCACGAGGAACTGGAACGGGCAGTTCGCGGCCGCCTCGATCCCGGTCGGACTCCAGCCCCGGCGCTCCGAGGGGATCCGTGCGCGCACGGCGCGGAGCGCTCGCGGGTCACGAAGCACGCCGTCGTAGCGCGTCAGCACGCCGAGCCGCCACCGCCCTTCGGTGGCGCGCAGCGCCTCGACGAGGCGTTCCGCGCGCGGCTCGGCGATCCATCGCGAGAGATCGGCCTCTCCCGCGGGCTCTTCGCCGGAGAGCATGGCGAGATCCGCGTCGAACCGGTCGGCGGGATCGTTGCAGGGCGGGGCAGGCGCCACGCGCGCGAACTCGGCGCTCTCCGGATCGAGCGGCCGGCCGACGCGCACCGAGGCGAGGTCGAGGAAGAGGCCCGCTGGATTCCGCGCGTCGGAGCCCGTTCGCTGCCTCCGCGACCAGGACAGCACGGCGCGCTCGGTCGAGGATTCGAACGCGAAGCGAGCGAGCAGGCGCAGCTCCTCGCGCGCGCCCTCGCGGACGCCGAGACGCAGGCCTTCGTGCTCGGACAGGTTGTTGAGCTCCTCCCGCGTCGGATCCGGGAGCAGCGGATCCTCGCGCGCCGCTCTCGCCAGCGCGTCCTCGGCCAGGCCGGTGTGGAAGACGAACGGGCGCGACAGCCCGCGAACCTGGTCGATCCGTGCGAGCAGGACGCGCGCTCCTTCCTCGTCGGGCTCGGCGCGCTGGCGCACGGCCGAAAGCGCGGCGGCGAGCATGCCGGCGAAGTCGCGGGGCCGGCTGGGCCGACCTTCCATCACCAGGGCGATCGCCGCGAGCGCGGACTCGACCTCGGGCGCCGGCTGCGCTCCGAACCTCTCCGCGAAAGTCTCCCGGAAGCGCTCGACCGCCTCGCGCCAGTCGCGCGCGCCGGCGAAGCGCGCGAAGGGGTCGTCCAGGACGTCGGCCGCTGCGTCCGTCTCGCGCTCGACGCGCTCCAGGAACTCGAGCGCCTCGCGCTCCCGATCCCTCCGGCGAGCCGAGAGCGCGCGTGCCAGCAGCAGGGCGCGCCGACCGGCTTCGGTGCGCGTCGCCGGCACGCCGGCGAGATCGGCCAGCGGGATTCCCGCCTTGGCGAAGCGGCGGCGGAAGAGGAGCGGGGAAGGGCCGGCCGCCGGAACCACGACGAGGAAGTCGTCGAACGAGCGCTTCGCCTCGCGAACCTCTCGTCGGATGCGCCGGGCCACGGCGCGGACCTCGTCCTCCTCCGCGGCGTGCGTCTCGAGCTCGAGCCGCTCCGGGCCCGGATCGGCGAGTTCCGTCCCGCCGAGCTCGCTCTCCCGGAGCTGTAGCCGAGGCCCCGCGGATGCCTGCGCGAAGACCGGCGCTTCGCCGCGGTCCCGCGCCCAGCTGACGAGCGGTTCGGCGGCGGCACCGAAGGCCCCTCCGGGCCCGGGCACGAGCAGCGTCACCGGCCCACCCGCGGCGGCGGCCAGGACCACCGAGCGCTGCCGGGCGGTCAGGTCGTGGAAGCCGAAGAAGACCGTCGGTTCGGTCCGGCGTCCCGCCGGCGCGTCGCGGGCGAGAGCCGTCGCGGCCATCGCCTCTTCGCGACGCCGGTCGGCGAGTGCTTCCTCGCGCCATGCGCGCTCCACAGCGGAGAGCACGCGGGCGAGCGCCGCGCGCACCGGATCGCTCGGGCGAACGGCGCCGAGGAGCGCCTCGCCCGTCCATCCGCCCTCCACGAGATCCGAGATCGTCGCGGAGACGGCGCGCGCGAGGCCCGCGCCTCCTGTAGCCGCCGCCAGCGGCCCCGAGCGCTCGCCCGCGAGGATCCGCGCGACGAGCCGCTCGAACCCGGGCTCGGGCAGCCGGCGCATTCCTCCCGCGAGGAGCCCGGGCGCGGCCCGCGCCGCGGTCCACTCGCTCCAGCCGAGAACGCGCACGCCGAGCAGCGCTCCGAGCCGCCGAGCGAGATCCCGGCGGGTCTCCTCACGCGCCGGATCCGACGGGCACACCACGGTGATCGGGAGCAGCGGGTCGCTCGCCCGCGCGTCGCGGATCTCGAAAGCCAGAGCCACGCGCAGCGCCGCGTGGTCGGGTGCCGCGACCGTCCTCACGGGGTGGAGGCGCCGGTGTCCGTGGAGCGCAGCCGCGCCAGGAACTCGTCGAGGGCGGCGACCGTCGCCGGATCCGGAACCCCGGTGCTGTCGAGTCCCTGATCGATCTGGAACTCGCGGCAGGCGCGCTGCACCTCGGGCCCGTAGTAGGACTGCTGGGCGCTCGTGTACCCCGCCTCGGCGAGCTTGCCACGGAGCGCGAGGAAGTCCCGGACCCGGAGGATGGCGAAGTCGCGGCCGGGGGTCTCGCTCAGGAATCCGCGGCGCACCTCGCCCTTCGCGTCGTGGACGACCTCGTCGTCCTCGTCGAGCCAGCCGTCGCCGTCGTCCTCCGCGAGAATCGCGACATGCCCGTCGGCGAAGATCAGCGCATCGCCGCGCGCGACGCGCGCCGAGTCCGCCCGTCCCCACGCCACGCCGCGCGCCGAGGGTCCGACCACCGGGGCACCGGGTGCCTTGCGGCGGCGCACCGGATCCGCCACGCGCCGGAAGAGCCATTCCCATCCGGGGCCGTCGAGCGGCGCAGTCCGATCGCCCGGCAGAGATCCGCCGGCGAGCTGCTCGTAGGCACCGAGCACGACATCGGCGGGCCGGACGGCAATCCACGCGCGGTAGTGGGCCTCGAGCGCATCGGGGCGCACCGGCAGCCTGGCCAGCCCGAGCGCGGCCTCGGCGAGCGTGGGGCTGCCGGCGCGCGTCACTCGGAACCCGGGCGCGCTCTCCGGGTCGAGGTCGGCGCCGGTCTCCTTCCATCCCGGAGTGCCGAGGACGAGCGGGGAGGCTCCCGGGATCTCGACGGCCGCCGCGAAGCGCGCCGTCCCGTACGCCCTCTCTTCCTCGGGGCGATCCTCTCCCGGAAGCTCGAGGACCGGCAGCGTCCACTGGTTCTCGCCCGAGGGCAGCCGGTTGCGGATCCACCCGCGCCCGTCCGGGCCGGGGCGGAGCTCGAGCCAGGCGATCTTCGCGTCCTGGAGGCCCGCATCCTGCGGGGACACGACGAGGCGCTCGGCGACGGCGCGGCGCCCCATCCGGAAGCGTTCCGCGAAGGTGCAGTACACCGGAAGGCCTTCGCGCTCGCCCTCCACCACGAGGTGCACCTCGACCGGCTGCATGGTGTGCAAGGTGATCGGCTCGGTGCCGGCCGCCGTGCGCGCGACCGTGCCGACCACGAAGGCGCGGCTCCAGGTGATGGGCTGGGGTGGTGCGTCGGCGGCGGAGTTCCCGCCGAGGATCAGGATGCCGGCTGCGACACCGAGGCGGCGGGCGAAGGCACCGCGCCGGAAGAGGCGGGCCTCTTCCCGGTCACCCGCGAGTCCACGAGCGCGACGACGCGCTCCTTCGCTCCCGGATGCTGGTGCAGGAACCACTTCGCCCTCACCTCGTGGGCGGTCATCAGCACGGCCTGGACCCGGGTCGACGCGTCCTCGACGAGGAACTCCAGGAAGCGGTCGTGCCGCGCGTCGTCGGCTCGAACGAGGGGATCGTCCAGGATGAGCGGGACGGTCTCTCCGGCCGAGCCGAGAGTTTCCACGATCGCGAGGCGAAGCGCGAGGCAAACCTGCTCCAGAGCCGACTCCGAACGCGAAGCGGCGAGCTCCTGCGGATCCATCAGCGGGCCGCCGGGCTCGAGCCGGAGCTTGAGAACGAGGCGATGGTTCACCTCGACGTCGCGAGCCTCGGGCAGCAGGCGCCGGAGGATCGCCTCGGCACGGGCGGAGAGCGCAGGTGTCCACGCCGAAGCACGGGCCTCGGCCTCGGCCTCGGCCGCGGGATCGGGTTCGCCCACCGCCTCGAGCGCCTGGTCCACGTCACGCTGCGGGTTCACCCCGACATCGGAGAGCAACGACTCGATCGTCCCGCGGATCGCGGCGCGCCCGGACTCGAGCTCGATCAGTCGCTGCTCCTTCTCGGCCGAGTCGCGCTCGCACTGCGCGAGCGAGTCGCGGAGCTCGATGGAGCGCGCGTACTCGGCGTGCACTGCCTCCGGATCGACCAGCACCGGATCCGTGCCCTCCCCGCGGGAGCGGGCCGCGGCGAAGCGGCCCAGGTCCTCTCGGAGCGCGGCCGCGGCGTGGTCCAGCTCGTCACCCTCCCGCGCGAAGCGGTCGAGCACGGCGAGATCCTCCGCACGGGCCGTCCACTCCTCGTAGCGGTCGAGCAGCGCGTTCGCTTCGTCGATGCCGCAGCGCGTGCCGACGTCGTGGAGGCGGAAGGCAGACTCGTGAGCCTCGCGCTCCAGCTCGGACATCTGCTCCTTCTTCCGCGCCTGGCTCTGCGCGATGTGGACGCGTTCCGTTGCGCCGACGTGCCGCGCACGCCACAGCAGGACGCCGCCGACGGTCGCGGCCAGGACCGCGACCGCGAGCAGCAGGCCGGCGGGGAGGGAGGGCAGGCGGAGGATCGCGGCGGCCACGGCGGCGAGCAGTCCGCCGATGGACACGGCCAGCGGGACGACGGCGGTCCGCGCCGCGCGGTCCTGCGCGACGCCGATCTCCCGGATCCGCGATTCGTCGAGCCGCGACTCGCTGCGGGTCAGCGCCTGGTTGCCGCGGCGGACGGTCTCCTCCGCGCGGTACCGCGCGACGAAGTCCAGGTCGGTGGGGGAGAGATCGCGGAACGTCGCGGCGAGCTCGCGCAGTTGCGCCGCGCCCACGCCGCGTCCCTCGAGCTCCCGTTGGAACGCCGCCTCGGCACCGGCGTGCTCGCGGCGGGCTTCCTCGGCCACCTCGATGTGCGCGATGAGCTCGCGCAGGTGATCCACGTCCTCCGGCGTCGCTTCCGACAGGAACGAAAGGCGTCGCACCTCGTGCTCGATCTCGCCCGCGCGGTCGGAGATCTGGTGCAGCTCGGCCATGCACGCGGCCTGCTCGCCGTCGAGCACCTCGAGGTGGCGGCGCAGCCGGCGCATGCGCTCGACGGCGGAGATGCCCGGCTCGTCGGGATCGTGCAGCGGCGCGACGTCCGTCGCGTCGGCGCGTCCTGCGGGGGTCCCTTCCTCGGCGGGCCACGCCGGCATCTCGCCGGAGACCAGGTAGTGCATCTGCTCCGCCGCCGAGCGGAGGATGCGGAAGTCGTCGTCGGTCGCGGCGGGAGCGGTCCGACCGGAGTCCGCCTCGACGGGCAAGGGGTCGGATGCGTTCTCAGGCGACGCCGCCTCCGCGGGCTCCTCGACCGGCGCCTCGCCCGCAGCCCGCCGGCTCAGCTCCGCGAGCAGCCCGGTGTGTCCGATCGTGGAAGGCAGGTCTGCGTGCCGGATGACGCACATCGCCTCGAAGGCGGCGCGGCCTACGCCGAAGATGCGTTCTCCGACTTCGACGGAGAGCTCGGCGTCACGGAACTCGGCGGTGACGTCGCGGCCGCCCGAGTCGGTGACCTGGACGCTCCCGCTCGACAGGTTCCGCGAGATCGTCAGCGAGCGACCGTCGTCCAGATCCACCGCGATCTGGATCCACCCACCCCGGTCGGCCCCGGGGCGATGCGGGTCCGCTCCGTACAGCGCCGCCACGAGCGCCTCGGCGAGCGAGCTCTTGCCCCGGCCGTTCGGGGCCGCCCACAGCGTGACACGCTCCTCGGCGAAGCGGAAGCGGGCGGAGATGCGGCGAAAGCCGTCGAGGTCGACGCGGCGGATGCGCATGGGTGGCGAACCCCGGGAAACGGGATGAGCGGGCAGTGAACGTCCCGTCTGGGTTTCGGCGGGCACGCTCCTCGCGTTTAGGCGCGTCGCGTCGCAAGCCGCAACCTCCGGTCGACGCTGGCCGGCTTCCGCGAGCACGGTAGCGTCCCGTGCCGCCTCCCCGGTGCAGGTCGCAAGATGGGACGAGGCGTCAACCTGATTGATTCCAGCGTCTTTCGCGTGGTCGCTTCCACCGTGTTCTCAAGCATCGTATGGGGCTCCGGCGGCGCGCAGGCGGCCGGAGGGACGGACGTATCCGTCGGTGTACGGCGGCTCGGCAGCTCGGAGCTTCGGGAGATCCGGGTCCGCTCGCGGGCCGCCGGGACCGAGTGGCTCCTCGACGTGCGCAGGCGCGGCTCGGACCGGGACGAGGCCCGCCTCGGCGTCTCCATTCCGTGGGGAGGGGGCATGCTGCGTGCGGGAAACCTGCGCGAGACTGTCCCGACTCCGAGCCGTCGGCCGGCCGATCCGCTCGATCCGCCCCGCGCGAGCCCCGGACCCGCGCTCACCGCCGCGCGGGGAGCAGACGGGATCGCTTGGACTCGTGAGGGGATTGACCGCGCGGTCTCCTTCGCTCTCTCGGAGGGGCGGGAGGGCGAGACAGTTCCCGCGGCTCGCGTGCGCTGGCGCCGAATCGACGCCGCGCTGGCCGGCGGCGCCCGGCGCGTGGGAGCGCTCGGCTGGTCGCTCGCGGCCCGCGATGTGCGGGCCCGCGCGGAGTGCTGGCTGGAGGACGGAACGCGGGAGGCGAACCTCTCGCTCGTCGCCGACGGGGCCGGGCTCGCCGTCACCGTGCGCCGCGAGCCACAGGTCCCCTGGTCCGCGGACGTGCTTGGCGGCGTCGCCGTCCGCGCAGGTGTGCTCCGCGGGCTCTCGCTCCGGGTGCGTGCCGGGCATCGCCTCGATCGGAGCCGGGACACCTGGAAAGCCGCATGGCATCCGCTGGGCGGGCGCTTGTCGGGGGACGTCGGCGAGGTGCGCGGCCGCCTTCGCTGGAACGTGCGCGGCGGGCGGTCGGCCCCGGCCGGGTGGATCGTCGAGTGCGGCGTCGGCGGCGGGGCGCACCGTCCGGCGGAAGTGACCGCGGAGCTGCGTCGCGTCCGCCGGGACCGCCGCGGTGGCGCCAGGCTGGTCGTCGCCGAGGATCGCGCGCGGCGCGGATCCGCGTGGCTCACGCAGGATCTCGGAACGCGAACGCGGTTGCGGATGGCCGCGGTCTGGGAGCGCGAACGGCGCTCGACGGTGGAGATCGAGCTCACCCGGGTGCTTCACGGAAGCCCTTGAGGCCCGCCACTTTGCATTCACCCGCGCGGGTGATATCTTCGCGACCGCAGACCATTCCCGCCCTGTCCCACGAATCGAGGGGGCTCCCCATGGACCGCATCGCCCGCCGCATGGCGGGACTCGGTACCGAGACGGCGTTCGAGGTGCTCGCGCGCGCGAAGAAGCTGGAAGCGACGGGCCGGAAGATCATCCACCTGGAGATCGGCGAGCCGGACTTCGACACGCCGCGGCACATCGTCGAGGCGGCGTGCGAAGCGCTTCGCGGTGGGTGGACGCATTACGGCCCGGCCGCCGGCCAGCCCGCCGCGCGCGCTGCCATCGCCGAGTGGTTCTCGAAGGACCGCGGAGTCAGCGTGGGTCCGGAGAACGTGGTCATCACGCCCGGCGCCAAGCCGATCCTCTTCTATGCCATCCTCGCGCTGGTCGACGAAGGCGACGAGGTCATCTACCCGGATCCGGGATTCCCCATCTACCAGTCGGTGATCTCCTACTTCGGCGCGAAGCCGGTGCCGCTGCCTCTGCGCGAGGATCGGGACTTCACCTTCGACATCGCCGACCTCGAGGCGCGCATCGGACCGAAGACGAAGATGGTCATCCTGAACTCGCCGCACAACCCGTGCGGCTCGATGCTGTCGCGCGAGGATCTGCGGCAGATCGCCGAGCTTGCCGAGAAGCACGACGTCTGGGTGCTCGCCGATGAGATCTACTCGAAGATCGTGTACGAGGAGCCGTTCGAGTCGATCACGCAGTTCCCCGGGATGCTCGACCGCACCATCATCGTCGACGGCTTCTCCAAGACCTACGCCATGACCGGCTGGCGGCTCGGCTTCGGCATCATGCCCGCGGACGTGGAGCCGCACGTGTCGCGCCTGATGGTCAACTCCAACTCTTGCACGGCGAGCTTCTCCCAGGTCGCAGCGATCGCGGCGCTGAACGGACCGCAGGACGACGTCCTCGCGATGCTCGCGGAGTTCCGGCGCCGGCGGGATCGGATCGTCGACGGCCTCGAGGCGATCGAGGGGATCTCTTGCCGGAGGCCGAAGGGCGCGTTCTACGTGTTCCCCAACATCCGCGGCACCGGCTACCGCTCGCAGGAACTCCAAGACAGACTGCTTCTCGAGGCGGGCGTGGCCTCCCTCTCCGGCACCTCGTTCGGTCCCGAGGGTGAAGGGTACCTGCGCTTCTCCTACGCCAACTCGCTCGAGAACATCGATCTCGCGCTCGGTCTCATCGCGGAGAACCTCGAGAGAGAGCGGCGTTGACGAGGGACGTGCTGACCCTCACCGTGGCGCTGGGGGTCCGCACGGGATCGGTGGTCGCGCTGGTGGGCGGGGGAGGCAAGACCTCGACCCTGTTCCGGCTCTGCGAGGAGTTCTCCCGCGAAGGGCTGCGCGTCCTGGCCACGACGACGGCGCGCATGAAGGTGGAGGAGCTCGCGCCGATGCGCGAGGTCCTGCTGTGGGACGAGCGCGATCCCACCGGAGAGACCTGGACGGTCTGTCCTCGCGAACGTGTGGGCGCGGGAGGCCGCAACTGGGTCGACCAGGCGCTGGCCGGCAAGTTCAGCGACTCGAATGTGCCGGTGACGTTCCTCGGACGCTCGGTCATGCGCGACAAGCTGATCGGGCTGCCCGCCGACTACCTCGGGCGGCTGCTCTCCCGCTTGACCTGGGACGTGGCCGTCGTCGAGGCCGACGGATCCCGCGGGCGATCCATCAAGGCGCATCGCCTCGGCGAACCGGTTCTGCCGCTGTGCACGACGCACTGCGTGATCGTGGTGGGGGCGGACGGCATCGAGCAGGCGGTGGGCGAGGAAACGTGCCACCGGCCGGAGGTGATCCACGATCTCCTCGGTTTGGACTGGGGCGACCGCCTCTCCGCGGAGCGCATCGTCGACCTCCTCTGCCATCCGCGGGGACTGATCGCCAAGGTCCCCGGCGACATGGAGGTCGTGCTCTACGTCAACAAGGCGCCGCTCGGCGAGCCGCGCCGGACCGCCGCCGATCTCGCCCGGGGAATCCTCGGCCGATGCGGCCACCGCGTGCAGCGCGTCGCGGTGGGGGACAACCGTCAGGGCGGGATCGTCGAGGTGCACGCGACCGAGAGCCCGGCACGCGGCGAATGAGCCGCGGCGCGACCCCATGATCCTCGTCACGCTCGGCGGCAACGCCATCGTTCCCGGTCACGGCAAGGGCACCATCGAGGAGCAGATCGCCGTGACCCGCCGGGCCATGGCCGGCGTGGCGGCGCTGATCGAGCGCGGCGTGCCCGTCGTCCTCTCCCACGGCAACGGTCCCATCGTCGGCAACATCGTCGTTCGCAACGAGGTGGCGAAGGACCGCATCGCTCCGATGCCGCTGGACGTCTGCGGCGCCGACTCCCAGGGCGGGATCGGCTACATGCTGCAGCAGACCCTGGGCAACGAGCTGACCTCGCGGGGGATCTCCCGGACGGTGGCGGCGGTGGTCACGCAGTGTGTGGTGGACCTGCAGGACCCGGCGTTCGGCGAGCCGTCCAAGCCCATCGGTCCCTACTACTCTCGCCAGGAAGCCGACTTCCTGACCCTGACCAAGGGCTGGGTCCTCCGTGAGGAGTCGGGGCGCCGGTACCGCCGCGTCGTCGCTTCGCCCCGGCCGCTGGAGATCATCGAGTGGCGCGCGATCGAGAGCCTCGCCGCCGCCGGCGTCGTGGTCATCGCCGCGGGAGGAGGCGGAGTTCCGGTCGTCCGCGAGCCGGACGGACGTCTGCGCGGGGTGGAGGCCGTGGTGGACAAGGACCGCTCGGCGGTGATCCTCGCGCGCCACCTCCGCGTGAAGCGCATGGCCGTGCTCACCGCCGTGGACAAGGTGGCGGTCGACTTCGGCAAGCCCACGCAGAGGAACCTGGACTCGCTGACGCTCTCCGAGGCCCGCCGCCTCCAGAAGGAAGGGCAGTTCCCGCCGGGAAGCATGGGGCCGAAGGTGGAGGCCTGCCTCGAGTTCCTGGAATCCGGCGGGGAGGAGGCCATCATCACGTCCGCCGAGCACTTCGTCGGCGCCGCCTTCGGCGAGGCGGGCACCCGGATCGTGCACGAAGGAGCACGCACCAGATGAGCGCGCTGCTCTTCCGCGGCGCGGATCGGATCCTGCTGGGCGGACCCGACTGGACGGAGGCGAAGGGCGATCTGCTCATCGAGGGCGCGCGGATCGTCTCCGTGGGGGGCGAGGCCGGCGAGCAGGCCCGCGGCGCCCGCGTCGTCGATGCCCGCGGGCTGACCCTGCTCCCCGGGCTCGTGCAGGCGCACGTGCACCTGTGCCAGACGATCTTCCGCGGGCTGGCCGAGGACCGGACGCTGCTGCCCTGGCTGCGGGAGCGCATCTGGCCGCTGGAAGCCGCGCACGATCCGGAGAGCCTGCGCGCCTCGGCGGAGCTCTCCGTCCTGGAGTTGCTGCTCGGCGGCACGACCACGATCCTGGACATGGGCACGACGCACCATCACGACGCGGTGTTCAGAGTGCTGGAGGAGACCGGGATCCGCGCGGCGAGCGGCAAGGCCATGATGGACGAGGGCGAGGGCGTCCCGCGCGGCCTGCTGGAGACGACGCTCGACTCCTTGCGCGACAGCTTCGCCCTCGCCGAGCGTTGGGACGGCGCCGCCGGCGGCCGGCTGCGCTACGCGTTCGCGCCACGCTTCGCGCTGTCCTGCTCGGACGTGCTGTTCCGCGAGGTGATCGCGCTGGCGGGCGGCAAGTACCTGCTGCACAGCCACGCCTCGGAGAACCGCGACGAGTCGCGCGCGGTGGAGGAGATCAAGGGAAAGCGCAACGTGCGCTGGTTCGACGAGATCGGCTTCCTCGGACCGCGCACGCTGATCGCGCACTGCATCTGGCTGGACGCGGACGAGACGAGTCGCCTCGCGGCCAGCGGGGCGCACGCCGTGCACTGCCCGCACACCAACCTGAAGCTCGGGTCCGGGGTCTGCGAGGTCGCCCGGCTGCGCGCCGCCGGCGTTCCGGTGTCCCTCGGGTGCGATGGAGCGCCGGCCAACAACGGGCTCGACGGATTCGCGGAGATGCGTGCCGCGGCGCACCTTGCCGCACTCACGTCCGGACCGGGTGCGCTGCCGGCCCGTGACGTGCTCACCCTGGCGACGCGCGGCGGCGCCGAGGCGCTGGGCTGGGGCGCCGAGCTCGGGCGCCTCGAGGCGGGGCGGCTCGCCGACGTGATCGCGGTGGACCTCGGCACGCCCCACGCACAGCCCGTGGACGATCCGGTCGTGGCGCTGGTGTGGTCCGCGCGCGCCGCGGACGTGCGCCACGTGGCGGTGGCGGGGGAGTTGCTGGTCGAGAGCGGGCGCTCCGTTCGCCTGGACGCGGAGCGGGTCGTGCGGGCCGCGCGCAGCCAGGCGCTCCGGCTCCGCGAGCGCGCCGTGGCGCACGGCTTCGCCGGTGGGCCGAGGTGAGCCGCTCCCTGGCGGCCGGGGCCGTCGCGGCGGCGGCGCTCCTCGCCGGATGCGGCGGGGACCCCAAGGACGCCGCGAAACCCGAGCCGTCGTTCCGCGTGGGGCTCGTTTTCGACGTGGGCGGCAAGGGCGACCGTTCGTTCAACGACTCCGCCTACGAAGGGCTGACGCGCGCGGCCCGAGACTTCCAGATCGCCGTCTCGGACTTCGAGCCGGGGCAGGACGCCGACCGCGAGGTGGGTTTGCGCAAGCTCGCGGCGCGCGGCTACGACGTGGTCATCGGCGTCGGCTTCCTGTTCACCGACGCGGTCCGCGCGGTGGCCGCGGATCATCCCGAAGTGCGCTTCGTGCTGGTCGACGGGCGCATCGAGGACCTGCCCAACGTCGCCTCGCTCCTGTTCCGCGAGCAGGAGGGTTCGTTCCTGGTCGGCGCGCTCGCCGGGATGAAGAGCACGAGCGGCGTCGTGGGCTTCGTCGGCGGCATGGACGTACCCCTGATCCACAAGTTCGAGGCCGGATACCGCTCCGGCGTGGAGCACGTGCGTCCGGGGGCGAAGGTCCTGGTGGGCTACGCGGGCGTTCGCCCGGAGGCGTTCGCCGATCCGGTGCGCGGCAAGGAGATCGCGCTCTCGCAGTTCGATCAGGGGGCGGACGTGATCTTCCACGCCGCGGGTGTGACCGGTCTCGGCGTGATCGAGGCGGCGAAGGAACGCGGGCGCCTCGCCATCGGGGTGGACTCCAACCAGAACGGCGTGGCGCCCGGCTTCGTGCTGACCTCCATGATCAAGCGGGTCGACAACGCGATCTACCGGGAGATCCAGGCGGCGCTCGGCGGCGGCTTCCGCGGCGGGGTCGTCGAGCTGGGCCTGGCCGAGGAAGGCGTGGGCTTCGCCGTCGACGAGCACAACCGTGACCTCCTCACCGAGGAGATGCTGGCGCGGGCGGCCTCGCTCGCCGACTCGGTGGTCTCCGGCGCCATCGCAGTGCCCTTCGAGACCGGCCGCCGTTGAGCGCTTCCCGCGCGTCCGGACCGGCCGTGCGCATGCGCGGCATCGTCAAGAGATACTCCGGCCGGGCGGTGCTCGACGCCGTCGACTTCGACGCCCTACCCGGCGAAGTGCACGCGCTCGCCGGCGAGAACGGCGCCGGCAAGACCACGTTGATGCGCGTGCTCTACGGAATGACCCGCGCCGACGCCGGGACGATGACGCTGCTCGGTGAGCCGTACGCGCCGCACGGGCCCCGCGACGCGCTGGCCCGCGGGGTGGGCATGGTGCACCAGCACTTCATGCTCGTGCCCACGCTCACCGTCGCGGAGAACGCCGTGCTGGGCCGCGAGCCGGCTCGCGCGCTGGCCATCCTGGACGCGCGGGAAGCGCGCTCCGTGGTGACGCGCACGGCGGGGCGCTTCGGCCTGGAGCTCGATCCTGACGCGCGGGTCGAGGACCTGTCCGTCGGGCAGCGACAGCAGGTGGAGATCCTCAAGGCGCTGCTCTCCGGTGCGAAGGTGCTCGTCCTGGACGAACCGACGGCCGCGCTCGTGCCCAGCGAGGCGCGGGCGCTGCTTCGCACCGCCCGGACGCTGGCCGACGGCGGCGCGACGGTCGTGTTCATCACTCACCGCCTGCGCGAGGTCATCGAGCACACCGACCGGGTGACCGTGCTGCGCCGGGGGCGGAACGAGGGCAGCGTGGTCGCCTCGGAGACGAGCGAGGTGGATCTCGCGCGGATGATGGTCGGCCGGGAGCCGCGCGTGCCCGACGCCTCACCGCGCCGGTCGCCCGGCGAGCCGGTGCTGGTGCTCCGGGACGTGGACGCGGGGCGCCTCGTCGGCATCTCGCTCGAGGTGCGCGCGGGAGAGATCGTGGGCGTCGCCGGAGTCGAGGGCAACGGGCAGGCCGAGCTCGTGGGGACGGTCGCGGGGCTGCGCCCCTACCGCGGATCGACGACGCTCGACGGGAGGGAGATCGCGGCTCAGGGTCCCGAGCGGTTGCGCGGCCTCGGTTTCGCGCACGTGCCCGCGGACCGCACCGCGGAGGGAATCGTCCCGGATCTCTCCGTCGCCGAGAACCTGCTGCTCGGGCGACAGCGCGAGCGCCGCTTCCGCAGGGGACCGTCGTTCGACCGCGCGGCCGTGAGCCGTCACGCGCGCGAGCGGCTGGAGGCGTTCGACGTGCGCCCCGCGCGACCGGAGATGCCGGCGGGCGCTCTCTCCGGTGGGAACCAGCAGAAGCTGGTCATCGCGCGGGAGGCGGAAGGAACGCCGCGCCTGCTTCTGGCCGCGCACCCCACGCGCGGCGTGGACGTGGCGGCGCGGGAGGCGATCCACGAGGCCGTTCTCGCGCTCCGCGACCGCGGCGCCGCGGTGCTGCTCGTCTCGGCGGATCTCGCGGAGCTGCTGCAGCTGTGCGACCGCATCCTCGTGCTCTTCGGCGGCCGCCTGGTCGCCGGCTTCGCGCGCGGGGAGTCCGACGAGGAAACGCTCGGGCTCCGCATGATCGGCGGCGGCGGATGATCCGCGCGCGGCTCGCCCCGCTGGCCGCTCCGGGCCTCGCCGTGCTTTGCGCCGGCGTGCTGGGCGGGGCGCTGGTGCTCGTCGCCGGCGGGAATCCGCTGGAGGTGCTCGGTGTCGTGACGCGGGGCCTCCTCGGGACATCGGACGGGTTCGGGGGCGTCGTGTTCAACGCGACGACGCTCGCGTTCACGGGCCTCTCCGTCGCCTTCGCGTTCCGCGCCGGCCTGTTCAACATCGGCGCGGAGGGACAGCTGCTGGTGGGCTCCTTCGCCGCGGCCGTGACCGCCATCGCGCTCGGCGAGCGCAGCGCCCTGCTCGTCGTGCCGGCCTGTGTGCTGGCTGCCGCCGCCGGGGGCGCGGCTTGGGGTGTCATCCCCGGCCTGCTTCGCGCCAAGCTCGGCGTTCACGAGGTGATCAACACGATCATGATGAACTTCGTGGCCGCCGGCCTGACCGGGTACCTCACCGTGCACGTGCTCCGCGAGCCGGGCGAGATGATCCCGCAGACCCCGCCGGTTCCGGTCGCGGCGCACGTCGCTCGTCTGGGCGATCTGCCGCTGGCCGGCGGCCTCTTCCCACCGTCGAGTCCCGCGAACGTCGCCGTCTTCCTGGCGCTGGCGGTGGCCGCGCTCGCCGCATGGCTTCTGGCCCGCACGCCGCTCGGCTTCGAGATGCGCGCCACCGCCGCCGGCGAGCGGGCCGCGCGAACCAACGGGATCCCGGTCGCCGCCACCTGGGTCCGCGCGATGGCCATCGCCGGCGCGATCGCCGGCCTCGCCGGGGTGAACGAGGTGCTGGGGTTCCGCCATCGATTCGTGGACGGCTTCACCTCGGGCGTCGGCTTCCTGGGAATCGCCGTGGCGCTGCTCGGGCGGGGGCGGGTCTCCGGCGTGCTGGGCGCGGCCGCTCTCTTCGGCGTGCTGGGCGCGGGGGCCGTGGAGATCGATCTCTTCACCGAGGTTCCCCGCGAGGTCGTGCTCGTCGTGCAGGCCGGGATCCTCCTGTTCCTGGCCGGCGGAGACGAGCTGGTTCGGCGCCTTGCGCGGAGGGCGTCGTGATCGATCTCGTGCTGTTCGCCTCCGCGGTCCGCTTGGCCACGCCGCTCGTCTTCGCCGCGCTCGGCGGGATCGTCTCGGAGCGGTCCGGGGTGATCAACATCGCGCTCGAGGGACAGCTGCTGGTCGGTGCGTTCGCCGCCGCGGTGGCCACCCTCGCCACGGGCCATCCGGCCGCGGGCGTGCTCGCCGCGGCTTTCGCCGGCGCGCTGCTCGGGCTCGTGCACGGCGTGTTCGGCGTGCTGCTGCGCGGCGACCAGATCGTGGTGGGAGTGGCCGTGAACCTGCTCGCCGTCGGACTGTCACAGTTCCTGCTGACCCTGCTCTACGGTTCCTCGGCGAACTCGCCGCAGTTCGGAGGAACATCGTCCGCGGGCGTGTCGCCGCTCGTCCTCCTCGCGTTGCTGCTCGTGCCGCTGGCCCACGTGGGTCTCTCCCGCACCGTGTTCGGCCTGCGGGTCCGCGCCGCGGGCGAGCATCCCGAGGCGTGCGAATCCGCCGGAGTCCGTCCCGCGCACGTGCGGGTCGTGGCGGTCTGCGTGGGCGGCGCGCTCGCCGGGCTCGGCGGCGCGTATCTGGCGCTCGACGCGGCGCAGTTCGTGAAGAACATGTCGGCGGGGCGTGGCTTCATCGCGCTGGCCGCGGTGATCTTCGGCAAGTGGCGGCCCCTCGGTGCGGCGACCGCCTGCCTCCTGTTCGGTCTGGCGGAAGCGGTGCAGATCCGTCTCCAGGGGGCAGGCGTACCCACGCAGTTCGTGCAGATGATCCCGTACGTGCTTACCATGGTGGCGCTGGCCGGTTTCGTCGGCCGCTCGCGCGCGCCGCAGGCACTCGGGATCCCACTCGCGAGGGAACGATGAGGAGATGGCTCACCGCGCTGGCCGCCGTGCTGCTCGCCGCGTGCGCGCGGGAGGCCCGCGAGGCGCGCGTTCCGTCGCAGGACGCGCGCGTGAACGTCGTGTTCGTGGTCGGCGACGGGTTCGGGATGGGGGCGTGGTCCCTGGCGCGCACCTGGACGAGCCTGCACGGCGAGGAGCTGGAGATGGACGGCGCTCCCTCCGTCGGCTTCCTCGAGGCGAGAAGCCTCGACCACTTCGTCACCGATTCGGGTGCCGCGGCCACCGCCTGGTCGACCGGGCGGCTCGGTCCGCGGTTCCAGGTCGGCTTCCCTGGAGCGGACGTGCCGACGCTGTTCGAACGCCTGCGCGCGGCCGGCCGGGCGGCGGGTTTCGTCACCACGGCGCGCGTCACTCATTACACGCTGGCACCGTTCTACGCGCGGGCCGCGCACCGCGACGAGGAGAACGGTGTCGCCGTGCAGCTCGTGGAGGCGCTGCCCGACGTGGCGATCGGCGGCGGAGCGGGTCGATTCCTTCCCGCGGAGCAGGGAGGCGATCGCGCCGACGCTCGCGACCTGCTGGCGGAGGTCTCGGCGAAGGGTGCCGCCGTGCTCCGCGAGCTCGATGGTCCGCTCCCGACCGATCGGCCTTCGCTCGTCGTGCTCTCCGACTCGCACCTCCCGCACGATCTGGACCGGAAGGAGGGCGAACCGGATCTCGCCGAGCTCGCCGTCGCGGCCGTCCGCCGGCTGCAGGCCTCCGGCCGCCCATGGTTCCTGCTCGTCGAGTCGGCGCGGATCGATCACGCCGGCCACGACCACGACGGAGCGAGCCTGCTGCGCAACACGCTGGAGCTGGACCGCGCCCTGCGCGCCATCCGGGCCGCGACGGATCCGCAGCGCACGCTGGTCGTGCTGGGCGCGGACCACGAGACGGCGAATCCCACGCTGCTCGAGTTCGCGCACCCGGAGAGCCTGGACGTCGTCACCGCTTCCATCGAGGCCATGGAGGAGCGCATCTTCGAGGGACGGTCCTGGACCGGGACGCCGCGCGCGCTGGCGGAGCGGGCGCTCCCGGTGCTGGACGAGGGTGCGCGGCACACCGGTCTCGCACCGGAAGACCTGGACCGGCTGGTGCGCGCGCGGGACGTGTACGAGCGGCGCACCGCGCTCGGCAACGCGCTCTCGCGCCGCTTCGGAGTCTGCTTCATCGCCTACGAGGATCACTTGCGTTCCGAGCACGTCCACGGTCACAACGGAGATCTCGTTCCCGTGCGTGCGTGGGGGCCGCGGGCCGAAGAGCTGCGCGGCGTCCGCGATCACGCGGCACTCGGCCGGTGGCTCGCCGGCGTGATGGGCCTCCCGACCGAGGCCGGCTCGCCCGGATCGATTGACACCGGACGCACGGGCGGCTAGGGTTCCGCCTTCGCGGAGGGACGCACCGTGCGGCTTGTCGGGAAGTGGATCATCGCCGCCGCGCTCCCGGTTCTGGCCTCCTGCGCCGGCGACGAACGCAACCCCTTCGACCCGGCGGATGACTCGCGGCCTCCGTCGCTCACGCAGCTCGAGATCCTGATTCAGGGCCAGACGGCGTACGCGGCGTGGTCCGCGTCCGAGCCCGTGCACGCCGTCGTCGAGTACTCCGATCCGGCGGTCCCCGCGAACTACCACTCGTATCCCGCGGAGCGCGGGTTCGCCGAGGCGGGCCTGATCGAGCTGGTCGGCGTTCGCTCCAACACGCAGTACGCGCTCTCGGGTCTGCGCATGACCGACCGCGCCGGCAACGAAGCGGTGGACCTGCCCGAGGGTGTCTCCTCCTTCACGACCGGAGCGGTGTCCCAGGGCGAGCTGCTGTACTTCGCGATGATCGACGTCGGCTGGGGCGATGCGCTCTACATCGAGGCCCCCGACGGGACGAACGTGCTCATCGACGCCGGGCACCCGGTGGAGCCGGACGGGAGACCGCCGACGGGGACGCATCCGGTGCGCTGGTTCCTGGACAAGCGGGGCGTGACGCACCTCGACTTCGCGTCGCTCTCGCACGTGCACGAGGATCACATCGGTGGATTCTACGGCGACGACTTCGAGCTGATGGACGGGCTATTCCAGAACCAGGGCGGTCCGAAGGGGCCGCTCTCGGTCGGCACTTTCCTGGACATCCGGGACAAGACGCCCGGGACGATCAACGGACCCTACGGGGACCTCGCCGCCGCGCTGCAGCTGCTCTCCGAGACCGGGGACCTGGAGGAATGGGTCCTGCTGCCCGCGGGTGCCACGAGCCTCGATCCCGACCAAGCCGCCTTGCGGTGGGGGGCGGGCCTGCGCGTGGACCTGCTGGCCGCGGGGAAGAAGGACTTCCTGCTGCCGGACTTCATCCTGGGCGACGCCGCCGGCAGCGTGCAGAACAACGACTCCATGATCTACCGCGTGCAGTTCGGCAGCTTCGTGATGATCCTGACCGGCGACGGCGAGTTCGCGACGGAACAGTACCTGGAGAATCACTACCCCGCGGACTTCCTGCGCGCCACCGTGCTGAAGCTCGGGCACCACGGATCCAACGACGCGAACAGCGAGCGTTTCCTCCGGCTCGTGGACCCGGCCGTGGCGTTGATCTCCAACGCGGTGAGCGAGAACCCGGGCGTGGCGCACCCGTTCGTGCTGGGGAGACTCCGCAACCTCGGTGTCGACTACTTCGCGTCGGACCGCGCGCTGCCGAACCGGGATCGCGCGCTGCCCGGCGTGCGGGGGGACGTGCACATCCTCACCGACGGCGCCGGGTTCACCGTCATCGTGGACAACCTGCTGTATCAGTAGCCCGGCAGGGAAGCCGACAGGCGTCGAGGACCTTCGCTCAAGCTCGCTCGCCCGCCGTGGCTCGCTCGCATCGTTGCCGCCGGCCTCCGCCGTCCGTGGCTCCGGCTGCGGCGGCCACGACGCGAAGGACCTCGACGCGTATCGTTCCCTGCCGGGCTACGCCCCGCGGAACCGGCGCATCGCCTCCTCGGCCGGTTCAAAGTGCGAGATCTCCAGCGAGAACGTCCCGCGCCCCTTGGTCAGCGAGCGCAGGTCGGTCGCGTAGCCGAACATCCGTGAGAGGGCGACGGTCGCGCTGAGGCGTTCGAGGACGCCCCGCGTCTCGGTCCCGCTCACCTGGGCGCGGCGGGAGCTCAGGTCCTTGAGCACCTCGCCGGTGAACTCGCCGGGGACGAGAACCTCGGCGCGCACCACCGGCTCGAGCAGGACGGGATCCGCGGCGGCGGTCGCGCGGCGGAACGCCTCGGCCGCGGCGCTGCGCACCGCGATCTCGGTGGCGGCGTCGCCGGGAAGCTCGGCGTCCCCCAAGCGCGCCCGCACGTCGATGAGCGGATACCCCGCGAACGGACCGGACGCGAGCGACTCGCGGACCGCGGACTCGATCCAGCGCACCGCCGGCTCGGGGAGCGCACCCGCCGCGGACGGGTCGAACACGAAGCCTTCGTTGCGCTCTCCGGGCTCCACGCGGAGCGTGACCTCCGCGCGGTTGGGCTTGTCGGCGATGTCCCGGTCGAAGCGTCCCGTCGCGGCGGCCGCGGAGAGAACCGTCTCGCGATACGAGATCTGCGGGTCCCCGACGCGCGCCTCCAGCCGGAACTCCCGGGCCAGCCGCTCGACGAGCACCTGGAGATGCAGCTCGCCCATTCCGGAGATGATCTTCTGTCCCGTCTCCGGGTCGTCGCGCACGACGAACGTGGGATCCTCGACGGAGAGCTCCTGGAGCGCGCGCTCGAGGTCGGCGAGCGCCGCCTGGTTCCTCGGCTCGATCGCCGCGGAGATGACCGGATCCGGAAAGGCGATGCGCTCCAGCAGGATGGCGTGGTCCGCGGGACACAGCGTGTCCCCGGTGCGCGTCCGCTTCGGTCCGACCAGCGCGACGATGTCGCCGGCGGCGGCGGTCTCCAGCGCCTCCTTGCGATTCGCGTGCATGCGGTACACGCGCGTGACCCGTTCCTCGCCGCGCGTCGTCGCGTTCCACACCCGATCGCCCTTGGAGAGCTTGCCCGAGTAGATCCGCGTGTAGAACAACCGGTTGCGCGTCTCGTCGTTCATCACCTTGTAGACGAGCGCAGCGAGAGCGATGTCCGGATTCGGGTTGCGCGTGAGCTTCGCCTCCGTCTCGGGATCCACTCCCTCGACCGGAGGCAGATCGAGCGGGGAGGGGAGGTAGTCGACGACCGCGTCCAGGAGTCGGCGGACTCCGCGGTTCTTGAGCGCGGTGCCGGCCAGCACGGGGTGTACGTCGCCGCGGAGAACGACCTTGCGGAGCCCGGCCACGAGCACGTCCTCGTCGATCTCCCCGCTGCCGAGGAAGGCGTCCAGCACGGCCTCGTCGCCGAGCGCGGCCGCCTCCACGAGTCGTTCGCGCGCGCGGTCGGCCAGCGGGCGCAGCGCCTCCGGCACGGGGGTCTCCACGGGCAGATCGTCCTCGCTCTCCGGGTTCCAGGTCACCAGCCGGTCGCGCAGGGGATCGATGGCGGAGAGGTAGCCCTCGTTCGGTCCGGTCGGCCAGAGCAGCGGGACGAACTGGCCGCCGAGCTTCTTCTCCACGTCGGCGAGCGCCCGCTCGAAGTCCGCGCCGATGCGGTCCAGCTTGTTGACGAAGAGGATGCGAGGAACGCGGAACTCGCTCGCCTGGTGCCACACCTTCTCCGACTGCGGCTCGACCCCGCCCACGCCGCAGATCACGACGACCGCGCCGTCCAGGACGCGCAGGCTGCGCTGCACTTCGGCGGTGAAGTCGACGTGACCGGGGGTGTCCACGATGTTGAGGACGTGGTCGCGCCAGGCGACGGTCGTGACCGCGGAAGTGATGGTGATGCCGCGTTCCCGCTCCTGGTCCATCCAGTCCATCGCGGCGGTGCCCGCGTCCACCTCCCCGATGCGGTGCACCGCCCCGGCGAAGAACAGGAAGCGCTCCGTGGTGGTCGTCTTGCCCGCGTCGATGTGGGCGATGACGCCGAGGTTGCGGAGCCTCTGGATGCGGTCCTTCGGGTTCATCGACGCTCCCCGGCAACAGGGCCGTCGACGCTAGCACCGAAGCGTCCGGACCCGCAACCGAGGCGACGTTGACACCGGGGAACGCGCTTCCTATCCTGCGAGCCCCGAGCGTGTGGCCTCGTCGCCCGGAGATCCCGTGTCGGACCTCGAGCAAAAGAGTCCGCTGCAGCGAGGGCGCCTCGGGCGGGTCCTGCCGATCCTGTTCCTGCTTCCGGCCGCCGTCATCATCGTCACGTTCCGGATCCTGCCGATCCTGTCCGCGCTGCTCGTCTCGTTCTTCGACGCGGGGTTCGGCAAGATCCGCGGCTTCGTCGGCCTCGACCAGTACGCGAAGCTCTTCTCGGACCCTCAGTTCTGGCAGAGCGTGGAGAACACGGTGTGGTTCGTGATCGGGGCCGTGCCGCTCTCGGTGATCACCGCTTTGCTCTTCGCCCTGCTGCTGCGCAAGGGAGTGCGGGCGCTCGGTCTCTACCGGACGATCTACTTCCTACCGGTGGTGACCTCGTTCGTGGCCGTGTCCATGGTGTGGAAGCTGATGTTCCACACCCGCTTCGGTCCGTTGAACTCGCTGATCGAGAAGTTCGGGGGCGAAGGTCTGCGCTGGCTCGAGGAGCCGACCGGCGTCTTCCTCCTCGCCGCAGACGCCGTGGGCATCGGACTTCCGGCCTGGGCGGAGGGGCCGAGCCTCGCTCTCGTGTGCGTGACCTTCGTCTCCGCCTGGCGCGGCATCGGCTACAACGTCGTGCTGTTCCTCGCCGGGCTGCAGAACATCCCCGAGCAATACTACGAGGCCGCGCGGATCGACGGCGCCGGGCGTCTCGGCATCCTGCGCCACGTGACCTGGCCGCTGCTCGGACCGACGACTTTCTATGTGGTCGTGATGACCTCGATCCTCTCGTTCCAGGTCTTCGCCCCGATCTACCTGATGACCGGCCCTCCGGTAGGAGGCCCCCTCGGCACCACCGACGTGATCGTGAACTACCTGTTCGAGACGGGCTTCGGTCCGGGCGGCAACATGGGAACCGCGTCCGCCGTGGCGCTCGTGCTCTTCGTCCTGATCCTGGCGCTCACCCTGGTGCAGCGGAAGTTCGTCGAGCGAAAGGTGCACTATGCGTGAGCTGCTCTCCGACCTGCGCAAGAGCTGGGCGGTGCACCTCGTGCTCCTGCTGGGGGCCGTCTCCTTCGTCGCGCCGTTCTACTGGATGCTGTCGACGTCGCTGAAGGGTCCGAGCGATCTCTTCCGCTCGCCGCCGACCTGGTTCCCGGAGACGGTCACGTGGGAGAACTACCCCCAGGCCTGGGGCACGGTGCCCTTCCCGCGGTCC
>JBQTGV010000067.1:0-1680 GCA_052390515.1 Candidatus Eiseniibacteriota bacterium | reverse complement strand
GCTCGAGGGCGCGCGCCGGGTCGGCGAGGAGCGTGTCGAGGGCGGTCATGTAGGTACCCCGCCGAGCGTGGGGTCCTTCTCTCGGGCCCGGCGGAGGGCTTCGCTCGCCCGTACCAGTGCGTCGATTGCCGTCTCTACGTGCGTGCGCCGGGCCATCCCGAACAGCGATTCCTGGGCAAGCCGAACACCGATTCCGACGGAAGCCGAACACCGATTCCGGGCCGTTCGAACGCCCTGACGGGCTGACGACCGGCGGCGCCCACCCGGGGCGTTGACGACGCGGGGGATCATGGGCCGCCTGCCACCTCGAGGAGGTGGTGATGGCGGCAACGAGGATCCCCATGCGCAAACTTCGCGAAGTACTCCGACTCCGACTCGCCGTCGGGCTCTCGACCCGGGCGATCGCGCGGAGCTGTCGGCTCTCGGTCAGCACGGTGAGCGGCTATCTCGGCCGGATCGCGATCGCGAAGGTCCCGTGGCCGCTCCCCGCCGAGCTCGACGACGACGCGGCCCTGACGCGGCTCCTGTTTCCGACCGAGGGGCAACCGGTGCGGGTGCGTCCCGAGCCGGATTGGGCGGCGATCCACCGCGAGCTGCGGCGCCCGCACGTGACGAAGCTGCTGGTGTGGCAGGAGTACCGGGAGGGCGAGCCGGGCGGGTACCAGTACAGCCAATTCTGCGCGCGCTATGCGACCTGGGCGCGGCGGTTGCCCGTGACGCTGCGGCAGCTCCACCGCGCCGGCGAGAAGGCCTTCGTCGATTTCAGCGGCGACGGGCTCGCGATCGTCGATCCCGTGACCGGCGAGCGGACGGTGGCCGTCCTGTTCGTGATGGTGCTCGGCGCGAGCAACCTGACCTACGTCGAGCCGGTGCTGCGGCAGGATCTCGCGACGTGGATCGGGTGCCACGTGAACGCCTTCGCGTACTTTGGCGGCGTCGCGGCGGCGCTGGTCCCCGACAACACGAAGACCGGCGTGACCCGGGCCTGCTACTACGATCCGGATCTCAACCCGACGTACGCCGAGCTAGCGGAACACTACGGCACGGCGATCCTGCCGGCCCGGCCGTACAAGCCGCGGGACAAGGCGAAGGTCGAGCAGGCCGTGCTGCTGGCCGAGCGGTGGATCCTCGCCGTGCTCCGCGATCGCGTCTGCACGTCGCTCACCGAGCTGCACGACGCCATCATCCCCCTCCGCGAGCGGCTGAACGACCGGCCGCTGCGACACCTCGGGCAGTCGCGGCGCCAGCTCTTCGAGGCGGTGGAGCGCGCCACCCTGCGCCCGCTGCCTGCGACGCCGTACGTCTACGCACGCTGGGCGCGCCCGAAGGTGAACATCGACTACCACGTCACCTTCGAGGACCACTACTACAGCGTCCCCTACCAGCTCCGCGGCGAGATCCTGGACCTGCGGGCGACGGCCACGATCGTCGAGCTCTTCCATCGCGGCCGGCGCGTCGCCAGCCATGTCCGCAGCTACGTCCGCCATCAGCCGACGACCGACCCCGCCCACATGCCGGCGGCACATCGGGCGCACCTGGAGTGGACGCCGTCCCGGCTGATCACGTGGGGCGCGACCGTCGGACCCGCGACCGCCGCGCTCGTCGCGGCGATCATGCAGCAGCGGCCGCATCCCGAGCAGGGCTACCTCGACTGTCTCGGGATCATGCGCCTCGCGAAGC
>JBQTGV010000066.1:0-40683 GCA_052390515.1 Candidatus Eiseniibacteriota bacterium | reverse complement strand
GTCACGCGCATCACGCTCCGCCCGGTCATCGTCTACTCCCGCGCGGCCCCTCCGGCCGACGAGCTCCACAGCCTGCACCACTCCGCCCACGAGGAGTGCTACATCGCCAACTCGATCCGGTCGGACGTCGTGGTGGAAGGGGCCGGGTAGGCTCCGAGCATCCTTGACCGAAGCCCGGTCCCCGGGCGACCCTTCCTTGCCCCCGGAAAACGAGCCTCCATGCTGGACCGGATCAAGCCCGCCGCAGTCACCGCGCTGCGCCCGTTCACCCGGGCGCTCATCCGCAGCCGCATCCACCCGAACACGCTGACCTTCGCCGGCTTCGCCCTTTCCTGCGGAGCGGCCTGGGCATACGCCGACGGGGCCCTGGTCCGGGCGGGCATCGTGGTGCTCCTCGCCGGGGTCTTCGATCTGCTGGACGGCGCCGTCGCCCGGGAGAGCGGCCGGGTGAGCCGCTATGGCGCGTTCCTCGATTCCAGCGTCGACCGGTACGCCGAGATCGTCGTCTTCCTCGGCATCCTGCTGCGCTTCGGCGGGGACTCCTGGACACAGATCGCGGTCCTGCTGGCCGTGGCCGGCAGCCTGATGGTGAGCTACACGAAGGCCCGGGCAGAGGGCCTCGGCCAGGAGGTCCGAGGCGGCCTGCTCCAGCGGCCCGAACGGATCGTCCTGCTCGCCCTGGGGTCGTTCTCCGGCGAATCCGGCCTTCGCGCGGTCCTCTGGATCCTGGCCGCCCTCACCAACGTGACGAGCGTTCAGCGGATGATCCTGGTCGCGGGGGCGATGAAGTCGCCACGACCGGACCAGCGGCCGGACGTTCGTTCGTCCACCCGCCGGACACCTGCACCTCCTGAAAATCTCGAAGCGAAGCGCGGAAACTTTTGACCGCGGCGAAGTTTCGCGCCATGATGCCCCGGTAGTTCCGGCTCGCGGGAGGCCGCGGGGAGAGGGAATGGGAAGCCGGAAGGGGATCTTCGTGACGCTCGAAGGCGGCGAAGGCTCCGGCAAGACGACGCAGTGTCGGCGGATCGTCGCGCATCTCCTGGCGAAGGGGCGCGACGCGCTCGAGACCCGTGAACCCGGCGGCACGCCCGCCGGCGAGCTCGTCCGGGACATCCTCCTGCACCGCGTCTCCGAGCTCGGCCCCAGGGCGGAGCTTGCTCTCTACCTCGCCTCCCGCGCGCAACTGGTCGAAGAGGTCGTGCGCCCCGCGCTCGCTGCGGGCCGCGACGTCGTCTGCGACCGCTTCGCGGACTCGTCCGTAGCGTACCAGGGCGGCGGGCGGGGCCTCGGGCAGGAGCTCGTCGAACGGATGAACGAGTGGGCGACGGGGGGGCTTTCGCCCGATCTCACGTTCTACTTCGACGTCGATCCCCGCGAGGGGTTGGCGCGGAGGGGGCGCTCCGGTGGCGGCGGTCTGGACCGCATGGAACGCGAACGGATCGAGTTTCACGAGCGCGTGCGCGCCGCGTACCTGATGGCGGCGAAGAGGCATCCCGGCCGGTTCCGCGTGATTCCGGTCGAACGGGGAGAGGAGGAGGTGTGGGCGCGAGTGAAATCGGAGCTGGACCGGTACCTCGCCGGGGTGGAATCCCGTTGATCGATCCCTCCCGGCCGCGCGAGGAGCCGCCGGAGGACGCGGCGGCTGTCGTCGACCCGACGCACGTGCTGCTCGGAGGGATCAGCCGCCTCGAGTCGCGGGTGCCGTGGACGTGGGTCGCGCTCGGCGTGCTCGTCGCCCTGTCGCTGCCGGCCTGGCTCCGCAACGGCGCGGAGCCGGTTGTGCCGGGCAACGTCGCCGTCTCGCTCGCCGCCTCCTTCGTCTTCTTCCTGCTGGCGCGACGCGTAGCAGGACCGGCCGGCGCGCTGCTCTCCAGCGCGTTGCTGTGCGCGTGCGCGCCGTGGATCGGCGCCGGCAGCGTCTCGCTCCCGCTCGTCGCCGGCGAGGGAGTGGGGCTGCTCGGTGTGTGGTGGGCGCTCCGTCTCCAGGGCCGCCACCGCGAGGTCGGCATCGCCGGGCTCACCGCGTTGCGCATCGGCGTCACCGGTATCCTGCTCGGTCTCGCGGTGCGGTTCGCTCCGGCGCTGCTCGCGACGTTCGTCGCGGTCCTGCTGACCTGGGTGTCCATCGGGCTCCGCCGTTCGAGCGGAGAGGCGACGACGCTTCCCGTCGATCGCAGGCAGGTCGTGGGGATCTCTCTCGCCGGCGCACTCGTCCTGCTGCTCGGCTTCGTCGTGGCGATGTGGGCGGCGGAGCGCTTCGCCGGCGGGACGCCGTGGCCGCCGCTGCTCGCCGTGGGTCACTTCTCGCCGCCGTCGACCCAGCTCTGGCTCGAGACCTTGCGCCGGCTGCTCTCACCCGGCCTCGCGACGGACGTCGTGCTCGGCGCGGGATGCGTCTCGATCGCCGCCGTGTACGTGCTCGAGCGAACCGGCGGCCGCCAGTGGAGCGCGGCGGGCATCTCCCCGTGGTTGCTGCTCGGGCTCTACGTCGTCGCTGCGGAGCTCGACCCGGCGGCGCGCGGCACGATCGACGTGCCGCTCTCGCTCCCTCCCCTCGTGGTCGCGGGCGTGGGGTGGTGCGTGCTCCGCGGTCTTCGCCCCGGCCGTGTGAGGCGGCAGGAGTACACGTTCGCGCTCGTGTGGCTTGCCTCGAGCGTGCTGCTGGTCCCGCTCGTTCCGATCGGTCACACGCCCGGCGCGGCGCTCGCGGCGTCGGTGACGTTGCTGCCGGTCCTTCTCCTCTTCGCCGGACGTGCGGCCCGGGCGCTGTGGGAGAGCGAGGAGAGTCTGCTCGCGCGAACGGCGGTGAGCATCTTCGGATGGGCACCGGTCGCCGCGTTCCTGCTCGCACCGCTCGGTCCGGAAGTGGGACGCTGGCTGCCCGCGGTCCTGGTGGCCGCCGCCGCGCTCGGGCTGCTCGCCGAGATCGTGACGGTGCGTCCGGATGCGCCGGTGGCCGCGCCCGCGCCCGCGCGTCGACACCACGGTCCGCGCCGGGGGCATCGTCGGGGACGTGGCGGGCGTGGGGGCCGGCATCGCTCCTCGCGCCGTCCGCCCGCGCCGGGCTGAGCGGCGCCGTCAGCCCGTAGGCCGAAGCCGTCCGCCCGCGCCCGCCGAGGGCCGGCAAAGCGAGGCCCCTCGGAAGGTGGTAGATTGGGCCTCATGGAAGCGACGCTCCGTGCGATCCTCGCCGGAATCCGCGATGGCTCCGTGCCGCTCGAGGAAGGCGTCCGGCGGGTCCGGGACCTGACCTTCGAGGACCTGGGTTTCGCGAATCTGGACCACCACCGCGGGCTCCGCCGGGGCCTCCCCGAAGTCGTCTTCGCCGAGCGCAAGACCCGCGAGCAGACCCTCGAGATCGTCGGTCGGCTGCTCGAACGTGGGGACGACGTGCTCGTCACCCGCGTGGCCGACGACGTGGCGAGGGACCTGCTCGCCGAGTATCCACGCGGCCGCCACCACCCGCTGGCGCGGACCGTGGCCTGGCGCCGCGACGAGACCGTTCGACTCCCCGGCAAGGTGCTCGTCGTGTCCGCCGGCACCTCGGATCTGCCGGTCGCGGAGGAAGCGGCCGAGACGGCGCGCGTCTTCGGCAACGACGTCGAGACGATGCACGACGTGGGTGTCGCCGGGCTCCACCGCCTTCTCGGCCAGGGCGAGAAGTTGCGCCGGGCCACGGCCATCATCGTCGTTGCGGGAATGGAGGGCGCGCTACCGAGCGTCGTGGGCGGGCTCACCGACGTGCCGGTCATCGCGGTGCCCACGTCGGTCGGCTACGGCGCGAGCTTCGGCGGGCTCGCGGCCCTCCTCGCCATGCTGAACAGCTGCGCCTCGGGGGTTACCGTCGTGAACATCGACAACGGCTTCGGAGCCGGTTGCGCCGCGACACTGGTGAATCGATCCATGGCCCGCCGAGCAGACGACCGCTCGTTCGCCGAGAAGATCGCGGGGGAGGCCGCTTGAAGGTCGCGCACTTCGATCCCGTAACCGGCGCCTCCGGCGACATGATCCTGGGCGCCCTGATCGACGCGGGTGCTCCGCTCGCCACGATCCGCGAGCGGCTGGCGAGCCTTCCACTACCGCCCTTCGCCCTCGAGGCGAACGAGGTACGGCACCGCGGGTTCCGGTGCACCCGACTGAACGTTCGGGTCCCGGACGAGCAGCGGCATCGGCACCTCTCGGACGTGGCGCAAATCGTCCGCGGAGGGGCGCTTTCGCCCACGGTCGTCGAGGGGGCTCTTCGCGTCTTCCATCGGCTGGCGGAGGCGGAGGCGCTCGTGCATGGGATCCCGATCGAGGAAGTTCACTTCCACGAGGTCGGAGCCCTCGACGCGATCGTCGACGTGACCGGGACCCTGCAGGCACTGGAACTGCTGGGAGTCCGGCGGGTCACCTTCTCGGCGCTCCGAACGGGAACGGGCGAGGTGGAGACCGCGCATGGCCGCCTGCCGGTGCCGGTCCCGGCGGTCGTCGAGTTGACGAAGGGGCTACCGGTCGTTCGCACGGACATCCCCGGCGAGATCCTGACCCCGACAGGTGCCGCTCTTCTCGTGACGCTCGGCCGACCGATGAACGATCGGCCGTTCGCGGCGGAGATGGTCGGTGTTTCGTGCGGATCCCGGGAGCTTCCAGGTCGCCCGAACCTGCTTCGCGTCTCGATCGGGACGTGGGTGGAAGAGGGCGGCCTGTCGGCCAGCATGCCGTGGGAGCACGACGAGGTGGTGGTCCTCGAAACCAACCTCGACGACCTCACGCCGGAGATGCTGCCCGCGGTCCTGGAAGAGGCGATGGCCGCCGGCGCGCTCGACGCGTTCGTGACCCCGGTCCTCATGAAGAAGGGCCGGCCGGGGTACCTGCTGACCGCCTCGGCCGAACCGGGGTCGGCCGAGAAAGTGGCCGCCGCGCTCTTCCGTGAGACGACCACGTTCGGCGTTCGCCGACACGTCTGCCCTCGGTGGAAGCTCGCGCGGGAGATCCGCGAGGTCGACTCGCCCTGGGGCAAGGTCCGCGTGAAGGTCGGAGACCTCGGGGGAGGGAAGCTCCGTGTGGCGCCGGAGTACGAGTCCTGCCGGGCCGTCGCCGACCGAACGGGGATCCCCCTCGTCGAGGTCTACCGGAAGCTCGAGACAATCATTCACTCCATCGAATTGGAAGTGGCGAGACCGGGCGGAGGCATGCCTTGATTCGAATGCGATTGACGGGGGCGGCTTTGCCGGTTCGACGGCCGTGGGTGCTGGCGACGGCGGCGACGGGGCTGACCGCGTTCCTCGCCGCCGCCTGCGCGACCCTCCCCGCCACGAACGTCAGCCGCGAGCCGGACGGGAGCCTCGTGGTCGAAGTACGCGAAGATCAGTCCTTCCGGTCCCTCGCTCTGTCGGTCTACGACGATGCCGGACTCGCACGGCCGCTCGCCGAGTCCCAGGGACTCGCCTTCGAGGAGGGCCTGAAGGCGGGCACGAAGCTCACCCTGCCTCCGAAGCGGGATCTGGTGAAGCGCCTCGAAGGCGACGCGCGCGCCCGGCAGCTGCTGGCCGAGGGCGAGGAGTCGGGGCGGCAGGGCGAGTGGGACGAGGCGGTCGAGCGGCTGCGGGAGGCGAGGGCCCTCCGGCCGGAGCTGGAGCACGTCCGCCTGCGGCTCGGCGAGGCCCTGCTGCGGACCGGAGAGACCGAGGAGTCCTTCGCGCTGCTCCGCGAGGAGGCGGCGCGCCGTCCAGAGGACGCTGAGGTCCGGCACGCCTTCGGTGCGGTCCTGCGCGAGCGGGGTGAGCTGGAGGCGGCGCTGGCCGAGCTCGACGAGGCGGTCCGTCGCGACGAGCATCATGCCCGCGCGGCGTACGATCGCGCGCGCACACTGCAGGAGCTCGGCCGGACCGAAGAAGCGCGCCGCGCCTGGCAGCGCTTCCTGTACGCGTTCCCTTCGGACGCATGGGCGGACACCGCCCGCCGGCAGCTCGCGGAGCTGGACGAGTCGTGAGCGGGAGGCTCCGTCGCGCCGCTCGGACCGCGCTCGCCGGGCTGGCCGTGACAGCCGCGACCGGCTTGGGCTGCGCCACCGTCTCCGGACCGCCTATCGAACGGACCAACACCGGCGAGATCATCGTGCGCCTTCGCTCGGCCACGTCGTTCGACGACATCGCCGAGTCCGTCTACGGGGACGCCGGCCTCGGACCGAGCATCGCCCGGCTCACGCATCGGCCATACGAGGAGCGAGTGCCGGGGGGCACGGTGCTGGTCCTGCCGATCCGCGAAGTGCTCGAGCAACGCGTGACCGTCGCCACCGACTCGGACAAGAGCTTCGAGCTCGGGCTCGCGGCGGCGGACGCCGGCTCGTACCGGACCGCGGCCGAGCACTTCCGCGAAGCGCTGAGCCGGTCGCCGGGCCGCATGGACGTGCGCTACAACCTGGGCCTCGCGCTGATGCACGCCGGCGAGCTGACCGAGGCCACCGAGATCCTGGAATCGATCGCGAAGGCTCGGCCCGACGACGCCGATTCGCGCTACGCGTTCGGCTCCCTGCTCCGCAAGCGGAACGCGCACAAGCGCGCCCTCGGTGAGTTCGAAGCGGCCTGCCGGATCGACCCCCGGCACGCGAAGGCCGCCTTCGCCCGCGCGAAGACTCTCGAGGACCTGGGCCGGTCGGACCAGGCGGCCGAGGCCTGGGCGCAGTTCCTCGCGGACTTCCCGAAGGACCCTCTCGCGGAGAGCGCCCGTCGGAGCCTCTCGGAGCTCCGCGGGGCGGAGGCGCCGCGCTCGTGATTCGGGTCCGGGAGGTCTGCCTCGCAGGACCCCCGGAAGAGGCCGGCCGGCTCCTCTTGGACCAAGTCTCCCTATCGATTCGATCGAACGAATTCGTGTGCCTCGTGGGCCCCAACGGGGCAGGGAAATCGCTGCTGCTGCGCGTCCTGGCCGGCCTGCAGCGCCCCACGGCCGGGTCAATCGAATTCGATGAATCGGATTCATCGGACTCGGTGGGCCTCGTCTTCCAGAACCCGGACGACCAGATCGTGGGGAGCACCGTCGAACGAGACCTGGCCTTCGGGCTCGAGAACCAAGGGCTCCCGTCCTGGCAGATCCGCGAGCGCGTGGACGAGGCGCTGGCCTGGAGCGGCCTCGAGCAGCTGGCTGGCCGGCCGCCCCACCTCCTGTCCGAAGGGGAGAAGCAGCGGCTCGCGCTGGCATCGGCGCTCATCCTCCGCCCGAAGCTGCTGCTCCTGGATGAGGCGACGTCGAGGCTCGATCCGCCGGGCCGCGCCCGTTTCCTCGCGGCCGTCCGAGCCGCACGCGATGCGGGGACGGCGGTCGTCCAAGTGACGCACCGCTCGGAGGAGATCCTCGCCGCGGAGCGGGTCATCGGCCTCGACCTCGGCAAGGTCGTGTTCGACGGCTCGCCGGCCGACCTGCTCGGATCCTGGCACGCCGATCGGCTCGGGATCCTCTGGTCGCGTCTGCACCGGCTTCGCCGCCGCCTGCGTGAGCGCGGCGCGGTTCCGATGGGCGAACCCGGTCCGGAGTGGAACCGCGTCGAACCGATCGTGGCGGCGGTCCGCGCGTGAGCGCGCTGGTCCGGGTCGAGGGCGTACGCTGGGCACCGCCGTCGGACCTGGCGTTCCCCCGCGAGGTCCTCCGTGGGATCGATCTCGAAGTGCATCGCGGGGAGCGGATCGGAATCGTCGGGCGCTCCGGCGCGGGAAAGACGACGCTCGTCACGATCCTCGCCGGGCTGCTGGCGCCGACTGCCGGGCGCGTCGTCGGCGCCGCCGAAGCGGGACTCGTCTTCCAGGAAGCGGAGCGCGGCTTCTTCGAGGAGACGGTGCTCGCCGACGTCGCGTTCGGCGCGGCGAACCGCGGAGCGACGCCGGAGCAGGCGAAGGATCAGGCGCGAGCCGCGCTCCGCACCGTCGGGCTGGATCCCGACGCGATCGGCGGGCGGATGCCGGAGACGCTCTCGGGCGGCGAGGCCCGCCGCGCGGCGATCGCCGGAATCCTGGCCTTCGCCCCGTCCCTCGTGGTGCTCGACGAGCCGACCACGGGTCTCGACGCGGAAGGAGTCGACCGCCTTCACGACCTGCTCGGCGAGATCCGCCGCTCCGGCCGGGCGTACGTGATCGTCTCCCACGACCTCGGCTTCGTCGCCGAGGAGTGCGAGAGGGTGCTGTTGCTCGAGGCGGGTCGGATCGCGTGGGATGGACCAGCGGCGCTTCTCGCCGAGGCTCTCCCCGAGGACTGGCGGTCGGACCCCGCGCTGTGGGGTGGGGAGATGCCGGTGATCGCGGCCGCGATGCGCTCGGCGGGATGGATCGACGAGTCGGTGCCGCCGACGCCGGACGCTCTCGCGACGGCGTGGCGGATGCGCTAGCGTTCCGTCCCGAACGGGCTACGCCGCCGGCAGCCGCAGCGTGAAGATCGTCCCGGCGCCGATCTCGGTGCCCACCGAAAGCTCGCCGTTCATCTTTTCCGCGAGCTGCTTGGCCAGCGCGAGTCCGAGCCCCATGCCGCCGTGCTCGCGCGTGCCCGATCCGTCGCCCTGGCGGAACGACTCGAAGATGTGCGGCAGGCGATCCGGGGGGATCCCCGGACCGTTGTCCTCCACGTCGACGCGCACGCGGTCCCGGCCCGGCGCACGCTCCGCTTCGACGCGAACGTGGATGCGGGCTCCCGGCGGAGTGAACTTCACCGCGTTCTCCACGAGCGAGTCGACGATCTGCAGCAGCCGATGACGGTCGAAGAGCGCCGGAGGCACGTCGGAGGCACCCGAGAAGACGAGCTCGCGGAGCTCCGCGGTGACGCCCGGCCGCCGGTCCACGTAGTACTCGCGCAGGACCTCCTTCACGTCGCCGCGCGCCGTGCGGATCTCCAGGTCGTCGCGCGAGAGGCTCGAGAAGTCCAGCACGTTCACGACCATGGAGTGCAGGTGCGTGGTCTGCTCCTTGATGATGCGCAGGTGGTCGCGGCACGAGTCGTCCCGCTCCGCGCCGATGACCATGTCGAGGTACGCGGAGATGATGGTCAGCGGCGTGCGCAGCTCGTGATTCATGTTGCTCAGGAACTCGGACTTGATGCGGTCCATCTCGGTGAGCTGCTCGTTCGCGCGGCGCAGGCGCCGATTGTTCTCGACCGCGCGGTTGTACAGGTGGGTGTTGTCCATCGCCACGGCGACCAGGTTCAGCGATGCCTGCAGCACCTCGCGTTCGAGCAGACCGAAGTCGCCGCCGCCGACGCGCCGGCCCAGCGCCAGAAGTCCGAGCATGCGGCTGCGCACCGCCACCGGGGCGAAGAGACCGATGTTGGCCTGCACGGCCAGGTCGAGTCCCGGAAGCGATCCGAGGTCGCGCAGGTCGTCGACCAGCACGGGCTCGGAGATCGCCGACGAGCGCGTGGCGAACCACCGCATCCACAGCGTGCCGAGCCCCTGCGCGACGGAATCGGGCACTCCCTGCGCGCGGACCAGCACCGCGCCCTGGGCGTTGTCGTCGGACAGGAGCCACAGTGCTCCGCGCGCGCACCCGAAGTGGCCCATGAGATTGAACAGCCCGACGTCGGCTATCTCGAACACGTCGGCCCGCACGTTGAGCTCGTTGGAGAGCTCGAGCAGAGAGAGCAGTCCGAGCTCCCGGTGCGAATGGGGCTCGGGTCCGCGCTCGGGTTCCCTCGGCGGTTCGGCCGGCGGAGGGTTCGCCTTCCTGGACCACAGCGAGAACATCTACGTTCCGATCGCCTGCAGCACCTCGGTCTCCGTCTGACCGAGATTGAGGAACTGGCCGAGATTCAGCAGGTCCACGACGGACGTCACCGCGTCGGACAGCGCGACCAAGTGGATGCTGCCCGCCGCCTCCTTGAACTCCTCGGTGAGAGCCAGCAACGTTCCGATGCCGCTGGAGGCGACGAACGTCACCCCCGCGAGGTTCACGATGACCCGCCGCTGGCCGTGCGCGCGCGCGTCGCGGCAGGCGCGCATCAACTCCTGCGCGCTCTTCGCGTCGAGGCGGCCGGCCACGCGGAACATCGCCACGGTGTCCTTCGCCCCGATCTTCTCGATCGAGAACTCGTTACCCATGAGCCACCTCCTCCTCGGTCCGGATCTTCGCCGGGTCGAACTTCAGGAGCGTCACGTTCCCGGCAGGGGTCTTCGGGTGGTACGCGACGCCCTTCGTCGCCGTATGGATGATCTCGAGACCGAGCCCCCGCCCTCGCCGGCGAACCGCCGACTCGCGCAGGTCGATCCGGCCGCCCATCGGCTCGAAGGGCTTGCCGTCGTCGACGAAGGCGAAGGTCCCGCCCGTTACCGGAGCATCGGCCGGCCCGGGCGCCCACCAGAGTTCGAACATGCGGGCCGCGTCATTCCGGAGGCCGTGCTCGGCGATGTTCGCCGCCACCTCGTAGAGCACCATCTCCAGCACCTTGGCGGCACGGGGCGGCAGGTCGCCGAGGGCCGGCGTCTCGGCGATCCACCCGGCGAAGCCGACCAGGGTGTCGACGTGGCCTCGCAGGGCCAGGCGCCGCCCCACGGCGCGGGCCCGTTCCAGCACGACCTCCGGGTCGGGTGCCCCGTCGAAGGCGACCACGATCTCCGCCTCCGCTCCGACCGCCAGAAGGGTCTCGTCGTCCAGCGGCGGGCGATCCCCTGCCCACGAGCCGACGCGCCGCCGGATGGCGTCGATCACCGCGCGCGCGCCGCCCCGTGCGGACTCCGCGACGGTGTGCTCCAGCCGCTCGAACCCGAACTGGTTCCGGCCGCTCGCGTCGAAGGCCTCGTTGATGCCGTCGGTGTACTGCAAGGCGAGGTCGCCCGGGGCCAGGTGGATGCACTCGTCGTGCAGCGTGGCGGCGAGCGCGTCTCCGCGCACGGCGCCGAGCGGGATGCCGCGCGTCTTGTGCCACTCGACGCGACGCTCGCGCGCACGCCACACCAGCAGCGGGCAGTGGCCCGCCGAGGCGAAGCGGAACGCGCGTCCCTGCGGATCCAGGATGCCGTAGAACATGGTGATGAACGTGCCAGGACGCAACGAGCCGACGAGGTTCTTCTCCAGACGGGTGAGCAGCGCGGCCGGCGAGGACTCCGTATCCCGGAACGCGCGCACCAGCGCGGCGAGCATCGACGTGACCAGGCATCCCGCCAAGCCCTTGCCGGACACGTCGGCGATGGCCACGCCGATACGTCCGTCGGCGAGCGGGAAGACGTCCCAGTAGTCGCCGCCGACCTCCGCGGCCGCACGATGCGAGCCGTCGATGACGCAGCCCGCGACGCGCAGGTCGCCCGCGGGAAGCAGCGAAGACTGGATCTCCCGCGCCAGCTCCACCTCGCGGGCCAGCCGCTCCTTCTCGACGTGCTCCACCTGGGCCTGCTTGAGACGCTCCGACATCTCGTTCATCGTCTCGGCCAGGAGGCCGAGCTCGGTGCGGTCCCGGAGCCGGACCGGAGTGTCCAGGTCGCCGCGGCCGATGCGCTCCAGACCCGCGCGGAGCGCGCCGACGGGACGCAGCAGGACGGAGACGAGCACGAACGCCGCTCCCGAGGCGGCCGCCATCAGCGCGACCACCAGCGGGATCTGTCCGCGGCGGGCCTCGTCGATGGTCGACTCGACGTAATCGCGGCGCAGCGCCACCCAGGCGGTGCCGATCTCGTTCCCCAGCTCGCCGCGCCGGCTGACCGGCGTCTGTGCCAGGAAGACGGACTCGTCGGCGAACACCACCTCGCCCGGACCGAGCGAGGCGGAGACCTGGATCGGCCGCAGCGGCGCGGCCGGCTCGAACTTCTCGCCGATCAGCCGCGGATCGGCGTGTCCGCGAATCACTCCGGACTTGTCGACCACCACGGCGAACGCGAACTCGTCCTCGTCCTCGCGCATCTTGGAGAGGATCGGTGACAGGGTCAGCTCCGGGAACTCGCTGAGCAGCGCTCCGGAGCTGGTCAGGGCGAGGTTCCTGACTTCCAGCAGCAGCCGGGCCTGCAGCTCGTGGGTCAGGGTGCGGCGCGCGTTGCGCTCGGCGAAAGCTCCGACACCCAGCACGGAGAACGCGGTCAGCGCCATCGCCGCGCCGGCCACGATCCAGCGGATGCTGATGACGCGCCGCCCGCCCGCGCTCGTCTTCTCCGTCACTGCGCGCCCTCCGTCTCGGATCCCAGGATCTCCCGCGTGCGCATTTGCTGCTCCCGCGCGCGCTGCAGGTAGCCGAGCGTCTTCTCGTCCTCGGGATCGACCTTGAGCGCCTTCTCCCACAGGCCGACGGCGTCCTCCAGCCGGCCCCGCGAGAAGGACTCGAGGCCGCGCAGCAGGTACTCGCGCTTCAAGAAGTCGGCGACGTTCAGGTAGCTGGGATCGGCGAGCCAGACGAGCTCCCAGTAGCGCAGCGCGTCGTCGGGCCGCGACTCATCGATCGCCTCCATGCCGCGCTCGTACAGGTCGGCGATCTCCTTGCGCTTCTTGGTGGAGAGCGCCGGCCCCTGCGCGGCGACGCCGGACGGCGTGGGCTTGGCCGCGGCGAGCTGCTGGCCGCGCGCCCCCTCCTGGCGCGCCGCCCGCTCGCGGTCGAGGCGCGCCATCGCCTCGGCCAGGCCTCTCGCGTAGGGGTCCAGGGATTGCGCCTCGATCAGCAGCCCGCCGGCCTCGTCGAGGAGGCCGCGATCCAGGAAGCGCCCGGACTGCTCGACCAAGTCGGCGATCCTCCCGCGGATCGCGATGCGCGTGCGTTCGAGCATGGCGCGGGCCTCGGCGTCCTCGGGAGAGAGATTCAGGATGTCGCGGAACGTGTCTCTGGCCACGACGAGCTGCCCGGCGGTGAAGGCGTCCAGGCCCTGCCCGAACAGCTCGCGGATGCGCGCGGAGCGGGCGGCGCGCAGATCGCCTTCGGTGCGGCAGCGCTCGAGCCCGGCCCTGGCGTCCGCGTGCTCGGGCGAAAGAGCCAGGACGCGCGCGTACAGCACGGTCGCGTCGGCGAGCTGCCCGGTGGCCTCCTGGCGCGCGGCCTTGGCCAGCAGCGCGTTGGACTCCAGCGCGCGCGCATCGGCGTGATCCGGATCGAGCGCGACGATCGTCGCGACGCGCTCCAGCGCCTCGTCGACCCGATCCTCGGCGAGCAGCGCGCGTGTCTGCTCGAGCAGCTCGGCGACGCGCTCGGCCTCCCGCTCCGCGAACGACTCCGCGAGGCGTACACGGAACGCTTCGTCCTCCCGGCGGCGGGCTTCGGCGCGTCGCTGGTCCAGCGTGGTACCGAACTGCAGCGTCAGTCCGAAGCGGTGCACGCTGTCGAAAGGTCCGTTCTCCATCGAGTAGTCGAACGCGTACAGGTTCCAGCGTACTCCGGTGCCGGCGGTGAGCTCGCCGTCGTCCAGACCGAAGCGCAGCGCGAGCAGCGGATGCGGAGCCACCTCGATGCCGGCGTGGGTTTCGCCGGAGAGTCCGGGCGTGTGCACGACGTCGAAGGCGGCCAGCACGTGACCCGGTCCGAAGCCGCCGAGGCGGTACGGCTGGCGCCAGGCGAAGCCGGCGCGGAGCGCGGTCGGGTCGGGGACGGCGTCCTGATCGAGACGCAGCGTCGGCTCGATGACGTTCTGAAGCGCGAGCCCGAGCTGCAGCCGGTCCATCCACTCGCCCTCGCGCCCGAGGATGGCGCCGGGCCGCAGGAGCACGCCCAGGTCGAGGCCCACGCCGAAGTCGTCGTACCCGGCCAGGCTCTGGCGATGCACCTTGACCGAACCGCCAGCGTCCCAGCCTTCGCCCATGGGACGTGCGAAGGACAGCTTGAGCTCGGTCTGCGAGTCGGACATGTCCTCCTCGAGCAGCACGTTGCGATCGCTGCGGCGCTCCACGCCGCTCACCGCGAAGCGCCGGAAGGCGAAGGCGGCCGTCCCCCAGCGCCAGCTCGGCACCGCGAGGGACGCGTACTGCTCGGAGATGTCCAGCCCGTAGAGCGTGGCCGAGGAGGCCTGCAGCTCGGCGCGCTGCACCGAGCCCAGCCCGGCCGCGTTCCACACCGGTGAGCTGGCGTCGCCGCCGATGGCGGCGTAGGCGCCGCCCAGCGACAGGGCGCGGTTCCCGGCGCCGTCGGCGAAGACCGAAGTCGTGCCTCCGTCCTGCGCCGCGGCCGGAGCGGCGGCGAGCGCGAGGAGCGCCGCGAGGAGAGCGTGGTGGCGCATCATCGGACGACCGCGACCTTGCGGACCGCTCGCGCGCTCGCGCCGTCGTCGTAGTCGACGGAGAGCTCCGCCAGGTAGATCCCGTTGAGCACGGTGTCGCCGCGGCCGTTGCGGCCGTCCCAGGCGAGGTTCTGGTGCAGCCCGGCCGGCAGCGCCCGGCCTTCGACGAGGGTGCGTACGGCGTCGCCGCGCGCGGTCCACAGCTTGAGCGTGACCTTCGCCGGCTGCACGAGGAAGAACGCGAACGTGGTGTGATCACGGCCCGCGGCGAACGGGTTCGGGAAGTTGGACCAGCTCTCCTCGAGCGTCGCGCCGGAGAAGTTGCCGGCCTCCGTCCAGAACGGGAAGGACTGACCGTCGCGGGCCAGCACGGCGATGGCCAGCAGCGAGCTCGACGGCTGCGCCGGGCCGACGTCCTGCGCCTCGAGACCGAGACGGAGGGACGTGACGGCGGTGCCGGCGCGGTACGCGGCGCGCAGCTCGAGATCCCGCGTCACTCCCGGCGGGAGCGCGAGACTCGGGGAGAGGTGCAGCGTTCCGAGCGCATCGCCGGCGACGAGATCGCCGCTCGACGCCCGCAGGGAATCGCCCTCCCACGCTTCGAGCCGGACGGCGGCGTCTCCGAGATCGAGCGGGAGGCCGGCGCCGTCCGCGGCGCGCACGGCGAGGCTGTCGAGGAAGATCGGTCCGGCGGTCGGCGCGGCCGGGTTCGTGAACGAGAGGGCGGCGAAGGAGACCGCGGAGCCACCGCCGGCGAGCACCGGCGGCATCCGGTCCTCGAATCCGACGACGAGCTGGCGCGCGGGCGACACGATCTGCGTAACGCCGGAGGAGAGCGGGAAGGAGGCGAGGGAGTCGGCCACCACCGACACGGGCAGACCGAGGCTCGCGTCAGTGACGACGAGGCCGGTCTGCGGCAGGGCGAGCCGGAAGAGCGTCGCCGGTGCGGTCACCTCCAGGTCGAGGCGCACCTCCAGCGTGTCGGCCTGGCCGGGTGCGACCTGCGGCCCCGAGAGCACGACCGTGAACGAGCCGCCGGACCCGGGAAGGTTCGACACGAGGCCGACCTGCGCGCCGCGGCGCAGGACGCGCACCTGGTCGAGGTACGCGGCGGGAAGGAGCGGGCTGTCGGATCCGTCGCGGCACTCCAGCGTCATGGACTGGACCGCGACGGGACCCACCGTGCCGCCGCCGGGGTGGCGGACGACGATGCCGGCGGCCGCGACGTCCGCGGTCCCCACCGGAAGCGTGGGCGGGAGACGGCGAACGGCGGAGACCGCGACCGAGTCGGCGGGCTGGACGAGCATGACGGGCGGGCCCAGGACCTGTGTCTGCGCGTAGATCACCGGGACCACGGCCCCCGTGTTCGCGTCCCTGGCGTCGAAGGACTGCGCATCGGCGAGCGCGAGACGCACGGTCACGAGCGGTGCCGCCGCCGCGATGTCCGCGCGGAGGCTCACGACGAGCGGGTTGTTCATCGGCACGGAGAGCAGCGGCGAGAGCACCAGCGCGATCGTCGAGTCGTCCGAGGCGGTGATCTGCCGGTCGGCCAGCAGCACCTGGAACGGAGCGAGCACGCGGATGCGCTGCAGATACTGCGCCGGTGACGCGATCGCCGCCCCGAGCGAATCGACCAGCGTCACCTCGAAGGAGCTGACACGGACGTCGGCGGCGAGACTGTCCGGGTCCGGGTTCAGGAAACCGACGTAGAGCAGAGGGACGTCGGTCTGGCCGCGTCCGGCGATGACCGGCGGACCGGGGACGGCGGAGACGTCCAGTTCGGTCGCCTCGGCGACCACCCGCGCAAGCCCGGACTCGATCGGGAACGATTCCGTCGGAGCGAGCAGCACCGCGACCGGCGCGCCGCTGGTCGCGTCCCGGGCCTCGAACCACGCGCTGCCGGGGATCTGCAGGCGGAAGTCCGGGACCGTCGTCGTGTCGGAGATGTCCAGCGAGAGCGAGAGCGTCACCTGCCCGGCTGCGGCAGCGACTTTCGGGAAGGGCGAGAGCAGGAGGTCCACGGAGTCGCCCGCGGCGGGGAGCGACGTGACCGTGGCGTAGGCGTTCGTGCCTTCGTTGACGACGACACGGGCCAGGAGATCGGCGGGGACGATGCCCGCGCCGGTCCCGTCGACCAGACGGAAGCGCACGCGCGTGATCTCCACGTCCGAGCCGCCGCCGCCCACGTTGTTCGTGAACGTGAGCGAGAGCGGCACGACGCCGGTCTGGCCGCGGCTGATGGAGAAGGGCATCGACTCCGTCGGGAAGAGCTCGATGTCCTGCGCCTCCACGAACACCTGGTGCGCGTCGGAGGTGGCGTCCAGCGACTGCCGCGGGAGGCCCGTACCCAGCTCCGTCCCGGACACCGATCCGGTGAGGCGCACGATTCCCGCGGCGGCCGCCGTCCACGTCCAGGTGAACGCGGCCGAGTCGCCGGCGGCCAGCGAGAAGGAGGACGGCACGGGACCGCCAGCCGGCGCGAGCACGCCGGCGCTGTCGGCGATGAGCGCGGAGGGCGTGATGCCCACGATGGAGGAGTCTCCGGCGTTGCGGACGAGCAAGGTGGCCGTCACCGGGCTGCCGATCGTGCTGGCGTTCGGCGCGAGGTCGAGCGTGGCCAGCAGCGCCGCGGTGGAGAGCGTCATGGTGTTCGTGTTGGCGATGCGCGCGTCGGTGGGCCCGTCGTTGCCCGACTCGACGTTGACGCCGCCGACCGGGATCGCCAGCCGCACGGTTCGCCCGTCGGTCAGCGAAGCCGAGGACGTCACCGCCACGAAGCAGCGCGCGCCGTTCTGTCCCAGCGGCTCGGCGAGTGCCGGACTCGTCCAGGCGCCGGCGAGGGGACTCATCGGTCCGAGGTCGACGTCGTCCCCCGCGCCGGCGTCGAAGAAGTTGTCGCCGCCGTCCCGGTAGAGCCGCATCGCGGCGACGTCCGCGGCGGTCGCGGTGCTGTCGTTGACCACGGTCACGCCGCGAAGAACGTCGGCCGCGTACCCGTTCGACGGCAGCGTCACGTCCAGCGCGAGCGCCGGGCCCTCCGAAGGGCCGAGCGTCAGCGGCGGGGCGCCATGATTGGCGATCTGGGTGGCCAGCATGCCGTCGACGGTCCACGCAGCGCCGGAGTCGAGGGGCCAGCCCGCCACGACGGTGGTCGGCGTGGAGAACGTCACGTCCGGCGAACCGGCGACCGAAGCGCCGAGCGCGTCGCCGTCCGACGCGAGCGCGAGCGAGAGATCCGCGGTGACGAAGAGGGCGCGAGTCTCGCCGGGAGCGAGGGTCAAGGCGAAGGAGCCGAAGGGGGCACGGCCCGAGGCGAAGATGGCCTGCGCGATCGGCGGGGCGGTCGGGGTACTCGTCCGGAGACGGAGCGTGCCCATCTGCGCGTCCAGGTTCGCCTGCGTTCCGCTGCCGGCGGTGCCGTTCGTGACCGTGATCCCGGTGATCGTCTTGGAAACGGTGTAGTCGTTCTTGGCCCGCACCCAGAGCAGGACGACGTCGGTCTGCCCCGGCGCGACGGTCCCGGGCGCCACCGCCGACGTGGTCAGCACGATCCGATCCGACGTGGAGACGAGCTGCGTCTGGCGCGCGGTGGCCGCCGGCGCGTCGCCGTCCAGCGGACCGTCGTTCGTGCTGGCCATGAACGCACCGAGGTCGGGGGAGCCGGGGATCACCAGGGTGACGCTCGAGCCGACGGTGGCCTGCGCGGCGATGTCGGTGGTGACGAAGACGGGGCGGCCCGCGGCTGGCACCGGCACGGCGAGACCGGTGATCTCCCAGCGGTCGCCGGTGAAGACCATCGGCCCGAGACGGCCGGCGGCATCGGCCCCGCCCGGCTCGGGGATGGCGTCCCCGTCCACGTCCAGCCACAGGTCCACGCGCTCGATGTCCGATCCGGCGGCGGCGGTCCCCAGGTTCTTCACGTTCAGGGTCCGCAGCGTGTCCGCGGCATAGCCGTTCGCGGGGATGGTGACCGCGAGCGACGGGTTGTTCGTCGAGCCGGTCAACAGGTTGATGGGGAGGGCGGTCCCCGAGACGCCCACCTGCGCGACGGACATGCCGTCGACGGGGAACGCTCCGGCAGGCGCGAGCGGCCACGTCCGCACGAGCGAGACGGGGCGCGTGAAGACGAAGTCGGTCGAGTCGGCTACCGCGAGATCGAGCATGTCTCCGTCCCGCGCGGAGAGCGACGCGCCCGACGTGACGACGACCGTAACCGACTCCGCCGCGGCGATGACCGTGTTCATCGCGAAGGTGACGGTACCGTTCGAGAACCCCGCGCGCAGCCCGCCGACCCCGACGCCGATCCCACCCTTGAGCACGGCCAGCTGCAGCGGCGACCACTCGCCGTCGCGCTCGGACTGCGTGCCCGGTCCGGTCGTCATGTTGGTGAGCGTCAGCGTGGAGAGGGTCTCGGCCTCGGCGCCCTCGTTGGAGACGATGAGGCGCAGCACCTCCAGCGCGGCGGCGCCGGGAAGCAGCGTCGCGCCGGTTTGCGCCGCGCTCACGGTGATGTCGCTCGGAGCGCCCTGAATCGTGAACAACGCCGGGCAGACGACCGCGGCGTCCATCGGCCCGTCGTTCGCGCTCGCCACGGTCAGCGCGACCGGAGCGGCCGGCAGCCGGAGGCGAATTGTCGAAGCGTGCGTGGCGTCGGCGGCGAGGTCGGCGCTGACGAAGAGACGTGCGCCTCCGGGCGGAACCGGAACGGACAGCGCGGAGGCGGTCCACGCGGAGCCGAGCCCGACCAGCGCGGCGACGGCCGCGTCGTCCCCGGCGCCGAGGTCGGGAGCGCCGTCGCCGCCGTCCACCCACAGCCGCAGTGCGGCGACGTCCGTTCCGGCCACCGCGGTTCCCTGGTTCTCGATGCGGAACGCCTGCAGCACGTCGGCGGCGTAGCCGTTCGCGGGAACGACGGCGGCGAACACGACGGCACCGCTGCTCCCCGCGGCGAGAGTCGAGTCGGCGAGCGCCGACGCCGTGATCTGCGCGGCGACCGCGCCGTCCACGGTGACGGCTCCGGCCGGCGCGAGCGGCCAGGTGCTCAGGTGATTCACGGCCTCCACGAACGCGACGCTTGCGGGCCCCGAGAGCTGGAGATCGAGCGTGTCGCCGTCCCGGGCCGTCAGGGCGAGATCCGCGGCGACGTGGAACGAGGCCAGCGCGCCGGACGGCAGCGCGAACGACAGCGGGGCGAACGGGATCGAGCCGCCTGCCGCCGTCGCCGAGGCCAGCGGCGAATCGGCCGCCGGCTCGAAGACGAGGTCGCCGTCGTCCTGCCAGAGGGTCAGCGTGCCCAGCTCGGCGTCGCGCTCGGCCACGGTGCCGGGACCGGCGGTCACGTTGGCCGGCGAGACCGCGTCCAGCGTCACCGGGAAGGGGTGCGAGTTGGCCACCGAGAACGTGAGCAGGTGCACGTCCGCGTCGCCCGGGTTCGCTACCGCGGTGGACTGGGAGGCGAAGACGGTGATGCCGGCCGGCACGACGATCGAGGCGGACGCGGAGTCGTTCGCCGGCTGGTGGTCGGCCACGTCGGAGGTGGCCACCGAGGCGACGTTCACGAGCGTCGAGCCGGCCGTGCCCGGGTCGACCGTCGCGGTGACGGTCAGCGTGGCGCTGTCGGAGGCGGCCAGCGTCCCGAGGGTCCACGCGCCGCTCAGCGGGTTCCACGAGCCGAGCGTCACCACGTGCGACACGTAGGTGACCCCGGCGGGCAGCGCGTCCAGGATCTGGATGCCGGCGGCCGAGTCGGGCCCGGCGTTCGTCACCACGATCCCGAAGACGACCGTCGCGTTCTCCTGCGCGTTCGGATCGTCCACAGTCTTCGCCACGGCGAGGTCGGCGAGACGCACGCTCACCGAAACGGAGTCGGCGTCGTTCGCGGCGGCGACGTCGGTCTGATCGAGGGCGGCGAGCGCCGCGGCGTTCCAGAGCGTCGTGCCGCCGGTCCCCGGATCGACGGTGGCGGTGATCGAGAGCGTCGCGCTGTCTCCGGCGGCCAGCGAGCCCAGGTCCCACTGACCGGCGCCGGGAGCGTAGATCCCGTGCGTCGCGGAGTCCGACTGATGGGTGAGGCCCACCGGCAGCAGGTCGGCGACCAGGACGGCGCTCGCCGAGTCCGGCCCGGCGTTGGCCACGCCGATCGTGAAGACGACGGCGTCTCCTTCGTTGGCGGCGGGCGCATCGACGACTTTCGTCACCGCGAGATCGACGGCGGGAACGTAGAGCATGGCCGCGGCGGCATCGTCGCTGCCGTCCGGATCGCCCCGCAACGAGGCGGTGACCGCCGCGACGTTCTGGATGGACGATCCCGCGGCACCGGCGTCGACCGAGCACGCCAGGTCGAGCGTCGCGCTGTCACCCACCGCGACTGCGCCGACGACCCAGACGCCCGTCCCGGAGTCGTACGTGCCCTGGCTCGGCGTATCCCCGGTCCAGGTCAGACCGGGCGGCACGGAATCGGTCACCTCGACGCCGGCTGCCGAGTCCGGGCCTTCGTTGCGGACGCACACCGTGAAGTGCACGGTGTCGCCCTCCTTCGGGAGAGCGACGTCGACGGTCTTCGCCAGGGAAAGGTCCGCGGCGAGCACCCTGACGGACGCGGTGTCCGCGTTGTTCGCCGGGTTCGTGTCGTCCTGCTCGGTGGCGGTCACGAGAGCCACGTTGCTCAGGGTTGCGCCGGCCGTGCCCGCATCCACCGTCGCCCACAGGTCCAATGTCTCGGTGCTCGGGGCGAACACGTCGCCGATGGTCCAGGTCCCCGTACCGGAGTCGTAGCTGCCGGCGCTCGTGGAGTCGGCCAGGTAGGTGAGACCCGCGGGGAGCACGTCGGTCACTTCGACGCCGGTCGCGTCCTGCGGACCGGAGTTCGTCAGGTTGACGGCGAAGTGCAACGTGGCTCCCTCATCCGGGGTCGGGATGTCCACGGTCTTGATCACGGAGAGGTTGGCGACGTCGAGCGTCACGATGAAGAGCACGTTGAACGACGCGGAGTCGGAGTCGTTCGCCGCGTTCGGATCGGCCTGATCGGCCCCGGCCAGGAGCGCCGTGTTCGTCACGACCTGGCCGGCCGTTCCGGGGTCGACCTGGACGGTGATCCGGAGCGAAGCGCTGTCGCCCGCCGCGAGGGCGCCGAGGTCCCACAGACCGCTGGCGTCGTCGTACGTGCCCTGACTGAGGACCGCGCCGACGAACGTGACCTGGGACGGGAGCGTGTCGGCCACCACGACGGAGGTGGCGGAATCGGGTCCGTAGTTGTGGAGCCAGACGGTGAACGTGACCGAGCTGTTCTCCGAGGCCGTGCTCCGGTTGGACGTCTTGACGACGCCCAGGTCTGCGCTCTGCACGTCGATGGCGGCGGAGTCGGCGTCGTTGCCGGAGCTGGGATCGAGGGACGAGGACGCGGCGATCGACGCACCGTTCACGATCGTCGTGCCGCCCGTGCCGGGATCGACCGTTGCCGAGACCCACAGCGTCGCGCTGTCTCCCGCGGCGACGTCCCCGACGGTCCAGAGACCGCCTGCGAAGTCGTACACGCCCTGGGTCGGCGAGTCGCCGATCCAGGTGACGCCGGCGGGGAGGGAGTCCGCGACGACCACGCCGCTCGCGTCGCCGGGCCCGAGATTCTGCAGGGTGACGGTGTAGCCGACCGTGTCTCCCTCGTTCGGCGCGGCCAGGTCGACGACCTTGGCCACGTGCAGGTCGGCCGGCGCCGTGGCGACCGAGTCCCGGGCGGCTACGAAGAAGAGATCGACGCCGGACCGGTTCACCGCGCTGTCGGTTCCCACTTCGAAGCCGCCCGGCGCCAGCGCCTGGATCCCGTCGGCGAAGGATCCGCCGGGATAGATGGGCAATGTCGCGTCGCCGGCGAGCGTCGACGGGCGGTGCACCGAGCCGTCCGCGTTCGTGCGGATGCGGACCATCGCCCAGTCGGGCTGGAAGCCCGCGGGGATGAATCTGTCGTCGGTCCCGTCGCCGGTGTACGTGCCCTCCGCGAGCTGGCCGGGCATCGCTGCCCACGCGGCCCAGTGGAACTCCTCGTCGATCTCGTTCACCGATATGTTCGAGCCCACCTGGAAACCGGCTGCCTCGAAGCGCTGGATGCGGTCGGAGAGCTCCGAGCCGGACTTGAACTCCAGGCTGCTGTTCAGGCCCTGCGAACCGAAGCGCTGCATCGCTTGCTCGTTCGAAGCGCCCATCACGATGACGTAACCCGGCTGGAAGCCGGCGGCGATGCTGCGGTCGTCGAGCCCGTCGCCGGTGTAGGTGCCCACGGCGAAGGGAGGTCCGGTTCCCTCGCGGAAGGCGGTCCAGTGGAAGTCCGTGCCCGGCTCGTTGACCTCGCTGTCCGCGTCGATGGTGAAGCCGTTCGCATCGAGCGAGACGACGCGAGACGAGACGAGGGCATCGCTCGTGCCGAGCGGCTTGGACAGTCCCGCGGGCATCGTGGAGGAGCGGGCCGTTGCCTGCAGCCCGTGGTCGCCCTTCACCAGGACGAGATCGGGCGCGAAGCCGAGCCCGGTGATGGAGCGGCTGGTGGAGCCGTCGCCGACGTACGTGCCCGTGGCCACGCGGGCCGTCGGCAGATCCGTGAGGATGTAGAGCCAGGGCTGCTCGCCGCCCACGGCCCACTCCCGGCTGGCGAAGTGCGACTTCGTCCCGATCGCGGTGGAGGCAAGCGTGAGGCCCTGGTTGCCGCCCTTCTTGCCGTCCAGCCAGAGCTGCACCAGCGCGGTCACGTCCACCGTGACCGGTCCCGCCGGCGCGGCCACGAACGATCCCCAGCGCGTGGACGGGTCGTACTGATGACCGTGGCTGAGCCAGACGACGCTGGCCTCGTTCCACGGGCTCGTCACCCGGTGGACGTCGATCGGGCGGGACGAGTCGGCCTGCGTCACGAACAGCCCGAGCGTCGCCTGTTTGACGGCGGAGCCCGCGGGGATCGCGCTGAGATCGAACTGCAGCATCGGGCGTTCGTCGGCGAGGAGCTCCTGCTTCGAGTACAGCTCCGTGTCGGTGCCGTGGTTCTGGACGGGGGAAGCTTCCGAGATCCACGCGTCCTTCTCCGCGCCGAGCAGGTACGACGCGGCGCGGGCGGACGGCGGCGAGCTCGCCGCGGCGAGCGCGACAAGCGTCGGAAGCATCCAAGCGGGTGACCGAGTTCCGTGCATTCTCGCGCGCAGGCAGCCAGGGCGTCCCTCTTCATCGGTCGGCAGGCTGGAAGGGTTGACGCGCCCCTCCGGATGTCAGGATCGCTCAGGAAACGCGAAAGGACCGGCCCGCCCGGACAGCACGCGAGGCGGCTGGCGGACCCGTCAGTACAGGACGTGAGGCGGCCAGGCGGACCCGTCAGTACAGGACGCGAGGCAGCAGGCCGGCCCGCTCCGAGATCGGCGCCAGGACGGCCTTGAGGTAGGACTGGGGGAACTCGTCGAAGCGGATGTCCTCGCGGAACGCGTTGGCGACGAGCGTCGCGCGGTCCTCTCGCCGGGAGAACCACTCGTTCAGGAAGCCGCGAAGATCGGGATGGCTGCCGGGCTTGCCCAGGTAGAGACCCTTGGCGAAGAACCCGCCCGCCAGCGGGTACGGCTCGTGGCACCCGTCCGCCACGACCACGATGGAGCCGCCCGCCCGCGCCGCCTCCTGCGAGAGCTCGAAGGCGGCCGCGGAGTTCGCGCACTCGAACACGGAGTGGAAGAGGTACCGGCCCGGCCGATCGGAGACGCGCACCTCGGAGGGGAAGCGGATCCGTTCCAGCAGCTCGCGACGGTCGCGGTCCGCCTCGACGATGCGCACCGCCCCGCGCGTGCGGCGGCACAGCTCCCAGGCGATGAGCGCGCCGAGGATGCCGCCGCCGATCACCAGGCAGTCCTCGTCCGGATCCACCGCGGCCACTTCCACGGCGTAGCTCGCGTCCGCTGCCAGCACGCCGAGCAGCGCGATCTCGTCGGAGATCCCGGGCGGCACGCGCAGGAAGCGGTTGTACGGGATCAGGGCGAAGTCCCGGTGTCCGAGCAGGGCGATGCCGCGGTCTCCGACGAGCGAGCGGTCCTGCGACTCGCGGATGACGACCACGTTGAGTCCGCCCGGCTGGCGTGGATACGCGCGGGCGGTGACCGCGGGACAGGTGCCGTGCAGGAGCGCGCGCTCGAGGCCCGGGCTGACCGCGCCCACCCGCGTCGCGACGAGAACTTCCTCGGCCGTGGGCGCGGGCAGCGTGGTGACGGTGCGGTCCAGGCGCCCGGGTGCGTCCAGCGTCCACTCCACCGAGCGGATCGCCGTCGCGGCTTCCCGTCCGGACTCAGTGGACATCGTAGGCGCTCCCTCCGATGAACTCGCGCAGCAGCGAACGGGCGGGCACGGCCGAGTCGTCCTTCACGTCCGCGATGGACGAGAGCAGCTCGTCGACCCGCTTGGCCCGGATCCAGCCGTCGAGCCGCCGCTCGTCGTTCGCCCACTTCTTGATGAAGTCGGCGAACCGGGCGAAGAGGTGCAGCTTCAGGAACGGCAGCTCGTACGCGAGTCCGGAATCCACCAGGAAATCGGCCATCCCCTGGAACGGGATGATGTGTTTCAGCTCGGATCGGCGCACGTAGTGCCAGTGCAGGATGGTGCTTTCCGGAGAATACCCGCGGTGCTGGGAGTCCCGGATCATCCGGCGCAGCATGCGGACGTCGGTCCAGCGGATGTACCTGCCGTTCGCGTCCTTCATCTGCCCGATCGTCTCGATGTACACCTTGAACTTGTGCTCCGCGGGGACGCTCTCGGTGAGGCCCGGGTAGAGGCCGTGCAGCGTGTCCAGGAGCACGAGCGTGCCCGGCTTCGGGTCGAAGCGCGTGGTGACGCTCGTCCGCCGCCCCGCCTTGAAGTCGTACTTGGGAACGTCGATTCCGCGTCCGGCGTCGAGCTCGGCCAGGTGATGGTTGACGAGCTGGAGATCCATGGCCTCCGGCGTCTCGAAATCGTGATCGCCGTGCTCGTCCTGCGGGTGCAGCTCCAGGTCGAAGAAGTAGTTGTCGAGGGCCAGCGGGATCACCGGGATGCCGTGCGCGCCGAGCCTCTCGCTGAGCTTGAGCGTGGTGGTAGTTTTGCCCGACGAGCTGGGCCCCGCCACGATGATGAAGCGGAGCGACTGGCCCCGCTCCCGGATGGCCGCGGCGGCCGCGTCCAGGATCCCCTCGTAACGGGCGTCCGCGTCGGCGATGAGCCCGGGGAGGCGGCCCTCTCGCATGACCGCGTTGAGCTTCTGCACCGTCTCGCAGCCGTGCGCGACCGCCCAGTCCAGCGACTGCCACATCGCCTTGTAGGGGATGTTCTCGATCCGCCCGGTACGGCGCTCGTCGCGCATCCGCGCCCGCTCGTGACGGTAGAGGATGTAGGTCTTCGCCGTCTTCGCGTGACCGTTCTTGATGAGCACGCGCTCGACGACGTCCTGGATCTCCTCCACGGTGGGCGGCGTGTCGTCGTCGTACGTCGCCTCGAGCGCCTCGACGACCTGCGCGGAGAGCCGCTCGGAGAGCGGGCGGTCGTGCCCGCCGATCGCGGCCGCGGCCTTGTAGATGGCGACGGTGATCTTCTCACGGTGGAACGGGACGATCTCGCCGTTGCGCTTGACGATGGCGGAGATGCCCGGGGCCACGGCGCGCCCCTCTATCTCCGGTCGATGGGGACGTACGGAGCGTCGTGCGGCCCGAGGTACTCCTGTTCGGGACGGAAGATGCGGTTGTCTTCCATCTGCTCGAGGTAGTGGGCCAGATAACCGGCCACGCGCGCGACGCCGAAGATCGCGGTGAAGAGCTCGCGCTCGATCCCGAGCTTCAGGTACACGGTGCCGGAGAAGAAGTCGACGTTCGGGTAGATGCCCTTCGGGCCCAGCCGATCGGCGGCCAGATCCTCGATGGCGCGGGCGATGTCGTAGAGCTTGGTGGAGCCCAGCTCGTCGAACACCTGGCGCGCCAGCTTCTGCAGCGCGAAGGCGCGAGGGTCCTTCACCTTGTAGACGCGGTGACCGAGCCCCATGATCTTCTTCTTCTGGGCGACGGCGTTCTCGAACCATTCCTTCGCGCGGCTCGTGTCCCCGATCTGCTCGAGCATGTCCAGCACGGCCTCGTTGGCGCCGCCGTGCAGCGGCCCGCCGAGCGAACCGAGCCCCGCCGACACGGCCGCGTAGGGATCGGCCTCGGAAGAGCCGACGACGCGGCAGGTGAACGTCGAGGCGTTCTGCGTGTGCTCGGCGTGCAGGATGAAGGCGACGTCCATCGTCTTCGCCGCGACCTGTGCCGGCTCGGCCCCGTTCATCATGTAGAGGAAGTTCGCGGCGTGGGACAGGTCCTGGCGCGGCGCCACCGGCGGCTGCCCGCGGCGGTGGCGGGCGAATGCGGCGAGCATCGTGGCCACCTGCGCGATGATGCGGTACGCGGACACGACGCGCTCGGTGGCGTCCGTCGCGCCGGTGCGCGGGTAGTACAGGCCCATCGCCGCGACCGCGGTCTGCAGCGCCGCCATGGGGTGACCGCCCTTCGGCAGGGAGCGGATCAAGGCGATCAGCTCCGGCCGCACCTCGCGGTGCGACTTCAGCGCGCGGTCGAAGTCGGCCAGCTCCTTGCGCGTGGGCAGATGGCCGTGCAGCAGGAGGTAGGCGGTCTCCTCGAACGTGCTGTGCTCGGCGAGCCGTTCGATGGGGATCCCGCGGTACTCGAGGATACCGTTGTGCCCGTCCACGAATCCCACGCGGGATTGCGCGGCGATGACGCCGGCGAGGCCGGGCACGAAGGGCTGAGGTGACGTCACCTGCTGGACCATACCGCAATTTCCCAGCTATCAGGGGGGCGCGTCAAGGCCGCCGGACGAGATGGCGCTCCATGATGATAGCGTCGACCGGGAGCGTCTCGAACGCGTCCCAGGCATCGCGCGGCGTGCAAGCCACCGGCTCGCCGGGCCGGGCGAGCGGCTTCGCCAGAACGAGAGGGGGAAAGCCCACGGCCTCGAGCGCTCCGAGCACCGCGTGGAGCGCGCGCTGCTCCTCTCGGTCGACGCGCAGCACGAATCCGGGACCCGAAGCGACGAGCGGCGAGAGGATGCGCGGGTCCAAATCGAAGAGGGCGGCTGCGCGCTCGGCGGGGGCGGCGAGCACTTCGTCGTCGCCCGCGGCTCCGAGCGGATCGGCGGCGGGAGGCAGGCGGAGCACGGCCCGGCTTGCCGCCGTCTCGGGACCGCACTCGACGCGGCCCGCGAACCACCCGAGCGTCTCGCCCGCCGCGAGCAACGCGGCGACGGCAGCGGCCGCGTCGTCCCGGGCCAGCTCCTCCGCCGGGGCCTCGCGCCAGCGGAGGAAGGTGCGGATCTGGTGCGAGTTGTAGCCGGGCCCGAGCGAACGCGCCGTCTTCCGTGCCTCCTCCCGCGAGGCGGTGCCGTGCAGCGCCGCCCCCATCGCCTCCGCCCCCGGCTGCGTCTCGATCCAGATCGGCGAGGGGCTCCCGTTCCCGGTGCCGAGGCGGCGCAGCATGCTGCGATCGGCGGCGCGCCCCCCGACGACGACGGCCTCGAGCCCCGACGTGCGGCGGGCGCGCTCCAGAGCTTCCCGCGGATCGGCGGCCGCTCCCGCGGAGGACGAGAGGATCTGCACGGCAGTGCCGCGGCCGGACCCGAACGAGACGTGATCGTCGTCCAGCAGGAGCACCGCGGCATCGTCGAAGGGCGAAGCGAGGAACGCGCCGGCCGCGTTCGCCTCGTCCCGCGCTATCCGGCGAAGCGGAACATCCGGGTCGAGCTCGCGGATGGCGCGCTCGGCCGGGTCGGCCTGATTCCGGAAGAGGCGGCGGAACAAAGAAGGGGCACCGGCAGTCCTTCCGGGGTATGGTTCCCGTCCGGAAACGACCGCGGCCTCGAGCGAACCCGCGCCGATCTTCGCCGTCCGGAGACAGAACTCCACGGCCTGACGCGGGAAGTCGGACTCGTCGAGGCGGCGGGTGAAGAGGCACTCCTCGGCCCGGGCGACGACCCGGCCGTCACGAACGAGGCAGGCAGCGCTGTTGCCGTTTCCAGCGGTGAGTCCGAGCACGTTCACGACGGCCCCCCGCCTCTATCGAGGCTCGCGGCACGCTATCAGCGACCTTCGCGGGGGTCAACGGCCCGGCCCTTCCGGGGGAATCATACGATGAATCGCATCTACGAATGGGTCCGGCCGGCGCTCCCGGTCTTCGCCCTGATGAGCGTCTCCTGCGCGGGTACGGCCCCCTTCCAGGGCTTCCGCACCACCGACGGCTTCACCATCGCCGCGGACCTGCTGGTGCCGGGGAAGGGGCCGGCGCCGCTCGTCGTGCTCGGCCATCAGCTCGCCCGCGACCGGAGCTCCTGGGACCCGCTCGTCCCGCGGCTGCTCGAAGCGGGGTACGCCGTGGTTCGCGTGGATCATCGCGGCTTCGGCGAGAGCCGGCACGAGGTGGCCTCCGGCGCGGATCTGGACAACGAGCAGAAGGGGAACCTCTTCCTCGACTACCTCGACGCGATCGACGCGGTGTCCGGCCGCCCCGGGGTGGACGCGTCGCGCGTCGCTCTGGTGGGAACGGGGCTCTCGGTGAACGCGGCGGTGCAGGCAGCGGTGCGCAAGCCGGAGGTGCGGGCGCTCATCCTGCTCACCGGGGTGATCCAGAAAGAAGAGGTGCTGGAGCTGATGGAGCGGCCCGACGTCCCGCTCCTGATGATCGCCGCGTCGGGCGATTCCCGCGGCTCGATGGTCATGCGCAACTACGCGGGGCGGTTCCTCGGGCCGGCGCAGCAGTACGTCGAGTTCGAGCCGATCGACGAGAACGACCCGTGCAACTGGGAGGGAACCGACGGTCTCGTGCCGGAGACCGGACTCGCCGACCTCTTGATGTGGTTCCTCGAGGAGAACTTCCCCGCGGGGGGGTAGTGCGGCGGTCGCCGCCGTCCGTGGCTCCGGACACGGCGGCGACGACGCTCGACCATCTCATCGTTCCTTCGAGACCTCCTCGCCGCCGGCCTCATCCAGGAACAGGAACCAGTCCGGGGTCCTGCGTATCTCCAGGCTGGAGAACACGACGCGAAAGAGCTCTTCGTGCGTCGTGTGATCAGGATCGGCCTCGACTTGCAGAAGCACCGGGATGTTCGCCCGTTCGAACGAGTACTGGTGGAGCAGCAGCGCCGCCCCGTCGTCCTGCTCTTGGGCGCCCCCCAGCGTCAGCCGATACCTGCGGTACAGGATTTCGCTGCCGTCCGCGTGCCGGGTCTCGGAGGCCTCCGGCTCGATCATGCCGGTCTCGACGAACTGCCGCTCGATCTCGGCGAGCCGCTCGGAGAGCGTGCCCTCGAACTCGGCGAGCAGGAGCAGGAGGGAACCGGCGTCGTCCTCGGGGGAGAGCAAGCGGTACTCGCCGGCTTCGCCCTCGATGGTCCAGCCCTCCGGGAGATCGAGGCGAACGGCCTCGTCCTCGAAAGCGGGACCCGGCGAGGCGACGAGCAGCGCGATCACCGGGAGGAGCCACGGCGTGGACACAGGTCGCTCCGGAACTGAAGGCGCGCGGCAGCATACCAGAGAGACGCCGGCCCGGCGAACGTCGAGGCCGGTCGTGGCGCTCAGCGTCGCGCTCACGGCCGCCACGTTGCTCTTCGCCGGACTGGATCCGGCCGGCGCGTCGCAGTGCAACGTGGAGTTCGACGACGAGACCGCGAACCTCGTCATCCTGGCCTTCGAGCGGGAGTCGGCGAACTCGCGGCTGATCGAGGACATCCTCGACACGAGAGGCTACTCGCTGCTCTGCGAGCACGTCGCGCTCGAACACGGCCGCGAGGCGGTGGCGGTTCGCACGGAGCTCGGCAAGGCGTTGGAGGCGGCGCTCGCCGGCCAGGGCGATCCCGGCTTCGGATTCCAGAGGGTGCGGGCGCGCCCCGCAGCGTACCGCGCGACGCTCGCCGAGTTCCGGCGCGTCGCCGGGACGATCCGCTGGCGAATCACCGATCGGCTGAACGGGTTCCTCCCACCGCGCAGCAGCTTCGACGCGAAGGCGCACATCATCGTCGGCGGCGGCGTGGCCGGGCTCGCCTTCTCCGACCGCGAGGACATCGCTCTGCGGCTGGACGACTTCGTGTCGCCGCACGACGGCGGCGCGATCGACGTGGAGCGGCTCGCGTCCGTGCTCACCCACGAGCTCTTCCACGTCGGGTTCCGCGCGGCCGGCGGTCAGACGCCCGAGCCGGCCTGGCCGGACGGGGTATGGCAGTCGCTCGCGCAGAAGTACGGCCGCACGACCGTCGGCGAAGTGTGGAGGGCGTCCCACGACGAGCTGTGGGACGGCGCCGGGATCGCCGCGCGCATTCAAGCGTGGGTCGCGCCGCCGGAGTGGGATCCTCTTGCGCTCGACCGCTACCTGGCCATGCTCTCGCGGCTGCAGAACGAGGGATCGGCGGTGTACGTGGATGCGCCGATGCGGTCGTCCGCGAGCGGGCCGCATTCCGGCGAGATCGAGCGCTGGATGTCTTCGATCAATCAGGACTTCGCCCATCTTGCCGGCATCACCGACCGTCTCTCCCACGGGGCCGGGCCGGAGGAGATCGATCGCCTGGCCGCCAAGGGGTTCGAGAAGGACGGTCCGCTGTACCGCGTCGGCTACCGCATTGCGGAGAGGATCGACAACTTCGCCGGGCGCCAGCCGTTCCTCGACGCCATCCCCGGCGGCCCGCTCGCGTTCTTCGAGACGTACTTCGCGACACATCCCTACGGCCCCGGCCAGATCGACACCCGGACCCAGGACGAGATCGAGCGGATCATCGAGGCGTTCCACGCCATGGGCCAGTTCGATCCCGAGAGCTGAGCGGCGCTGGAGCGTGCCACCGGACGCCAGCAACGTCGAAGCCCCGCAAGATCGGGCGCCGTCCGCCGTCCGACGGCATCAAGCGCGCGCCGCCGGACGACGAAGAAGGAATCGGCCCCTCCCGAGGAGAGAGCAGCGTGAGTCGAGCAGGCCGGTTGAGATGGAAGTCGGTGAGGAGATTCTCCGAGCGATCCGGAGACGGCGCGCCGCGCCCGCGGTCCATGCAGGAGACTTCCCCGCCCCTCGTCGAGACGACGCAACGGCCGCCGACCGGCGTCGTCCTGAGGCGAATGATCGAACGCCGGCCCTACCGGCGCTACCTGCTCCGCGAAGTGTTCGACTGATCGGGAGGGGTCCGGCGCTCCGCCGCGTCCAGGAACGCGGCGAGCTTCGCCGCGCGTGACGCGGGCACCGGGAAGCAGGCGAGCACTTCGGCTGTCTCCGGATCGTCATCCCGCAGGTACGACAAGGCGAAGTACTCGGCGGGGCCGCGCTCGTCGAGCATGAAGTCGAGCGCCCATTCCTCCCGGAACGCCGCCAGCGACTCCCGCTGCAGAACCTCGTCGAGGAACGGATCGTCCTCGGGCAGCGCGCGCAGTGCGAAGCGCAGCGCGGCGATCCCCTCTTGCGGCTCGAAGCGCCCGTCGAGCAGCCGGTCGCGCGCCGCCCATGCCACGCGCAGCACGCCGTCCTTGCCGATCCGATGGGCCAGCTCGACGACGCGCACGAAGAGCAGCTCGAAGTCGAAGGACGCACCGGTGCGGAGCGCCCGCTCATACAGAGGGACGAGCCCGACGAAGGTCTCCGCCGGGACCGCGCACTCCGGGAAGCTCTCGTAGAGGAACCAGTCGAGGTCGTCCGTGGAGGGAGCGGCGTCCGCGCGTCCGCCGCCGTTCGCCGAAACGGCGCCGAGGCGCGCCAGGCGCTGCTCCAGCTCGGGAGAGGGGTGGCTGCCCATGGCCGAATCCTGAAGGCAGCGAACCGGACCGGTCAAGAGAGCGGCGGCGGCTCGGCCGGCGGTGCCGGCAACACGCTTCAAGAGAGCGGCGGCGGCTCGAGCGGCGGTGCCGGGAGCACGTCGACGTGCTGGTCGAGCATGACGTCGCCGTCGAAGAGGAAGCGTCCGACGAAGCCGCGGCCGGCGAGCACGTGGGGAAGCCAAAGCGGATCGTCCTCCCACATCTCCTCGTAGGGGATGCGGTCGAGCGGCGTCCACACGGGGTCGGCCTCGTCGGTCTCTGTGGGAACGCCGTCGAGGTCCGAGGCGACGAAGACGTAGACGTGGATCGAGTAGCCGTCCACGAACTGGAAGAGGTTCTCGCCGGCGTAGCGCACGTCGAGCGGCGTGGCCAGGAGCTCCTCCTGCATCTCGCGGACGGCGCCCTCCAGCGGGCGCTCGCCGTTCTCGAGGCGCCCGCCTGGACCGTTGATCTTGCCGGCGCCGAGCCCGCGCTTCTTCCTTATAAGGAGGATGCGGCGGTCCTTCACTACGAAGACGAGCGTGGCGGGGTCCTTCGCCCGCCACGTCGTCCAGTCGATGTCGGCCAGGGTGCGCGGCGGCGTGACGCTCACGAGCCGGCGGCCACCTCGCGGCCGCCCGCCGCGCGCAGCAGGTTCAGCGCGGAGCCGGCCTTGAACCATCCGATCTGCTCTTCGTTCAGCGAGTGCCGCGCCTCGACGCGCTGCTCCTTGCCGTCGGCGTGGTGGAGGACGACGGAGACGGGCGCCCCAGGCGAAAGCTTGGCCAGGCCGAGCACGGAGATGCGGTCGTCCTCGCGGACGGAGTCGTAGTCGGCCGGGTCGGCGAAGGTGAGCGGCAGCACGCCCTGCTTCTTGAGATTGGTCTCGTGGATGCGGGCGAAGCTCTTCACCAGGACCGCGGCGGCCCCGAGGTGCCGCGGGCTCATCGCCGCGTGCTCGCGGCTGGAGCCCTCGCCGTAGTTGTCGTCGCCGACGACGATCCAACGCAGGCTCTTCGCCTGGTACGCCCGCGCGATCTTGGCGATGGCCACGCCCTTCTCGCCGGTCTCGAGATTCTTCGCCGTGCCGGGCTCGCCGCCAAACGCGTTGTTCGCGCCGAGGAACATGTTGTCGGAGATGCGGTCCAGGTGGCCGCGGAAGCGCAGCCACGGCCCGGCCGGCGAGATGTGATCCGTTGTGCACTTGCCCTTGGTCTTGATGAGCAGCGGCAGGCGAAAGAAATCGCCGCCGTCCCACTTCGCGAAGGGCGCGAGTATCTGGAGCCGCTCGCTGTTCGGAGCGACGCGCACGTCGGGCTGCTTGCGCGTGTCGGCAGCCGGCGGGATGAATCCCTTCTCGTCGGCGATGAAACCCTTGGAGGGCAGCTCGTCGCCGGCCGGCGGCTCGAGGCGGAACTTCTTCCCGTCCTTCGCCGTGAGCTCATCCCGCGTCGGGTCGAACTTCATCGTGCCGGCGAGCGCCATGGCGGTGACGATCTCGGGACTGCCGATGAACGCGAGCGTGTGCGGATTGCCGTCGTTGCGGCGCGGGAAGTTGCGGTTGTACGAGGTGAGGATGGAGTTCTTGTCGCCCTGCTGGATGTCCTTGCGGTTCCACTGGCCGATGCATGGACCGCAGGCGTTGGCCAGCACCGTCGCGCCGATGGCGTTGAGGTCGTCGAGTTGGCCGTCGCGCTGGATGGTGGCGAAGATCTGGTCGGAGCCCGGCGTCACCATGAAGGTGCTCTTCGCCTTGACGCCGTGCGCCGCCGCCTGCCGGGCGATGTGCGCGGAGCGGCTGATGTCTTCATAGGACGAATTGGTGCAGCTCCCGATCAGCGCGACGCGGATCTCCTCGGGGTACTTCTCGGCGTCGACATCGGCGGCCATCTTCGAGACCGGCCGTGCCAGATCCGGCGTGTGCGGCCCGACGATGTGCGGCTCGAGCGCGGAGAGATCGATCTCGACGACCTGATCGAAGAACTTCGCCGGGCCCTTGTCCACCTCGGCGTCGGCGCGGAGGTGCTCGGCGATCTTGTCGGCGGCGTCAGCCACCTCCGCGCGGCGCGTGGCGCGGAGATACTTCGCCATGCGCGCGTCGTACGGGAAGATCGAGGTGGTGGCGCCGAGCTCCGCACCCATGTTCGTGATGGTGCCCTTGCCGGTGCAGGAGATGGAGGCGACGCCGGGACCGAAGTACTCGACGATGCGGTTCGTGCCGCCTTCGACGGTGAGGATGCCGGCGTCCTTGAGGATGACGTCCTTCGCCGACGTCCAGCCGGAGAGCGCTCCGGTGAGGCGCACGCCGACGAGCTTCGGCTGCAGCACCTCCCAGGGCATGCCGGCCATCACGTCGACGGCGTCGGCGCCGCCCACTCCCACCGCGATCATGCCGAGTCCGCCGGCGTTCGGCGTGTGGGAGTCCGTGCCGATCATCATGCCGCCGGGGAACGCGTAGTTCTCGAGGACCACTTGGTGGATGATGCCGGCGCCCGGCTTCCAGAAACCGATGCCGTAGCGGCGGCAGACGTCTTCCAGGAACTGGTAGACCTCGTGGTTCGTGTCCAGCGCGTGCGCGGTGTCTTCCCGCGCCCCGGCGTGGGCCATGATGAGGTGGTCGCAGTGCACCGTGGTCGGCGCGGCCGCGGTGGCGCGGCCGGCCATCATGAACTGGAGGAGCGCCATCTGCGCGGTGGCGTCCTGCATGGCGACGCGGTCGGGGTGCAGCAGGAGGAACGCCTTCCCCGGGTCGAGCGTCTGCCGTGCGGGGTCATGCAGGTGCGCGAAGAGCACCTTCTCGGCATACGTGAGCGGCCGGCCGACGCGCTTCTTCGCTTCGGCGATGCGCGAGGGCAGCGTCTCGTAGACCCGCCGCGCGAGCGCGATGGTCTCCTGCGGAGCGTTCATGGCGGTCCTTTCGGTGGGCGGCGTGGGCGCCGAGCAGGCCGATTCTCGGCGAATTTATAGGGTTCCTGGAGCGGGGGCAACGTGGAGACCCCTTCAACGTGGAGACCCCTTAAAGGAGCGTCGCTTGAGCCAGTCGACTTCGGGGGTGTACCCTGAAGGGCCGAGGAGAGCGAGGATGACCTGGCTGCTCGCCATTGGAGTGTCCGTCCCGTTCACGCTCCCGGCTCCGGGCTCCGGGCCGGCGCAGTCTTGGCGGAGTCTCGGTTGGGGCGACACGGGGTCCTGGACGTCGCAGGACCTGTCGATGGACTGCACGAGCCCGACGCAGGCGACTCTGGTCGCCTCCTTCAGCGCGCCACCCGGGATCCACGCCCTCCATGGAGTCGACCTCAACATCGACTTCTGCACGGCGCCGTACTGGCTGCCGGAGTGGTGGTAGTTCGAGCTGCTCGGGGGATGCCGCGATGGCGCGCTGACCGTGTCGGCGGACTTCCGCAACGGACCGAGCACGCACCTCGATCCGTGGGGCGGCAACGCCACGGTGCTGTACACGTTCATCCCCGGGTACATGAGCGGCGTGCGTGCGCGCATCCAGATCTCCGTTTCGATCGATCCGGCGCTGGCGCAGCCCCTGACAGCGAACGCCGAGTACTATGCGGTGCAGTTGACGTTCGCCGCACCATCGCGGCTGCCGTGCACCGGGTGCGACTACCCGGCCTGCTTCGTCCTCAACGACGAGATGTATCTCCATCACTCGCTCGGCAGCACGTTCGTAGCGGCGGACGGCTATCACAACTTTGCTCGCTGGCAGGGCGGACAGGGTGGCTGTCCTTTCATCATCTCCGTCGTGCCGGAGAGCTGGGGCCGGGTGAAGTCGCTCTACCGTTAGCGGACCGGGTCGAGCTGCGGACAACGTGCAGGTGAAGGAACGCGTGCGCGGCCGCGTCTCGCTCGGCTCTGGCAGGCGGTCCCGCGGACGGATATGATCTCCGCGTGCGTCTCTCCGCCGGAACGCGACTGGGCCGTTACGAGATCGTCGCCCCCATCGGAGCGGGCGGCATGGGCGAAGTGTATCGCGCCCGCGATGCGCGGCTGGACCGCTACGTCGCCCTGAAGGCGCTGCCGGACGAGGTGGCGCTGCAGCCGGAGCGCATCGCCCGCTTCGAGCGAGAGGCGAAGGTCGTCGCGGCGCTCAGCCACCCCAACATCGTCGTGCTCCACTCCATCGAGGAAGAGGGGGGCGTCCGCTTCCTCACGATGGAGCTCGTGGAGGGAACGAGCCTCGACCGCCTGATCACGCCGGGCGGCCTCCCTCTCCGGCAGGTTCTGGACATCGCCGTCCCGCTCGCCGACGCGATGGCGGCGGCGCACGAGCGCTTCGTCGTGCACCGGGACCTGAAGCCCGCGAACGTCATGCTGACCCGCGAGGGGCGGGTGAAGGTGCTCGACTTCGGACTCGCAAAGCTCGATGCCGTGGAGACGGCGTCGGTGGAGACGTATGCGGCGACGGTGGCGCCGGCGTCGGCGGCAGGGAGTCTCGTCGGGACGGTGCCGTACATGGCTCCGGAGCAGCTCCGCGGCGAGAGCGCCGACGCGCGCACCGACATCTTCGCCCTCGGGATCCTCCTCTACGAGCTGCTCACGGGGCGGCGTCCGTTCGGCGGCGCGACCTCCGCGGAAGTGAGCTCGGCCATCTTGCGGGACCCGCCAGCACCGTGGCCGAGCGGCCGGCCGGACCGTCCGCCGGACCTGGAGCGCATCGTCGGCCGGTGTCTGGAGAAGGATCCAAACCGGAGGATCCAGACCGCGAGAGACGTTCGCAACGAGCTGGAGGAAGTGCAGCGCGCGGTGGAGTCGGGTGGGCGGCCGTCGTCGACCGCGGGCGCCGTCGCCCCGAGCGCTCGGGACGTTCCCTCGATCGCCGTGCTGCCGTTCGTGAACCGCAGCCGCAGCGAGGACGACGAGTACTTCGCCGACGGTCTGGCCGACGAGCTGATCAACATGCTGGTGAAGATTCCCGGGCTGCGCGTCGCGGCGCGCAGCTCGTCGTTCCAGTTCAAGGAGCGGGGCGAGGACGCGGCGACGATCGGTCGCAAGCTGAACGTCGCGACGCTGCTGGAGGGCAGCGTGCGCAAGGCGGGGAACCGCGTGCGCATCGCCGTGCAGGTCGTGAAGGTCGCCGACGGATTCCATCTGTGGTCGGAGACGTACGACCGCACGCTGGAGGACATCTTCGCCGTGCAGGACGACATCGCGCTGGCGGTGGTCAAGGAGCTGCGCACGACGCTGCTGGGCGAGGAACCGGACTCCAAGGCCAGCGGACAGGCGAAGGCGGAAGTGGCGGCGGCGGCGAAGGGCCGTGGCGCAAACGCGGAGGCGCACCGCCTGTTCCTGCAGGGACGGTACTTCGTGAATCGGGCGACGGCAGAGGAAGTGGCGAAGGGAGTCGAGCTGCTGCGTCAGGCGATCGCGGCGGACCCCGGGCACGCGCTGGCCTGGGCCAACCTGTCCTGGGCGCTGTCCTTCCAGAGCGGGTTCGGATTCGCGGCGGCCGAGGAGGGGATGCGCGCGGCCCGCGACGCGGCGCGGAGGGCACTCGAGCTGGAGCCGGACCTCGCGGAGGGACACTGGGCGCTCGGGCTGGTGCAGCACTGGTACGAGTGGGACTGGAAGGGGGCGGAGGCGTCGTATCGGCAGGCCCTCGAACTGGCGCCCGGCAGCGCCGATGTGCTCCGCGGCGCCGGGCTCCTGGCGATGGGCCTCGGCCGCCTGGAGGAGGGGCTCGTGCTCTGCCGGCGCGCGGTCGAGCAGGACCCGCTGAGCGTCCAGGGTCTCGCGTTCTTCGGTCGCGTCTGTCTGCTGCGGGGGCTGCTGGCGGAAGGCGAGTCGGCTTTCCGGAGGGCGCTGGAGATCTCTCCCGAGGGCGTGGGGCAGCGGGCGCTGCTGGCGTGGGCTCTCGATGAGCAGGGACGACACGACGAGGCGCTGGCCGAGGCTCTGCGGGAGGGCGCGGATTGGTCGCGGCTGTGCACGCTGGCGATCCTCCATCACAAAGCGGGCCGCGCGGCGGAGTCGGACAGCGCGCTCCGGGAGCTCGCAGCCAAGCGGGCAGCCGACGCGGCCTATCAGGTCGCGGAGGTGCACGCCGTACGCGGAGAGTCCGACTCCGCGTTCGAGTGGCTGGAGCGCGCCTATGCTCAGCGGGACTCGGGTGTGGCGATGGCGATGACGGACCCGTTCCTGCGCGCACTGCACGGCGATCCGCGGTGGATGACCTTCTTGCGGAAGATGGGGCTGGTGGAGTAGTCGGCCGGGCGAGGCCGCAGTGAGCGGATCATTCTGGACTCCGACCGGGCCGCGGGGATTTCGTCTTCCGGCTCTCTCCCTCCGAGAAGTCGGAGGTGGTCGCAATTTGCGACCACTTCTCCAAGCTCAAGTATTCGAGGGCCTTACCGCATGCGTTCACGGAGCACGGCGCCCTCATGGCGGCAAGCGCGTGTTGAACAGCGAACGCGCAGTAAGCGTGAGCGTCTTCATCGTACGGGTGTTTGTAGAGCTACGCGACGTCTTGGCTCATCACAAGGAGCTGGCGCGTCGCCTGCTCGAGCTCGAGCGGCGCCTGGGAGCCTGCGACGCGCAGGTAGCTGAGGTCGTGGCAGCAGTTCGACAGCTTCTCAGCCCGAGGAGTGTTCCGAAGAAGAGGCGAATAGGCTTCATCCGAGAGCCCTGACTTGCCGCCGCAGCGTGGCTCCTCCCGCCTTGCGGATCCCGCGCGGCGTGGTAGCGTGGAAGAGGCCGCTCCCGACTTCGGTGCCATGGAGGCGAAACCCGCGCCCCGCCTGCTCGATGTCGTGCGGCAGACTGTCCGGCTCCGGCATTTCAGCCGGCGCACCGAGAAGGCGTACGTCGCCTGGGTGAAGCGATTCGTGCGATTCCACGGCATGAAGCACCCGCGGGCGATGAGCGGCGAGGAGATTCGCCGCTTCCTCACGAGCCTGGCCGTCGAGCGGAAGGTCAGTGCGTCCAACGCAGACACAAGCTCTCCGCGTTTCTATTCCTCTATAAGGAGGTGCTGCTCGGGCAGGATCCTGGCTGGCTCGACGGCATCGAGCGGGCGAAGGGGCCGCGACGACTGTCGTTGGTGCTGACCCGCGAGGAAGTGCGCGCGGTGCTGGCCATGGTGGACGGCACGGCGCAGCTCGTGGCGACACTGCCTTACGGGACGGGAATGCGGCTGCTCGAGGCGCTTACGCTCCGGGTCAAGGGTGTCGACTTCGGGCACGGCGAGATCGTCATTCGGCGCGGCAACGGGGCGAAGGATCGGCGCACCGTGCTGCCGAGGATGTTGGTCGAGCCGCTCGGTGAGCAACTCACGAGGGCGAAGGAGCAGCACGACGAGGATCTGCAGCGCGGCTGGGGCTGGGTGGAGCTACCAGAGGCGCTGGGGGCGAAGCTGCCGAACGCCGGGCGCGAGTGGGCGTGGCAGTGGGTGTTTCCGGCGAACGCGGCCGTACCGGTATCCGGAGACGGGTCAGGTGAGGCGACACCACCTGCACGAGACGGTCGTGCAGCGGGCGGTGCGGGAGGCGGTGAGGCGGACCGCGATCCTCAAGCGGGCGACGTGTCACACGTTCCGGCACTCCTTCGCGACGCACCTCCTGGATCAGGGGTACGACATCCGCACCGTGCAGGAGCTGCTCGGTCACTCCAGCGTCGCGACAACCATGGTGTACACCCATGTGCTGAACCGCGGCGGACTCGGGGTGCGGAGTCCGGTCGATCAGCTGTGACTTACACGGGCGGCGCCGCCCCGCTTACACAGACCCGCTAACCTCGATCGCCGACTTCCGGCGCGGGGGCCGAACCTGTGCCTGCGCTGGCAGTTGCGCGGGTGGCAACTCCGGGCGCCGGTCCTTATACTGTCCCGGGTCGATGCGCGATGTGTGATCGTTGGAGACCGGTTGAAGTCTTAGTTGGGCCCCTCAATAACTGCCGGGGATACGCGCGTGGCAGAAACCTCCTATTACGTCTACGCGCTTAAGGATCCGCGCTCCTCCCCTGCAATGCCCTTCTACATCGGCAAGGGGACTGGCGTCCGCGCTTATGACCATCTCGTCCGGCTCGACGACAGCCGTAAGGGCCGGCGCATCCGCGAAATCCACGCTGCTGGACACAAGGTGCTCGTGTCCCCCATGGTCGACTCGCTGAGTGAAGCTCAGGCGATAAAGTTGGAGGCCGAGTTGATCGCTGCTTTCGGCACCGAGGAGACCGGTGGCATTCTTACGAACGCAGTTGTACCAACTGGTCTGGGAAAGAAGACCAGGCCCTCACTCGTCGTGCCACATGGCGCCAGAGAGCAAGCCCAGCTTGGGCTATCTCTGCTCAAGCAAGCCGTCCTCGAGTTTGCGAAGGCGAACGCGAAGGGCATCACCAATTCGGATGCAGCGAGCCTTCTTGGCCTCCGGAGCGACTACGGTGGTGGCTCTAAAGATTACCTGTCGTACAGCATCATCGGCCTGCTAATGCGTGAAGGAAAACTGGCGCGCGATGCCACGACAAAGAAGCATGTCGCCCAGGTCCGCTGAGTGGCCCAACCCGTATGAGGCCCGCGGTGGTCAATAGGTAGTTGTTCCCCTCCGTCCGCCTGGTGGGCGTCTCCCGCTGCGGATCGGCTGGTCGTCCCGACTTCGTTTCCCAGGGGTGCAGGTTTTGTCCTGCACCAAACAGGTATGGAGGGTCGCGGCCCGGCGTGGCCGGTCCGAGCGGGGCAGACTCTGCCCGCTTGCCCTAGAAACTCATTCGTGCCCTCGTTCCGGCTCACTCACGACGGACGGGCTGAGCGTTGTCGCTCTCC
>JBQTGV010000065.1:0-25233 GCA_052390515.1 Candidatus Eiseniibacteriota bacterium | reverse complement strand
GTATCCGACCTCGTCCAGGACCAGGAGCTGCGACTTGGTCGAGTAGGTGCGCAGCTTGGAGTCCAGTTTCCCGGCGCGATCGGCGGCGGCAAGCGCGCGGATCATGGCATCGAGCGTGGTGAAGTACACCGAGTAGCCGTTCTGGCAAGCGCAGATGGCCAGCGCGCAGGCCAGGTGGGTCTTGCCCACGCCCGGCGGGCCGAGCAGGAGCACGTTCTCCTTGCGCGCCAGGAAGGTGAGCGAGGCCAGATCCAGGACCTGCGCTCGATCGAGGGAGGGCTGGAAGGCGAAGTCGAAAGTGTCCAGCGACTTCATCACCGGAAGTCCGGACAGACGCAACGAGCTCTTGATGCGCCGCTCCTCGCGGGCGGCGATCTCCTCCTCCAGCAGTCGATCGAGGAAGGCGGCGTAGCCCAAGGTCTCCTCCTCGGCGCCCTTCAACGTCTCGGGCAAGGTCTCCTTGGCGCGCCACAGACCCAGCCGATCGAGCTGGGTGACCAGTCGCTCGTAGGTGGGCTGGCTCATCGCGCACCTCCCAGGGCCTCGGCGTACTCCTCGATGGGTCGGTGCTGGACTTCGACCCTCGGCCAGGCGACCAGGGCGATGAGCTCCTCCACGGATCGCTGTCGCCGAAGGCTTTGAGACTGGTCGGCGCGTTCACGCAGTCGCTCGAAGCGCGGCTTGCGCAGCTCGGCGACGTGCTCCTCGAGGATGACGCGCTCTCCCTTCCTCCCGCGCCGGTGGGTGGCCACGCGCTCGGCCTGGGCGAAGACCTCGATCGACTCTCCCCAGGGATCGACCTTCACCACCACCCGCGATCCGACGAGCTGGTGCGGTACAGAGTAGAAGGCTCCCTCGAAGCTCACCGTGCAGTCGGTCAGCACGCGGCGGCTCTCCGGAAGACGAGGATCGAAGGGAACGAGAGGCAAGGACAGCAGCTCGGCGCGCTCGCGTTCCAGACGATCCGCCGGTCGTTCACCGGTGGTGGCGTGCACCCGGCTCATGCGCGAGGAGTCCACCGCGGTGACCGCGGCCTGGAGGGCTGAGACGTTGGCGTAGGTCCGCTCCAGGATGCCGGCGTCCACCAGATCGCGAAAGCTCCGCTCCGTCTTGCCCTTGCGCTCCGGATGGTAGGGCCAGGCCGGATCGGGCTCGGCGCCGTAGTGCCTGCAGAAGTCCAGGAAGAAGGGATGCAGCTTGAGGCGCGGCTTGGGCTTCAGCACCGCGGTCTTGGGATTGTCCAGGACGAGGCGCTCGGTCACTCCACCGGCGCGCTCGAATCCCCAGCGCAGCGAAGCCAGCACCGAGGGAAGCTTGAGGCTCGGCACCACCAGCGTCCAGCGCGCCCGCGACCAGGCGAGAAGGAAGCGGAAGAAGTGCACCTCCCGCGTCGGATCGTCCTCCAAGAGACCGCGCGCCGGTCCCTTCCAGTCGAACTGCGCCTCCACACCCGGTGCTGTCTCGAAGCGCACGCAGGCCCTGCGCTTGGCCGACTCTTCCCGACGTCGCCCTCTCACCCAGCGCTTCACCTGCTCGTAGTGCCCGGTGTAGCCCTTCTCCGCGATGGCCTCGTACAGAACCGTCGCCGGAGCGTGCGGGCGAACGACCAAGAGCTCCTCCAGCCGAGCAACGAAGGGCGAAAGCTTCGTGGCTCGCGGAGCCCTCGGTCCGTAGCGCTTGGGTGCCACCTGCTTCAGGATCTTCCGCACCGTGTCCCGCGACAGTCCCGTCCTCCGGGCGATGGCCCGGATCGAGACCCCCTGGCGGTGCATCAGCTTGATCTCCATCCAGCCCTCCTGACCGATCATCACCTCCCCCTCGGCCGAGTCGGCTCCGCTCGCCCGGCCCGGGGGAGACTACGGCGTGAACAAGGTCCCCGGCGGAGACCCCGCTCCCCAGGAGAGTGGTCTACTTTTCAAAGTTCACTTCGGTCTAGTTTTCCAGGTTCGTCTACAGCGCTGAGCACCTCGACGACGGCGCGCTGAACGATCTTGTCCTCCAGCGCAGGGACACCGAGCGGTCGCTGCCGCCCGTCCGCCTTCGGGATGTACGCCCGACGAACCGGCTTCGCCCGGTACGCCGCTCGCTTCAGCCTCTCGGAAAGGCCCTGAAGGTTGGCCTCCAGCTCCTCTCCATAGTGCTGCCACGTCACGCCATCCACGCCTGCCACCGCGTCCCGCTTCAAAGCGAAGTACGCGGCATGCAACCGGTCGATGTCATAGACGTGGTGCAAGAGCGCGGTGAACCGCTGCTTCCCGTCCCTTTCCGCTGCCTGACGTATCCGCTCCAGCGAGCTGGGCGCGCTCGCCCGGCTCTGAGTCCGGTGCGCGTTACGCTGTGGCGGATTCCCCTTGGTCGGTCCCCTTCCCTCCACCGCCTCCGCGACCAATTGCTCAGCCTTGTTCGGCGGCTTCCCAGGTACTACGGGACCGTCCGACTTCCCCCGTCCGTTCATCGCCGGCTTCGGTCCTTGGACTTCCCGGCGCGGCCTGCGGTCCCTCCGGCCTCAGGCGGACGTGGGATCTCCCGGTTCCCAGGCGAGGTGCTTGCGTGCGTGCTCGGGGTCTCAGACCGCGCGGGGTCCGGGCGCATCTCGCGATGGCGACACGCTCGGTGTGGCCTTCCGCCTATCTCCACGGCGTCGGCACCCCAAAGTGGTTCCGAAATTTCGCGGCTCAATACCCGGCCCGCACGTACCCCTGTCAACGCTTCACCTTCGCCCTCGCGGACGACGGCGCATGACTCGGAGGACGGTGTGGGTCGCTGGCCCTTCACCGTGCGAAACTTCCATTCGTAACACCTCGCCGGTTTGTCCGGCGCACGGAGATATTCCGGAGACGGCTTACGCGCCCTTCTCCCCGACGTGCTAAGGGCCCGCAACCACGAGGGTTACGGGCCCAGGTGTGGTGGAGGCGGCGGGAATCGAACCCGCGTCCGAAGTACCATTACCGGCGGCTCATCCGTGCGCTCTCCGCCATTTGAATCTCGCCCCTACCGGCTCCGACGGATGGGATCCGGCCAGGACCAGCCTCGGTGAAGTTTAGCCGCTCCGGCCGAGACGCCCAGAAACAGCGAGCCCGCGAAATCGACGATGGCACCCTCCCCCGCGGGCATGGAAGGGGCCACCGCTGGCGCTAAGCCGCCAGGGCCAACTCCTCGTTGGCAGTTGTACGATGCCCATTTTTAACGAGGCCTGGGCGCCTCGGCACGCAACCATCGGCTCTGTGAACCCCGTCGAAGCCAGTCGCCCCCCTATTCGTCGTCCCTCTCGTAGCGCCGCAGCCGGACGACGCCGGCCACGCACTCCATGAAACCCCCGCCGGCGCGTTGGTTCAACCCGCATTTCGCGGATCGGTCGTCCCGCCGCACCCTGAAGGGGAAGGTGGTGCGCCGTCAGGGAATCGAACCCCGAACCCACTGATTAAGAGTCAGTTGCTCTGCCAATTGAGCTAACGGCGCACGACCGGGGACGCAGTCTACCGGAGGAGCCCGCCTCCAGCAACCCCGCGGCGGTGGTCGGGTCGCCTCCGGGCGCGGCGCAGAAGGCGCGCCGCCGCGCCCCCCCGCTCACTCTGGCCGGACGAGCTTCACCGACCGCAGGCTCCCGCCGGCCTCCACCACCGCGAAGTACACCCCCGCCGCGACGGGCTTCCGGTTCTTGTCGCGGCCGTCCCACGAGACGGCGTGCGTGCCGGCGACGTACGTCCGGCTCGCGAGCGTCCGCACCACGCGCCCGCTGGGATCCAGGATGCGCACCCGCGCCTTCCCCGCCTCCGGCAGCACGAAGCTGACCTCGGTCGGACCCGTGGCCGGGTTGGGCCAAGCACGCACCGCGAAAACGGGCGCCGTCTCCTTCGCCGCGGGCGCGGACACGGCCGCCCCCTTCGTCAACGTGAACCAGTCCCGCACCGCCCCGGTGTTGTCCAGGAACGTCAGGTTCATCTCCAGTCCCGCGACGTCCAGCACGACCGACCCGAGCACGTTCAGCGACGTGTACATCGCCGGATGGTTCAGCGTCCCGCCGCTGATCTGCGCGCCGCTCCCCGCCACCACGTGCACCGCGCCCTCGAACGCAGCCGGCCCCGGCGTGCTCTTCTCGTAGGCGCCGTCGCCGCCGACGCGTCCGTCGCCGCCGTCCAGGATCATCCCGCCCGTCAACGTCGACGACAGCCCGTAGTGCCCGTTCAGCAGGAACGAGCGCTCGTACGAGTGGCTGTGTCCGGTCAGCACCAGGTCCACGCCGAGACTGTCCGCCACCGGCAGCACGTTCTGCCGCATGTCCTGCATGCGTCCGCCGCTGTCGGCCGCGTTGTCGGAATCGTGCGAACCCTTGGTGTACGGCGGGTGATGCCAGAACGCGATGCACCAGTCGGCGGTGTTCGCCGCGAGATCCTGCCGCAGCCAGGTGACCATCGGGCCGCCGGCCGATCGGTCCGACCCCTCCGAGTCGAGACACACGAAGTGCACGTTCGCGTAGTCGAACGAGTAGTACGCTTCCGTGCCGGAGGCCAGGCCCCCCGCTTCTCCTGCCACGGGCAGCGTGAAGAAGTCGTAGTAGTCGTTGTTCGGACCGGCGCGGACGACGTCGTGATTTCCGCGCGTCGGCCAGAGCGGCATGGTGCGAAGCGGCGACGCGTACGGATTGAAAAGGCCGACGGTGAATTCCGCGTCCGTACCCGTGTTGTACGCGTTGTCGCCGAGCATGAGCCACACGCCCGTGTCGGCGGCACCCGGATACGCGAGATACGCATCCCGCACCGCGTTCTGGTTCGGGCCGGCGAGGCCGGAGTCCCCGAGGATCCACATCCGCACCGGGTCCGTGCTGCCCGGCGGCGGCGACGTCTCGAACCAGTGCAGCGAGTCCGCGCCGGCGAGCTGCGTCGTCGTCGTTCCCACCGCGTAGTAGTAGCGCGTGTCCGCCGTCAGCCCCATGATGGTGACAGCGTGCTCCAGCGCCGCCACCGGATCGTCCACCCACTGTGTCAGGCTCGACGGGCTTGGCCCGTACCACACGCGTCCGTCGGCCGACGCATTGGTCCGCCAGCGCACGGTCATGCCGTCCGTCCGCGCGATCTGCAGGAACGGGCCTCGCGTCACCGTCTGGGCGAAGGCCGGGAGCGCGCTGCTGAGCACGGCCGCCACCCCGGCGGCGGCGGCTGCGGCGAACGGCGCGAACACGCGGAGCCCGCGCGTCACGACCGCAGCCTCTCTTCCAGCTCGGCTTCGAGCCGCCGCACAGCCGGCGTCCCCCGATGATGCACGGGCAGCCGCTCGACCGCCGCCAGCGCCTCGGAGAACGCGGCTTGCGCTTCCGGCTTTCGCCCCGCCTCGAGCAGGATGCGTCCGCGCTCGGCCAGCCAGGTCTCCGCGCGCTCCAGCCGCGCGACGATCCTGTCCACCCGCGCCAGCGCCTCGTCGGTCCGGCCGGCCGCCCGCGAAATCTCGACCGCCGCCGACTCCAGCGCGAGCAGCGGTCCGAGCACCGTGATCCCGTGGTCCAGCACGGCCAGCGCCGCCGCCGGCTCCGCCACCTCCGCCGGGCCGGCGTTCGCCAGGAGCCGCGCCGCCTCGAGGTAATCCCCCGGGTCGGGCGGATCCGCCGCGCCGACGGCCTGCAACCACGCCGACACCGCCTCGTCCCTTCGCCCGAGCGCCGCGAGCGCCGCGGCGAGCACGCGGTAGCCCTTCGCGTCCGGGGAAGCGGCGAGGTAGCGCCGCGCCTCCTCGACCGCGCCGGCCGCATCGCCAGCCGCGAGAGCGGTCCGCGCCAGACTCAGCCTCACCTGGAAGAGCGAAGGCGCCAGCGCGAGCGCCGCGCGGGCGTCGGCATCCGCCGCGCCCCACTCCCCGCTCACGCGGTACAGCTCGGCCCGCTCGAGGAGCAGCGCTGCGTCGGGGCCGGCGGCGAGCTGGCGGGTGATCCTGCCGATGTCTTCGGAGGCCGGCGGGTGGGCCACGGCGCTCCCCGTGAGCAGCAGGGCAGCGGCCAAGCCGGCGAGAGAGCGGTACATTGGAAGGATCCTACTGGAGAGGAGGGTCTGCTTCAACGTGGTGGAAGCCCGCACGCACGACCTCGTCTTCTATGACGGCCACTGCGGCCTGTGCCACGGCACGGTCCGCTTCCTGGCCCGGCGCGACGCGGACGGCTCGCGCTTCCGCTTCGCCCCGCTCCAGGGCGAAGAGATTCTCCGCCACCTCGCCGACGACGTGCGGCTCGCCCTCCCCGACTCCATCGCGCTGCTCGACGCCGGCGGCCGCGTCCTCCTCCGCTCGGATGCGGTGCTGCACTCGCTGAGCCGGGTCGGCGGCGGCTGGGGCCTCCTGGCGAAGGTGCTCGGCGTCGTGCCGCGCGCTCTTCGGGATCCGGCCTACGACCTCGTGGCGAAGATCCGGAAGCGGCTCTTCCGCCGGCCCGAGGACGTCTGCCCGATCGTGCCACCGGAACTCCGGAACCGCTTTCTACGCTGAGGGTCGGCAAACGGTGCCGGCTCGCGCGGAGGATCCGGCTCACCCGCCGGTCCCGACGAATCGCATTGAACCTGATCGGCCCCCTCCCCTACCCTCGCTCTACCTCTGACCCGGAGCGCGCCCCCATGCGTCGTCTGGCCATCGCCCTCTCCGCCTCGGCGCTGGGATTCCGCGCCGACGCGGCCGCCTTCCTCGACCATCCCTTCGTCCCCGGCGAGCTGATCGTGGCGTTCCACGAGTCGGCTGCGCCGTCGGCGCAGGAAGCCGTTCACGACCGCCTCGGCGGCACCGTGGTGTTCCGCCTGGAGCAGCGTCCGGTCACGCTCGTGCGCTTCGACGCCTCCGTTTCGCTGGAAGACCGGCTGGCGGCGTACGCGGCGGATCCCGCGGTAGTGTCGGTGGAGCCGAACTACATCGGGCAGGGCGGCTTCGTTCCGAACGACACGTGGTACGCGGCAGACCAGTGGCACCTGAACAACACCGGACAGTTCGGCGGCACCCCCGGAGCGGACATCGAGGCCGAGGCCGGCTGGGACGTCACCCTCGGGGCGTCCAGCGTGGTCGTGGCCGTGCTGGACACGGGGATCGATTCGGACCATCCGGACTTCGCCGGGCGGATCGTCGCCGGGTGGGACTTCGTGAACAACGACGCCGACCCCGAGGATGACCAGAGCCACGGAACGCTCGTCTCCGGACTGCTCGCGGCGAACGGCAACAACTCGTTCGGCGTGGCCGGCGTCAATCAAGCCTGCATGATCATGCCGATCAAGGTGCTCGACGCGGGGAACTCCGGCACGACCATGAACCTCATCGCCGGGGTCGACTTCGCGGCAGCGAACGGCGCCGACGTCGTGAGCATGAGCCTCATCAACTACCCGCTCGGTGTGACGCTGAATCAAGCACTCGGCAACTGCAAGCAGACCGGCGCCGTCCTCATCGCCTGCGCGGGGAACGGCGGCATCGGCGACGCGGACATCTCCGGGCCGGGTATCTCCACGCACTGCATCTCCATCGGCGCGACGGACCTGAACGACGACCGCGCGTGGTACTCGGGCACGGGAACGAAGCTCGATTACGTGGCGCCAGGTGACGGCGTGTACACCTCTCAGTACAACACAGCCGTGGACACCGACTCGTGGTTCGCCGGCTGCTCGGCGGCCACACCGGTCGCGGCGGGAATCGCGAGCCTGCTCAAGTCCCTCGAGCCGACGATCGTCTCCAGCCAGGTGCGCGCCTTCTTCACGGCGGGCGCCGAGGACATGGTGGGCCTGCCGGCGGAGGACACGGTCGGCTGGGATCAGTACATGGGCGATGGTCGCTTGAACCTGCGCGGCACCATCGAGGCCTACCTGAATGTCGTCGCCGCCCGCGACGTCGAGGCGGCCGCCCGTCCGCTGGAGGTCGAAGTCATGCCGAATCCGGCGCTCGGCGCCACGACGATCGCGTTCACGCTGCCGGTCGCCGACCGGGTCACGGCGGTGATCTACGACGTGGCCGGGCGCAGGGTCCGCACGCTGGTCCAGGCCGTCGGTGTCGCCGGCCGTCACGAGGCGCGGTGGGACGGGCTGGACGAGGGCGGCGCGCCGGCCGCGCCCGGGCTCTACTTCGTCAGGGTGCAGAGCCGCCACGACGACGAGACTCGGAAGCTCGTCCTCACGCGGTGACGGCACCGCCGGGCGCACGGGGCGATTGCCTCCGCTGAACAACGCGACGTCGGGTTTCGCGGGTTCTGACACGCGGGCCCCGCCGTCGCCCTTGATCGGCCGGACGATTCCGCCGAAGTAGATGCAGGCGCCGGAGCGTCACCCCCACCGGCAGCCCATCGCCCGCGACCCACCCACCCCCCGGGGAGCGGAGCGCCGAGCCGGCGTTCCGGACCGACCATGAGATCGCCAATCGTCCTTCTGCCTATTGTCTGCCTGCTCGTCGCCGGATGCGGCGGCGCGGGCGACGAGTCACCGACGAGTCCGCTCGGTGCCATTCCGTACAACATCGAGCACCTGAACATCGCCGTGAGCGGATGCGGGCTGGTCCTGCAACCTTCCCGGCTGCGCATCGACGTGCCCGCCGCCAGTCCCGCGGACATCCGCGAGGCCCGCTTCTACTGGGCCGGCTACGGCCCCGCACAGGGCGGCGACGACACCATCCTGATCGACGGTATCGCGCGCACGGGAACGCTCATCGCCGCGCACGAGATCGGAGGCGTCGATCCGTGGGTGTACTGCTACCGTCTCGACGCACCGGAGCTGGTGACCGGCGGCGGCTTCCAGAACTTCATCATGTCGGGCTTCTCGCCCGGCGGGACGCGGCGCGGCGGAGCGGCGCTCGCGGTCATCTACCGCGACCCGGCGTCGGCGTGGACGCGCATCCGCACCGTGGAGCCGAACGAGTTCGTGCGCTGGGACGTGCCCGGTCATGCGCGAAGCGCGGTGTGGAGCTTCCCGATCCAGCCGCTGCCGCAGCAGCGCCAGGCGAGGCTCGTCGTGGTGACGGTGGACGCCGAACGCGATCTGACCGACCGCGTGTGGTGGGGCACGGGCACGAGCGCCGCGCCCGCCGGTGATCTCGCCGGCGCGACCAGCGGCCTCTTCTCCGACCTGCTGCGGTCCGCGTACGGATCGTGGATGGACGTGCTCTCCCGGCCCGGCCTGATCGTGCCTGCCAACTCGGCTTACTTCGCCTACCAGCTGGAAAGCCCGGCGTCGAACGGCGACTGCCTGATCCACCTGTTCGGAGCGGTCGCCGTGTCCCAGGACCTGCCGGACGGTCTGGGGACGAGGGACTGGTAGGGCGAGCAGCGCGGAGCATCCACGGGCCGGGTCAACCGATGGGCGCGTTGCCCAGCGCCCAGGACCACCGCCGCAGCGCGGGATCCTCCGGACTCCGCGCCAGCGCCTGCCCGGCCAGCTCGCGGGCGCGGGACTCGTCCCCCGCCGCTGCACTCGCGAAAGCGGCGCGAAGCAGCGCCATGCCCTCCCCGGACGCCGTGGCGGCGAGCGCCGACTCCGGGGAGGACTGGGCAGCCGTCCGCGACTGCACCACCAGCGCGAGAATCGCGGCGGTCCCGGCCTCCAGCGACGCGGCGTCGTTGCGGTACGCGGTGAACTCCAGGCGCGGACGATCCCACGTGTTGGTCCCGCCCGGTCCCACCACAGCCAGCAACGCCGGCCCGTCCGCCACCCATCGCCCCAGGACAGCCTCGGTGCCGGCGATGTCGAGCTCGGCGAGGTCCCTCGCCACCCGGGTGCCCGACGCGTCTCCCGCCAGGGAGCGTGGCCTGCCCGCCAGAGGCTCCCGCGACGCCGTGAGCACGAGGTTCGCCGGCGGCTCGAAGAACAAGTCCACGTGCGGGAAGACCGATGTCAGCGTGCGGATGATCGTGCGGAACTCCTCCGCAGCGATGCCGAGCGGCATCCACTGCACGAAGATCCCCGTTCCGCTCATGCGCTCGAGACAGAGCTCGTAGTACTCCCGGGTCAAGAGCTTCGCGTTCCCGGAGAAGGCCATCGCCTGCTTGCCGTCCGACACGATGACGTCCCAACGCCGATCGGCACGCTGCAGGTAGTGGATGGCATCCTCGACGGCAAGGGTCACGCGCGGGTCGTCCAGCGCGCTCCCCTCGTGGAAGAGGCGGCAAGCCTCCGCGACCGGCGCGTTGATCTCGACGACGTCGGCGGAGAGCACGTTCGCGTGGGCAATCAGCGCCTCGAGCGTGGAGCCGCAGCCGAGGCCGACGGTGAGCACGGACTGCGCGCGCGCATCCAGCAGCAGCGGCAGGTGCGCGAGGAAGACCTGCTTCCTGTGCGGAGAATCGCCCCAACCCTGCGTAGCGCCGATGATCGTGCCGTCGATGGCCATGCCCATGCGGGCGTGGTCCCGCCGGTCGCGCCACACCTGCACGGTGGCCAGGTCCCCCTCCTTCTCGTACAGGAGCTCGGGACTGGCTACCGCGCGGCTCGCGACGGCGAAGCGCACCTGCGGGGGCACGACACTCGCTGCCACTGCGAAGGCGATCACTGCGGCCGTGCCCGCGGCCGCGCGCGCGAAGTGGCGGCCGGGTGATGCCGAGAGAAGCAGAAGACCGAGCGCGAGGTTGACCGCGGCGATGGCGAGCGTGCCGGAAGAGGTGCCCCAGGCCGGAAGCACGAGCAGAGCCGCGGCCAGCGCGCCACCGATGCTGCCGGCGTTGGCCAACAGCGCGGCCCCGCCGAGCCCGGCCCCGAGCCGGCCCGTGCTCCCGACGAAGAGGCTCGTGGCCAGCGGGAAGGACAGCCCCATCATCAACGTCGCGGGAAGCAGCGTCCCCACCGTGACCCCCGTGCCGATCAGCAGGCGATGCCACCAGCGCATCCCGTGCGCGGCGTCGAAGAAGACGCTCACCTGGCGCTCCGTCTCGGGGGCGGACAGAATGGCGGCGATCGCCGCGATCGCCGCGGTGGAGAGCAGAGCGATGAGCAGCTGACAGACGGCGAGCACGCGCTCCGGGGAACGTATCCGCGAAACCGGACCGAGCAGGAGCGAGCCGCCCCCCAGCCCGGCGAGGAACACGAACAACATCATGGAGAAGGCATGCGTGCTGTTCCCGAAGAGATAGGTCAGCGCACGGAACCACACGATCTCGTAGGCCAGCGTGGCGAAGCCGGAGAGGAGGAGCACGGTTCCGGTCACGGCACGCGGGACCCGCGTGGACGGCGCGACGGGCTCGTCCACCTCGCCTGCCCGAGGAGCCGGCTGCTCGCCTCGCGCGGCCGTGAGCGCCAGCGACGCCACCGCGAGATTCAGCACGTTTCCGAGAATCACCGTGCCACGCAGTCCGAAGGTCTCCACCAGGACCAAGCCGGCGAGCAGTGCCCCCACCGCGGCGCCGACGGTGTTGAATCCGTAGAGCGCTCCGAGCCGTCGTCCCAGCCCTTCGCGGGAACGGATCACCGCCACGCCGAGGGCCGGGAAGGTGGCGCCCATGAGGGCGCACGGCACCAGCAGCAGTGCGGTCGCCACCACGAAGCGCAGCACGGCGACGGCGCCGGGTCCCAGGTCCTCGGAGAGCGGGACGAAGAGCCGCGGCAGGTGCGGGAGAGCCAGCGTCAGCAGGAGCGCCGTCAAGGCGATCCCGACTTCCAGGAGGGCGTAGAGGCGCAGCGGTCGCCGGACCCGTGCGAGCAGAACCGGGTACACGCGCGCGCCGACCGCCATCCCGCCCAGGAAGCCCGTGAGCACGGCACCGGCCGCCAGGCGGGTCCCGCCCAGAGTCAGCGAGAAGGACTTCGCCCAGACCACCTCGTAGCACAGGGCGGCGATGCCGGAGAGAAACGCCCACAGGTACATCCCATCGATTCTGCATCATTCCGACGCGGGCGCGCGTCAAAGTCTGGGCTGCCATGGCAGGCCCGGCTCGACGACCTCCCTGACGACCCTCCCTTAAGTGGAGCGCCCGGGAGGCCGACAGCAAGGTCGAAAGCGAAAGCTGTCGCCTGGGCCCCGTCGATGGTGACGCCATGTCCCTGCCTAAACTCCTGCGGCTCCCGTTGGCCGCCTCCCTCGCGCTGTGCGTCGGCGGATGCAACGACGAGCCGTCCTCGCCGTCGGCCGAAGGGGAGTCCGTCGCGGACTACGTCGCCTCCGTCTCCGTCGGTGGAACGGAAGGAACGCTGCGGACCAGCGGGATCCCCCGGCCGACGTCCGGCGGACCCTCGATCTCCGTCGACGGGCACCTGACGATCGTGAACGGCGGGACGGCGACGTTGAGCCTCACCTCCGATGCACCGTTCGAGACCGTCTACGTGGCGGGCAGCAGTCCGATTTCCGCGCTCTTCATTCCGGTGAGCGGCTTCTTCGAGATCCCGATGCCGGTGTCGGGCACCTCCGCCGACGTGCTGCTCACGTTCCCGCAGGCGTTGCCGAGCGAGGACTTCGAGCTGTACTTCGCGGTGGGGGACGCCGAGGGCCAGGTCGGCACGGTCGCCGAGACGCCCTTCAACGCCCTCGTCGTGGGCACGGGTGACGTGCAGGTGACGGTGAGCTGGGACTCGGAGGCCGACGTCGACCTCCACGTCGTCGACCCCGCGGGCAACGAGATCTACTGGGCCGATCGCCAGTCCCCGACGGGCGGGCAACTGGACCTCGACTCCAACGCGGCCTGCGCGGGCGACGGCGTGAGCAACGAGAACATCACCTGGGGCGTCGGGCTGGCGCCGCAGGGCACCTACACCGTTCGCCTCGACTACTGGAGCAACTGCAACGCCTCACAGACCAAGTACACGGTGCTGATCAACAACGGCGGGACGATCGCCATCCACCACGGGACGTTCACCGGCGCCGGCGACCAGGGCGGTTTCGGGAGCGGTATCCTGATCGACACGTTCACTCGGACGACGGGACCGCCGCCGGCACCCGCCTGGAGCCGGTCGGCCCAGGTTCCGCGCTCCGGCTCGGCTCACAAGGGGGTGAACCCGTGAAGCGCTGCCTCCTCTCGGTGGCCGGCTGCGTGCTGGCCTGCGCCGTCGCCGCACACGCCGACACCGTCTACTACCAGCCGCGCGGAGAGCACGGCATCGAGTCCGTCTCCGGAACGATCGTGCAAGAGGACGATAACGTCGTCGAAGTCACGACGGCGGACGGCCGCACGGTCTCCATTCCCAAGGCGAACGTCTACCAGATCGTCCGCGACAAGCCATCCACGGCGGGTCCCTCGCTCGAGGCTCTGTCCTCCGGCGAAGAGTCGCACTTCGATCCGAGCGGATCCCGCTCGTCCCGCGCCTACCACTTCGGCCTGAGAGGCGGGATGAACATCTCCAACATGAGTGTCGATCCGCAGGATCTGGAGGACGACGGTTCGCTGAAGAGCTTCGCCGCGGGCGCCTGGTGGGGGCTCCCCCTCACCCGGCGCCTGACGCTGCAGGCGGAGGCGCTCTACTCGGTGAAGGGGGACGCGGAGAGTGCCGACGGCTACACCGCGTCGACGCACATGACCTACATCGACGTTCCCGTGGTGGCGAAGATCGGCTTCCTGCACGGCGCGCCGTTCCGGCCTTCGCTCTTCCTCGGACCGGAGCTCTCGGTGAACCTCTCCGCCAGCTCGAAGCTCGAGGGCGAGGGCAACACCATCGACGTCGACGTGAAGGACCAGGTGAATCCTGTCGACGTCGGCCTCGTGGTCGGCGGCGGCGTGGACTTCCCGCTGGGGGGACGCAGCTACGGCGTCGAGCTGCGCTACTCCAAGGGGTTGAGCAACGCCGCGGGCGAAAGCGCCAACGGGGACGCTCGCAACGACGTCATCGCCGTGATGGGGTCGATCGGGCTACAGTAATCGGGCGGGCTATGACCGGCGTCCTCAGCGCTGCAGGACGGCGCCGACGAGGAGCGCGCAGAGCGTGGCACCGAGCAGGCTGATCAGGGTGCCCACGAGGTAGTACTCCGCCCGCCGGCGGTCGTCCAAGTCCTTGAAGCGCGCAAGCGACTTCGCGGCGACCAGGAACCCGAGCGCGTCCCAGTGGTCGAGCAGAACGAGAGTCAGGGCGAACATGCGCTCCAGGATTCCGATCGTTCGCCCTGCCGGTGGACCCTCGTCCGATGCCATCCCCAATCTGCGCAGCATCGAATCCACGACGCACGACATTCCGTTCCCGTTGAACGCGTAGGCGGCCGTGACGACGCCGAGCGTCAGCAGGTGGGGAGCCGCCGCCCCGAACGGATCGATCAGTACGGCCCGCGGCAGGAGGACGAGCCATGCGGTCGCCAGCGTTGCCAGATGCAGGGTCTGATCTACGACAAACCACTCCAGGGAGCGCTTCGGCAGGCGTTGGACCAGGCGCGCCTTGAGCCCGTCGACGAGCATGTGCACGACAACGATCGCCGATGCTGCTGCAATTGCCGGGCGGCCGAAGAACGGGACCAAGCAGGCTAGATGACAGAGCCCCAACACGAGGCCATGGAGCAGGAGCCAGGCGGGCTGCCGCTTCCGGTCGATCATCGAGCGGGTCTGGAAAACGAAGTCGCCGAGCATGTGCCCCGCGACGAGCAACGCAGCCAGCGCCGCGGATTCCTCGCTCACCGATCGTCCCCGGTCCACGGCTGCGGATAGAAGAAACTCGTCGGCCGCGCCGCTTGGTTCAGCAGGGCGACGGCAGCTTCCTCGGCCTCGAGAACCGCATCAAGGCGAGCCGCCTGCAGCACTTCACTCACGACCGACTTCGAGACTCCCAGCTTCCTCGCGACGTCCTTTTGGAGACTCAGGTTCCCGCGAACCTGGATGATCTCACGCTGGCGATCGGTCCAGCCGCGCCGGATGTCCCCGGTCAGGCGCAGCATCGAGTTCACCGAGTCGTCGAACGGAGGGAAGTCCTTGAAGGGAGCGAAGCCCTCGACGACCGCCCAGCGGCCGCCTCGCTTGGCGACCTGCAAGGCGCGGCGCGCGCGGTGGAAGCATGGGCCGTCCATCTCGCGTACCGCGCTCGAGACCTTGGTCGAAAGCCCGCCGAGTCCAACGCCGAACGCAATCTGCGTCGGCCGCAGGGCCTCGGTGAGATCGCGAAGGAATCCGAGGACAGCGTGTCCAGGCAGGCTCTCCTCCCGCACGCGGAGCAGCAACTGGACTTCGTCTCCGGCGGCGATCTCGGGACCGGCAACCCGCACCGAGCGGAGAGGCTCGCGAGCGGCGAGCTGGCGCAGGGTCGTCTTCAGCTTGGCCTGGAGGCGCGCGCGATTCTCGACCTCCCTGGAGGCGACGAGATCGCCCAGAATGGCCACGAATCGGTCGGTTCGGTTGCTTCGCCGAACTCCCATGAGTTCGGCATTATCACCGAACTAGGACGGGGGCAAGCGGCGAGTTCGGCGATCCCGGCAAATAGAAGGCAGTTCTGCGAGTCCGCGAAACATGGGGTGGACGACGGGGCTCGAACCCGCGACCTTCTGAGCCACAGTCAGACGCTCTGCCAACTGAGCTACGCCCACCATGTTCCGGAGCGCTGGCGCGCCCGGCAGGACTCGAACCTGCGGCCCACGGCTTAGAAGGCCGTTGCTCTATCCACCTGAGCTACGGGCGCACCTGCCGGACCGCTCGGGGCTGGTCGGGGCGAGAGGATTCGAACCTCCGACCCCCTGCTCCCAAAGCAGGTGCGCTACCGGACTGCGCTACGCCCCGCCGAGGCCCGATTCTCTGTCCGCTCCTGGAACCCGCGAAGCGTAGGTTCGGCCGCCGGGGGGTGTCAAGGCCGGCGCCCGAGAGCCGCCGCCGCCGCGAGCGCCCGGAGCAAGGGCCGCATCGCCGCCAGCGCCCTCCCGCGGTGCGAGATCCTCGCTTTCTCTTCGCCCTCCATCTCGGCGAAGGTCCGCGTCTCCCCCCGCGCCACGAACAGCGGATCGTAGCCGAAGCCGCGCGTGCCGCGCTCGGCGTCCAAGAGGATGCCCTCGCAGCGGCCCTCCACAACCTCGACGCCGCCGTCCGCGGTCGCCAGCGCCAACACGCAGACGAAGCGCGCGGATCGCCGCGCCGCCTCCACGCCGCGCAGGCGCCGGAGCAGCAGCGCGCGGTTCGCCGCGTCATCCGCCCGCGGCCCCGCGAAGCGCGCCGACCGCACGCCGGGCTCCCCGTCGAGCGCGTCCACCACCAGCCCGGAGTCGTCGGCCAGAGCGCGCATCCCCGTGCCGGCAGCCGCCGTCACCGCCTTCTTTACCGCGTTCGCCTCGAACGTGACGCCGTCCTCTACCACCTCGGGAAGCGCGGCGAACGAGTCCAGCCCGACCAGCTCGATCTCCGCCAGTCCCAACGCCTCGGAGATCTCCCGCACCTTGTGCGCGTTGCGCGTCGCGAGGACGACGCGGATCCGCTCAGGCACTCTTCGCCTCGAGCTGGAGCGCCTCCCGCTGCGCGGCGATCAGCCAGCCGACTCCCGCACGCGCCAGAGCCAGCATGGCCGCCAGCTCCCCGTCGTCGAACGGTGCCGACTCCGCCGTACCCTGCACCTCGACGAACTTTCCCGACGCGGTCATCACCACGTTCATGTCCACGGCGGCGCGAGAGTCCTCGTCGTACGGGAGATCGAGACGTGGCTCGCCGTCGATGATCCCCACCGAGACCGCCGCGACCAGCTCGCGCAGCGGCCACTTCTTCAGCAGGTCGCTCTTGCGCAGCCGCTCGCAGGCGGCGAACAGCGCCACGCACGCACCGGTGACAGACGCGGTCCGTGTGCCCCCGTCAGCCTGCAGCACGTCGCAGTCCAGCGTGATGGTGCGGTCGCCCAGGGACCCGAGATCGGTGACGGCGCGCAGCGAGCGGCCGATGAGACGCTGGATCTCGAGGGACCGCGCCGCCTGCGGGTTCCGCCGCCCCCGCGTCGTGGTCGCCCTCGGCAGCATGCCGTATTCTGCGGTAACCCACCCCTGCCCCTTGCCGCGCAGGAACGGCGGTACACCGTCCTCCACCGAGGCGGTGCACAGCACCCACGTGTCTCCCATGCGCACCAGACACGACCCCTCGGCGTGCTTGGTGAACCCCGTCTCCAGCGTGACCGCGCGCAGCGCGTCGGCCGCGCGCCCGTCGCCTCGTGCCATGCTTCCCTCCTCAGCGATGGTCCCGGACATCGAGCGGCACCGAGATGTCCGCGTGCCCCGCGAGCGTCGGAACGATCTCGCCCTCGATCAGGATGCGCACGTGGTCCACTCCGGCGAAGTTCGCGGCGATCGTGGAGACGAGGCACCGGACGGTGGCCAGCTCGGACTCCGAGCCGCCGGGGTGATCCGTGCGCAGGTGCTCGGAGAAGTTCAAGGTGATCTCTCCGGCGTCGTCATGGAAGACGTTGAGCAGCCGCGTGGACGCGGGAAGCGGGCGCACTCCGTTCTCTCCGCCCGCGATCAGCTCGGCGAGGACGCGCCGAACGTCCTCTTCCAGGTAGTCTCCGCCCTCGATCTCACGGGTCTCGCGCACCATGCCCCCGTCCGGTCCCGGCAGGTAGAGCTCCACGGTACGCGTTCCGCGCACGCTCCCCGCGGTCGGCGCCACCGTCGGAGCGTCCTCACGCCGCACGGCGAAGATCAGTGCGACGATCAGGGCGAAGACCAGCGCCGCCCCCGCGGCCGCCCCCGCGATCCACCGCAGGCTCACGGAGTCTCCTCCCCGCTCGCCAGGAGGCGCCGATACTCGCCGATCCCCCGCGCGATCGCGAGCGCCACCTTCTCCTGGAACGCCGGCTCGAGAAGCAGCTCCTCGTCGTCCTCGTTGGTCAGGAATCCGCACTCCACGTGCACCGCGGGTCCCATCGACGCGCCGACGAGCGCGTACGACCCGCTGCGGATGCCCCGGCTCGGCAGCGAGAGCTCTTCGTCCAACTGCTCGAGCAACGCCTCGGCCAGCGCCTCCGTGTCGCGTGACGCACGCACGCTGCGCGTGCCCCAGCGCGGGACGGGCGCGTCAATGCCCGGCTCGGCCGGCGCGGGAACGCCGACCGAGAAGCCGGACAGCTCGGAGTCGAACCAGCCGTTGCAGTGAATGGAGACGAGGACGTCCGGGCGGAGCCGGTTCGCAGCGGCAGCCCGTGCGTCCACCGGCAGGAAGCGGTCTTCCGTGCGGGTGAGGTGCACCTCGAGCCCGCCTTCCTGCTCGAGGCGCTGCTTCGCGCGCAGCGCGATCGACAGCGCGACGTCCTTCTCCGCCGTCCCGTGGGAAGAGACGACGCCCGTGTCGGATCCGCCGTGCCCGGGATCGATCACGACGACCCGCACCTCCCGAGGCCCGGAGGTGACCCGATCGGTCCGCTCGAAGTCCGGCGCGGGAATGTCGTCCTCTGAAGAGGTGCCGAGCGCCACGACGAGTCGCGGCGGCGAGGAGCGTGACACGACCTCGGCCCGGGCACCGAGAGCGCCGAGCTGGAACACGAAGGAGGCCCAGCCCGGCTCCTGGGTGACGATCAGGCTCTCGACCGATCCCATGGCCGGGAGCGAACCGACGAGCGTGTCGGACAGGACCCCCGCGGGAACGCGCACCTCGACGCGACCGCTCCTCGCCGTCGCGGTGGTGTCCAGGGTCGCGCCGAGCTGCGTCGAGAGCGCGATCTCCACGATCGTCCCGTTCTCGCGCACGTCCCAGTCCACGGCGAGGATGTTCGGCTCACCGGTGTCGATCCGCAGGACGCGGCGCTCCCGCTCCCAGAGGACAGACTCGGTGACGACCTGATCCAGGATCTCGGAGGCGAAGTCGGCCGGCACGATGATGCGGCCCTCCTGCCAGCGTGCCGGCGCCAGCATCTGGAACCCGTCGTCGTCCACGAACACGAACGGGCTCCCCACGGTGACGCGGACTCGCCGGTCCCCGATCTTGAGGACCATCTTCTCGAGCTCGTCCCGCCAGTACTTCGTCGCGCGGAAGAGATAGGCGATGTCGTTGAGCACGAGGTAGTCGACGCCGTCGACGCGGTAGGCGTCGATGCGCCGCGGCTCCGGGTAGTCGGGGCTGCGCACCGTGGCCGCCACCTTGTTGATCTCCGGGGGCGCGGCCGCCGCCGGGCCGACGAGCAGAGCGGCCACGATCAGGACGAGCCGCCTCACGTGTCACCCCGCGCGCGCCGCGACATGGCGCGGTCCATCTCCCGCTGCGCTTCCCGCTTGGCCACGTCGTCGCGCCGGTCGTACTCGCGCTTGCCGCGCGCCAGCGCGATCTCGACCTTCGCCCGACCGTTCTTCCAGTACAGCTTGAGCGGCACGAGCGTCAGCCCCTTCTCCATCACCTTCCCGCGCAGCCGCTCGATCTCCTTGCGATGCAGGAGGAGCTTGCGTGGCCGCGTCGGCGCGTGGTTCGCCCGGTTCCCCTGTGCGTACTCCGGAATGTGCGCGCCCACCAGGAACACCTCGTCGTTCTCCACCATCGCGTAGGACTCGGCGAGGCTCGCCTGCCCCTGCCGGAGCGACTTCACCTCGGTGCCGGTCAGCACGAGGCCGGCCTCGAACGTCTCGAGCAGGTGAAACTCGTGACGGGCCTTCCGGTTCGAGGTGATGAGGCCTTCGCTCACGTCTCCCCGGCCCCCGTCTCGACGCCGAGCGCCAGCCCGGCGAGACAATAGAAGAGTCCGAGGATCTCGGAGTCCCCGAAGTTCCACTCGACCAGGCCGTTGACCGCGAGGGCGATCACGCAGGCCGGTACGGCGGCGACCAGCCCTTCCTCCCAGAGGCTCCAGATCACGACGCGCTCCGCCCGCCGGGCCATGCGAAACATCGCGACGACGAACCAGCCGAAGATCAGGAGGGCGGGAATGCCCATCGACACGGCGATCTGCAGGTAGGCGTTGTGCATGTGGCTGTGCACGCGCAGCGTCCCCTGGGGCGTCTGGATCTCGCCGCCCATGCGGTCCTCCGGAATGACGAGACCGAGGCCGGTCCAGGGGCGCTCCTTCACCAGCTCGATTCCGCGCTGCCAGATCAGCACGCGCTCCTGGTTGCGCGGATGATCCGGACGGAGGTTGGCGACGACGCGCTCCCGCACCGCCGGCGGGCCGAGCAGGAGCAGCAGCGCGGCGACCACGGCGAGAGAGACGAGCACGATCGGCCGGCGGCGCAGCACCCAGACCGCCCCGGCCAGGAAGCCGAGCCAGCTGCCCCGAGTGTACGTCGCCGCGAGAGCGCCGAGGATCAGCGCGGCCGACACGACCAGGAAGACCACGCGACGCGGATGCGGGTCCTTGAGCGCCGCCAGGATCTCCGCCAGGCACACCAGACCGACCAGCATCAGGATGCCGGCCACGGTCATGTAGAAGCCGGAGATCCCGCTGAGCCGCTCATCGAGGCCCCCGCCGGCGCGGGCGAAGACGACCAGTCCCCACAACGACACCACCGCCGCCGAGGCGATGAGCGCGGGGATGATGGGGCGAATGGCGCGGCGCACCTCGGGCAGCGCCCCGAGCGGGATCAGCGGCAGCAGCGCCAGCTTCTTCAGCTTGGGGAGGGAGCGCTCCGGGTCCACGGCGAAGACCACCGACACGATGCTGGCCAGGCACCACAGCGCAATCGGCAGCGCCAGCGGGTGGCGGCGTAGCTCGGCCATCCGCCGGCGGGAATCGGCCGACGCCAGGCCCGCGGCGACGGCCGCTGCCAAGCTGGCGTGCGCCCCCGCGATCGTGACCGGGGTGAGAACCGCGAAGAGCCCGAGCAGCACGGGGACGGCGCGCGCGGCTCCCATGGGATTCCCTCGGGCGAAGGCCGGCTCAGGGTCCTTTGCGCCCGGAGGTCCCCTGGACTTTGGAGGGAGGTGGTGCCGAAGGTGGGATTCGAACCCACACGGGGTTGCCCCCACACGGCCCTGAACCGTGCGCGTCTACCAGTTTCACCACTTCGGCACTTCGCTTTGGCGCCCGGCGAAGATAGCCGATCGGGAGACGGGTGGGAACCCCGGCAGAGCCGCGCGTAGCGGGGTCCCCACCCCCCACCGGCCGCGGCGGGCTCTCAGCTCACGCGCACGACGCGGGTGCCGGCCATCATGTCGTGCCAGCAACGCTTCTCGCCGTCGAAGAGCATCCACAGATAGCCGAGGCCGAGGAAGAGGCCCGAGGGGATGTAGCCGATGAAGCGTACGAAGGCCGCCATCCCGGTCGGGGGCCGGTTGTCGGGACCGACGATGCGGATGCCCATCGCGAGCTTGCCCGGCGTGGCACCCTTCCGGACCCAGAACCACACGAAGTAAACGAGCGGGACCACGGCACCGATGAGTCCACCGAGGACCGTCGCGGCGCTGGGCTCGAAGACACCGGTCACCCCCGCGCCGAAGCCGATGCAGAGACCGGCGAAGAAGACCACCACGTTCAGGATGAGGCCGTCGATGAGGTGTGCCCCGAACCGGCGCCAGAACCCGGCGAGCTCCGCCGACACGGGAATGTCCGGAAAGGACGTCGTCTCCCGGGGCGATGCGGCTAGCGGGCGGCTCTTGGGGAGCGGGGCCGTCGCCGAGCCGCGGATCCCGCGGTGGCATTCGCGGTGGAACAGTTCGGATCCGCGCTCGATGGCCGCACCTTCGCGGACCATGCGAGGGGTGACCTCTGCCTGGCAAAGCGTACAGGTTTTCATGGCCCCTCCCGGAGGGCTCCGGGGCGCTTCTCCTCGTCGAATCGACCCCCGGGCCGCCCTTCTTGAGCCGGACCCCTTGACCGTCCACCTCCCTCGCCGGAATGTTGACTGACCGGTCGGTCCAGCCGGAGGGCTCGCGCTTGACCTTGCTGCTGATCCTGGATCTGGCCCTCGCCGCGGCCCTGGCCGCCACGACGCTGGCCTACGTGATGGAGTTCCTGCGTGGGCCGGAGCAGCGCCTGGAATGGGCCCGCTTCGCCCTGGCCGGAACCCTCTTCGTGGCGGCGATACGCCTGTCGGTCTTCCTGCAGCTCATGGGGCGCCCGCCTCTGGCCGGCCCGGGGGAGGCGTTCACGCTGATCGCCTTCTGCATCCTGGCGGTGCACACCCTGCTGGAGTTCCTGCACGCCGAGCGCTCCACCGGGTTCCTGCTGCTCGCCGTGGCCACCGGGTTCCACGTAGTCGGCATATCCGCCGGTTCGGCCGGCTCCGAGGTCAACTCGCTGCTCGCCAAGCCGTGGTTCGGAGTCCACGTCCTTTCCGCGCTGCTCGGCTACACCGCCTTCGCCGTCGGCGCGGTCTACTCCACGCTGTTCCTGCTCCTCTACGGGGATCTCAAGCGCCGTCGCTTCGGGTTCATCTACGAGCGCGTGCCGCCGCTCGAGGTTCTCTCCAGCATGGCCATCCGCACTGCGCTGCTCGGCTTCCTGTTCCTGAGCGCGGCCATCGCGGTCGGCGCGTTCGGCTGGGTCCGGGAGCTCGACCACCCGGTCCTCCGTGATCCCAAGGTCGTGAGCACCGTGCTGGTGTGGGCGGTCTACGCGCTCGCCCTCGCCCTGCACCGATTCACCGGCTGGCGCGGGATCCGCAGCATCGGCATCACCCTCGCCGCGTTCCTGCTCATGGTGCTGTCCTCCTGGCTCGTGCCCGCGCTGCTCGGCTCCGCGCACGGAACGCAGGGGCTCCTGTGATGGAGATCGTCGTCCACGGGATCAGCCACCGCACCGCGCCGCTCGAAGTGCGCGAGCGCGTGGCCTTCCTCCCGGAGGAGATCTCCGATGCGCTCGCCGCACTGGCCGCCGACGACGCCGTCTCCGAGGTCGCGCTGCTCTCCACGTGCAACCGCACTGAGTTCTACGCGGTCACCGATCGCCCGCAGGCGGCGGTCGACGGCCAGCTTCGCCTCGTGGCCGAGCGCAAGGGCGTCGACCTGGGCCGTGACGACCTCGCTTACGTGCGCCGCCATCGCGAGGGCATCGAGCATCTCTTCCGCGTCGCCGCCGGCATCGACTCCTCCGTGCTCGGCGAGAACGCGATCCTCGGTCAGGTGAAGACCGCGTACGACGCCGCGCACCGCGAGGGACGGGTGGGCCCGGTGCTCGGCCGGCTCTTTCCGGCGGCGATCCACGCCGGGAAACGCTGCCGCACCGAGACCGCCATCGGCACGGGCGCGGCCTCGCTGGAGCGGTCTGCGGTGCAGCTGGCCGAGCGCGTCTTCGGGGATCTCTCGCACCGCGCCGCCGTCGTGGTCGGCTCGGGTGACTCCGGCCGGCGCGTGGCCGAGCTCCTGGACGAGGCCGGCATCGGGTCGTTGACCTTCGCCAGTCGCACGGAGGCGAACGCGCGGGCACTGGCCGACGAGCTCGGCGGCAGGGCGGTCCCGTTCGAGGCCGTGCTGCAGTCACTCCCCCGCACGGACATCCTGGTGAGCGCGGTCGCAGCCGCGGAGGCATGGCTCGCGCACGACGACCTGGAGCGCGCGCTCGGCTCCCGCCGCCGCGGCTCGCTGCTCGTGCTCGACCTGGGCGTGCCGCGCAACGTCGAGGCGAGATCGGGTAGCCTCCAGGGCGTCTTCCTCTACTCCGTCGAGGACCTCCAGGAGCTCGTCGACCTGAACGTCGGGCGACGGCGCCGAGAGATCCCCGCGGTGGAGGGGATCGTCCGCGAGGAGGCCGATCGGTTCCACGAGTGGCTCCAGTCCCTCGCCGCGGCACCGGTGCTGGTGGCCATCCGCGAGGAGGCCGAGCGCGTTCGCCGCGAGTCGCTGGCGCGGTTCGGCCGGGGCCTCGAACCGAAGGAGCGCGAGTTGCTGGAGCGCTTCTCCGCGGGCCTCGTGAACAAGCTCCTGCACCCGCCCACCGTCGCGCTGCGCGGCTGCGACCCCACCACGCGCGAAGGGCTCTCCGGACTGGAGTGGGCCCGCCGCTTCTTCGGCCTGGACGTTCCACCGGACGGGAACGGCCACCCCAGCCGGCGCCGCCGCGACGAGGGAGACGCGTCGTGAGGATCCGGATCGCGTCCCGGGGCAGCGCGCTCGCCCGATGGCAGGCGGAGCATGTCGGCGAGGCCCTGACCTCCCTCGACCGGGATCTGGAGGCGGTCATCGAGACCCACACGACCCGCGGAGACAGGGAGAGCGGCCCGCTGGCCGACATCGGCGTGAAGGGGCTGTTCACGGCCGAGGTGGATCGCGCGCTGCGTGAAGGCGACGCCGACCTCGCCGTCCACAGCTTCAAGGACCTTCCGATCGAAACGCCGGAAGATCTGGTGATCGCAGCGGTTCCGAGGAGAGGTCCGGTCGAGGACGTGCTCATCTCCCGCGGCCGGGTGCGGCTGGCTGAGCTCCCTCCCGGCGCGACGGTCGGGACATCGAGCCCGCGCCGCGCCGCCTTCCTGCGCCGCGTACGGCCGGACCTGCGCATCGGGACGCTCCGCGGCAACGTGCCCACCCGGCTGCAGCGCGTCGCGGAGGGGCGGGTGGACGCCACGGTGATGGCGAGGGCCGGGCTCCTTCGCCTGGGGCTCGAGCGGGAGATCGCCGACGTGCTGGAAGGCCTGTTGCCTGCGCCAGCTCAAGGAGCCCTGGCCGTGGTCGCGCGGCGGGACTCGGCCGCCGCTGACCTGGCCGCGCGGCTCGACCACGAGGAGACCCGGCGCGCGGCGGAGGCCGAGCGCGCCGTGCTCCAGGGGCTCGGCGGTGGCTGCTCGATCCCGCTGGGCGTGCTGGCGGTACGCGTCGGCTCGAAGTGGCGGCTCTCGAGCTGTTTGACCATCGCTCCCGACCTGGAGCCGCTCACCGACACCCGCGAGGGCGCCGACCTGATTCGCCTGGCGCTGGACTGTGCCGCGGCGCTGCGTGCCAAGGGAGCGCCGACGTGAGCCGCGCGCGACGTCCGGAGGAGCGCATCGTGGCCGCCGCCGCGGCCCTGTTCGGCGCGCGTCCTCCGGAGGTCGTGACCATGGAGCAGGTGGCCCGGCGCGCACGCGTCGCCAAGGGGACCGTCTATCTCTACTTCCCCTCGAAGGCGGCGCTGCTCGACCAGCTGCTGCGCTCGCACCAACAGTCCATCCTCGACGGCATCGCCCGCGAAGCCCTGCGCGAGGGCGACGAGTGGAGCAGGCTCCGCCGCGCCATCGAGTTCTTGTTCCGCGCCCAGGTGGACGCAGCGGACGGGTACCGCGTGCTGCGGCGGGCAGAGAGCGGCCGGGCCGCGCCCGGGGGCTTCCGCGCGCGCAGCGAGAGCATCCGGACCGCCCTTCGCCGGCGTCTCTCCGCCGCCGCGCCCCACAGCACCGGCGAGGGCGACGCCGCGCTCGTGCTCGGCGCCGTGGACGCGGCCGTGCGGCGGTCCGTAGAGGAGGGACGAAGCAGGAGCGAGGCGGAGTGCCGCGCGCTCTGGCGGTTCATCCGCCGCGCGCTCGGCTCCGGGCCGCTCGCCGGGA
>JBQTGV010000064.1:0-30045 GCA_052390515.1 Candidatus Eiseniibacteriota bacterium | reverse complement strand
GTCTACCACCTGCTGCACTTCACCTTCGGCGTGACCCACCCGCAGCATTTCGCGCTGCACGATCTGCAGGGGCGCCACGACGTGCATCGCATGGTGGTGCTCGGCTTCTCCTCCTTGCCGGTGGCCGCCTCCTATGTGGTGGCCAACGTCCTCCTCGGGTTCCACCTGAGCCACGGCGTCGCCAGCTGCGTGCAGACCCTCGGCGCCGCGAGCCCGCGGTGGGAGCCTCTGGTGCGCCGGACCGCGCAGGGACTGGCGGTCGCGGTGGCCGCGGGGAACGCGGTCATCCCCATCGCCGTTCTGCTCGGGGTCGTGCGCTCGGGAGGTTCGTGACGTGAGGCTCGAGGCCGGTGTCCCCGGCGGACCGCTGGATGCCAAGTGGGAGAGGCGCCGCTTCGAGGTGAAGCTGGTCAATCCCGCGAACCGGCGCAAGTTCGAGGTCGTGGTGGTGGGCTCGGGGCTCGCCGGGGCGGCGGCAGCCGCCACGCTGGGAGAGCTCGGCTACCGCGTGCTGTGCATCTGCTTCCAGGACAGCCCGCGTCGCGCGCACAGCATCGCCGCGCAGGGCGGGATCAACGCCGCGAAGAACTACCAGAACGACGGCGACAGCGTGTATCGCCTGTTCTACGACACGATCAAGGGCGGCGACTTCCGCAGCCGCGAAGCGAACGTGCACCGGCTCGCCGAGGTGAGCTCCCACATCATCGACCAGTGCGTGGCCCAGGGCGTCCCCTTCGCCCGGGAGTACGGCGGACACCTGGCCAACCGCTCCTTCGGCGGCACACAGGTCTCGCGCACGTTCTACGCGCGCGGACAGACCGGCCAGCAGCTCCTGCTCGGCGCCTACTCGGCGCTGAGCCGCCAGATCGCCACGGGGAACGTGCGCATGCTTCCCCGGACGGAGATGCTCGACCTCGTGGTCGCCGGCGGGCGGGCGCGTGGCATCGTGGCGCGGGATCTCGTCACCGGGGCGTTCTCCACGCGCCTGGCCGACGCGGTGGTGCTGGCCACGGGCGGCTACGGCAACGTGTTCCACCTCTCGACCAACGCGAAGGGATGCAACGTGACCGCGACCTATCGCGCGTTCCGGCGCGGCGCAGCCTTCGCCAATCCCTGCTTCACGCAGATCCACCCGACGTGCATCCCCGTCTCCGGCGAGCACCAGTCCAAGCTCACGCTCATGTCCGAGTCGCTGCGCAACGACGGGAGGATCTGGGTCCCCAAGCGCGAGAGCGATCCGCGCGCGCCCGACGCCATCCCCGAGGATGACCGCGACTACATCCTGGAGCGCAAGTACCCGAGCTTCGGGAACCTCGCACCGCGCGACGTCTCCTCCCGTGCGGTGAAGGAGGCCTGCGACGAGGGCCGCGGCGTGGGACCAGGGGGCCTCGGGGTGTACCTCGACTTCCGCGACGCGATCAAGCGGCTCGGCGCCGACGAGATCCGCAGCCGCTACGGCAATCTCTTCGAGATGTACGAGAAGATCACCGGCGAGAATCCCTACGAGCAGCCCATGCGCATCTACCCCGCGTCCCACTACACGATGGGCGGACTGTGGGTGGACTACGATCTCATGACCACGATCCCGGGACTCTTCGCCATCGGTGAGGCGAACTTCTCCGATCACGGGGCGAACCGCCTCGGCGCGAACGCGCTGATGCAGGGGCTCGCCGACGGCTACTTCATCCTCCCCTACACGATCGGCAGTTTCCTGGCGATGAGCGGTCCCGGCGCGCGCCTGACCGGCGACCACCCCGAGGTCCGTCTGGTGGAGGAGGAGGCGCGCGGCCGCGTCGACCGGCTGCTCTCGGCGCGGGGCAAGCGCTCCCCCGACTCCTTCCACAAGGAGCTGGGCGGCCTGGTGTGGAACCGCTGCGGGATGTCCCGGAACGCGGCGGGACTCGGAGAAGCCCTCGAGCGCATCCCCGCGCTGCGGGATCAATTCTGGCAGAACGTATGCGTCTCCGGCACGAACGACGAGCTGAACGTGGTCCTGGAGAAGGCCGGCCGCGTGGCGGACTTCCTGGAGTTCGCCGAGCTGATGTGCCGCGACGCACTGGCGCGCGACGAGTCGTGCGGCGCGCACTTCCGCGAGGAGCATCAGACCGAGGACGGCGAGGCCAAGCGCGACGACGAGCGGTTCGCCCACGTCAGCGTGTGGGAGCACGTGGGCACCGACCAGCCTCCGCTCCTGCACCGCGAGCCGCTCATCTTCCAGGAAGTGCACCTCGCCACGCGGAGCTACCGATGAGCGGGGTCGTGCGATGAAGGTCACTCTCAGGATCTGGAGACAGAAGGACGCGAGGAGCGCCGGACGCTTCGTGGATTACGAGGTCGACGACGTCAGCCCGGACGAGTCCTTCCTGGAGATGCTCGACTCCCTGAACGAGATCCTGCTGGCCGGCGGCGAGGAGCCGGTCGCGTTCGATCACGACTGCCGGGAGGGGATCTGCGGGATGTGCTCCATGGTGATCGACGGCGTTCCGCACGGCCCGCGCCGCGGCACGACGGCCTGCCAGCTCCACCTGCGCCACTTCCGCGACGGAGCGACGATCGTCGTCGAGCCGTGGCGTGCGCGCGCTTTCCCCGTGATCCGCGATCTCGTCGTGGACCGCTCCGCGTTCGACCGCATCCAGCAGGCCGGGGGCTTCATCTCGGTGAACACCGGCGGTGCGCCCGACGCGAACACGGTGCTGATCCCGAAGGAGGAGGCGGATCGGGCCTTCGACGCGGCCACGTGCATCGGCTGCGGCGCGTGCGTGGCCGCCTGCCCGAACGCTTCGGCCATGCTGTACGTCGGCGCGAAGGTCTCGCAGTTCCTGCATCTCCCGCAGGGGCAGCCGGAGCGCGAGCGGCGCGTGCTCGGGATGGTCGCGCGCATGGACGAGGAGCGCTTCGGCAACTGCTCGAACCACTACGAGTGCGAGGCCGTGTGCCCCAAGAGCATCTCCCGCCACGTGATCACGGAGCTGAACCGCGAGTGGCTCCGCGCGACCTTCCGCCGCGGCTCATGATCCGGCGCCTCGCTCTCGCCCTGTGCGGCTTCCTCCTCGCCGGGCCGGCGGCCTCGCAAGAGCTCAGGAACGGTGGTTTCGAGCAGCGCGACGGCAGTGCGCCCGCGGGCTGGTACCACGCCCGGCAGGGTTACGACGCGTCGCTCCTCAGCGAGGGCACCATCGAGGGCGAACGTTGTCTGCGTCTGGCCTGGGTCGGGGAAGGCAGTCCGCCGTCGTTCGGCAACGTGTTCCAGACGCTTGACGCCCAGCGGCTGCGAGGGCACCGGCTCCGCTTCCGCATGTCGGTCCGCGTGGAGGGCGAGGCACGCGCGCAGCTCTGGTTCCGCGTCGACCGCGAGGACGGCAGCGTCGGGTTCTTCGACAACATGGAGAGCCGTCCGATCACGTCGAGGACCTGGGGCGAGTACGAGATCGTCGGGGACGTGGCCCGCGACGCGTTCAAGGTGCACCTGGGGATCCTGCTGATCGGAGCGGGGACGCTGGTGGCCGATCGCGCCCAGCTGGAGGTGGTGGGCGATGCTCCGCAGTCGGTCGAAGCTTCGCCTCCGAGCCCGCTGACCGAGCGCGGCCTGGCCAATGTCGTCGCCTTCGCGCGTCTCTTCGGCATGGTGCGCTACTTCCACCCCTCCGACGAGGCGTCGGTCGCGGACTGGGACCGCATCGCGGTGGGTGGAGCCGCCGCGGTCGAGTCCGCCGGCGACGCCTCGGCGCTCGCCCGGATCCTGGAAGAGATCTTCCATCCGATCGCGCCGTCCGTGTCCGTCTTCCCGACGGGAACGGATCCCGGCGGGCAAGCGGCGGACGCGCCGGCCGGTGCGCGACAGCGTGCCCGGTTGCACCACGGCTACTTCCGCAGCTCCCGGGTCGAGGTGGCGCCGTCCGATCCGAGCTACACCATCCCTCGCGACACTCCGCTCGTGGACCTCGGGGGCGGCGTGAGCGCCCGGGTGCCGCTCATGCTGCTGGCCGACGAGCACGGCACGTTGCCGCGGGCTTCCGCCGAGCCACGCCACTGGCTCGACGCCGGCCGCACGCCGCACGCGCGGGACCGCGCCAGCCGCCTCGGCGCCGTCGTGGTCGGCTGGAACATCCCGCAGCACTTCTATCCGTACTTCGACGTGATCGACGGGGACTGGCTCGCGGAGCTTCGGCACGCGCTGTCCGCGGCCGCCCTGGACGAGGACGAGCCCGCCTTCCTGGCGACGCTGCGGCGGATGGTCGCCGCGCTCGACGACGGCCATGCGCGCGTGCAGCACGAGGTGGAGGCGCGCGGTCTGCTGCTCCCGGTCCAGCTGGCCTGGGTCGCAGAGGACCTCGTCGTCGTTGCGGCCCGCGAAGGGTCGGGCCTCGCGCCGGGAGACATCCTCCTGGAGGTGGACGGAGTGCCGGTCCGGGAGCTCGCGCGGCGGAAGGCGGAGGAGCTCTCCGCCGCGACGCCGCAGTGGACCCGCGTACGCCTGTTGACCGAGATCGTCCGCTGCACGTCGTCGGCGCCCCGCACGCTCTCGGTGCGTCACGGAGTCGGGGACGCCGAGCCCTTCGCCGTGGAGCTGCGTCCCAAGGCCCCGACCGACGAGCTTCCCCCGCCGCCACGGCCGCAGGCCGTCGCCGAGCTGGAGGCGGGCATCTGGTACGTGGACACGACGCGCTTCGACGGCGCCGCCTACCGCGAGGCGTTGCCGAGTCTGGCCGCGGCCCGCGGGCTCGTGTTCGACTTCCGTGGATACCCCGGCAACCTCGACCGGGACCTCTTCTTCTCGCACCTCTCCACTGACACGCTCACGAGCCCGGAGTGGCACGTCCCGGTCCTGCGCCGGCCGGACCGTGCCGGTGTCGAGTTCCTGCAGGAGAGGAGCTGGGTGATCCCTCCCGAGGCGCCGTTTCTCTCCGGCCGCAAGGCTTTCCTGATCGACGGCCGAGCGATCAGCTTCGCCGAGTCGTGCATGGGGATCGTGGAGGCGTTCCGCCTCGGCGACCTCGTCGGCGAGGCGACGGCGGGTACGAACGGAAACGTCTGCAACGCGGCGTTGCCCGGAGGCTACGAGATCTGGTTCACCGGGCTGCGCGTCCTCAAGCACGGCGGCCTGCGCCACCACGGCGTCGGCATCCTCCCGACCGTGGCGGTGCAGCCGACCGTCGCCGGCATCGCCGCGGGCCGTGACGAGGTGCTCGAGCGCGCGCTCGAGCAGGTGCGGGAGTGAGCGTGCGCCGGGGGCCGCTGGTCGCGCTCGTCCTCGGCGCGGCGCTCGGCTGCTCGCCCCCGCCTTCGAGGCATCCGGACGTCCTGCTGATCACCGTGGATACGCTGCGGCCGGACCGGCTCGGCAGCTTCGGACAATCCCTGCCGACTTCGCCGAGCGTGGATCGGCTGGCCGCCGAGGGCGTGCTGTTCACCGACTGCACCGTGCAGTGGCCGAAGACGTGGCCCAGCATGGCGAGCCTCGTGACCGGCGCGCACCCGCGCACGACCGGCATGCGCCACCAGCAGCGCAAGCTGCCGCCCGGCCTCGTGGTGCTCGGCGAAGTGTTCGGCGACGCCGGCTACCAGACCGCCGCGGTCGTCGCCAATTTCAACGTGGGCCGCGAGCTCGGCTTCGACCAGGGCTTCGATCACTTCGTGGAGTCCTGGCAGGAACGCTGGCAGAAGGAGCAGGGCGACGTCGCGTACCGCAACCGTCCCGGTCGAGTGAAGGAGTACACTGACGCACGTACCGTGACGGACCAGGGCCTCGCTTGGCTCGGGCGCCGCGACCCGAAGCGTCCCTTCTTCCTGTGGCTGCACTACATGGATCCGCATGGCCCCTACGTCCCGCCCTCGCCCTGGTCCGGGATGCTCCGCGGCGACCGCCCGGCTCGCGAGCTCGACCTCGAGAAGATCCCCGAGTACCAGCGACAGGACCGACCGGGCGGCGAGGGAACGGTCACCGACCTCGGCTTCTACGTCGCACAGTACGAACGCGAGGTGCTGTACTTCGACGACGAGCTCGGCCGGCTCCGCGCGGGGCTCGAGGGGCTGGGGCTCTTCGAGGGAGCCGTGATCGTGCTGAGCGCGGACCACGGCGAGAGCTTCGACGAGCACGAGTACTACCTGGAGCACGGCCGGTTCGCCTATCAGCCGACTGCGAACGTCCCGCTGATCTTCCGCGCGCCGTCCATCGCCGCGGGGCGGCGCATCGTGCCGGAGCCGGTGGGGCTGGTGGACGTCTCCGGGACGCTGCTCGAGCTCGCTGGTTTGCGCATCCCGGAGACGTTCGAGGGCGTGAGCCTCGCCGGGATGCTGCGAGGCGAGCCCGGCGCGCCCTTCCCCTCGCACGTGTTCGTCGAGTCGGGTTACGTGAGGGACTCCACGCAGATCGGAGTCCGCCGCGGTCCGTGGAAGCTGCTGCAGGTGCGCGCCGCGGAGGATCGCGCGGCGATGAAGGGCGCAGCGTTCGAGCTGTACGACCTTCGCACCGATCCCGGCGAGTCGGTCAACGTCGCCGCGCAGCATCCGGAAGTCGTCGCCGAGCTGTCGCAGGCGCTCCGCGTCTGGTACGAGGAGGGGCCGAGCGCGGTCGTACCCGGCGAGGAGGTCGACCTCGACGCGCTGCCGCCCGAGGCGGTGGAGATGCTCGAGGCGCTGGGCTACACCGGACAGTGACCGCGGCGGTCACCCGCCCCGCGCCACCGGCACGATGGCCCAGGGTCCGGCGCGCTCGAATCCGCCGTCCTCCGTCCCGTCGCCGTAGCGGTCCAGGAGGTGGCGCCAGATGTCCCTGTCCCGTGCCTCGCGCGGGTCGAGGAACACGGCGTCGAGATCGTACTTCGCGATCATCTCCTCCGTGGCGGCGGCCGCGTCACCGCGCCGGCGCACGTGGTAGTGCAGGCTGAAAACCGGCCGGTCGAGCACCACGGCGAAGTCCCAGGCGACGGGCGTGCCCAGCCTCGCGTCCTCCGGAACCCGCCTCGCGATCTCCGCGCACTCCGCAAGGACCCGTTCGTGCTCGAGGCGGATCGCGTCCCAGCCCTTTCGCGGGGCGAAGTGCGCGGCGGTCCACGCGCAGATCGCCGCGGCGACGAGCACGCCGGCCACCCGCGCGCCGGCCACGCGTCGGATCACGTCCTGCAGCAGCTCCACGAGCGCCGGCATGGCGAAGATCCACACCGGAAGAAGCAGCCGCGGCTTGTAGCCGAAGTAGACGGCGAAGAGCGCGGTCGAGCCGAGCACGAAGAAGTCGGCCGGGGCGCGCCGCTTGAGCAGCACCCACAGCGCGCCCGCGGCCAGCGCGGTGGCGAGGACGAGCCGCGCGGGCGAGGCGTGCTCCGTCTCGAGCGCGCTCCCCATCGTCCCGGCGATGTCCGCCGTGCGCTCCGGCACGCGCGTCCGCACGATCTCGCCCAGCGGGATCCGGGGGGACGATGCATCGCCCTCGTCGCGGTGCCACATGGCGACGGAGTAGGAGAGGCGCGCGGTCTGGTCCGCGGGCGGCGTGGGGTCCGGCGGATCGCCGGCGCCGCTCCAGGGCAGCTGCACGAGCCACGCCGCGGCGGTCACCGCCGCCAGCCGCTGCATCGCGAACCTCGGCCAGCTCGTTTCGCCGGATCCCGTGGCCAGCCGCTCCAGCACGCGCGAGACGAGGATCGCCGGCAGAGCCAGCAGCACCACGGTGCGCACCGCGGCGAAGAGACCGATGCACGCGCCGAGCAGCAGCTCCCGCCGCAGCCCGGGGCGCCTTCCTGCCCAGCGGTCCATGAGGAACACGGCCAGCAGCAGCGCGACGCCGGGCACGTCCGACATGACCTGGTTGCAGAGCCTCTGGTAGGCGGGCAGCAACCACAGCGACGCAGCGACGAGCCACGCAGCCGTCGCTCCCAGGCGCGCGCGCTGGAAGGCGAAGAGCGCCGCCACGCCGAGAATCCCGAAGAGACTCACGAACGCGTGCAGCGCGGCGAAGCTCGTTCCGCCGGCGGCGACGATCGGCGCGAGGAGCACCGGGAACCCCGGCGGGCGGAGCCACAGAGGCTCGCCGTAGTACGTGTGGCCCAGGCCGAGCAGCATCGAGCGCGTGGCGACGAGGTAGATGGACGCGTCGGGAGTGGGGTCGAACCAGGGGTGCACGGTGAGCGGCAGGGTGGCGAGGCACAGCGCCACGAGAACGCCGAGCGCGAGCCGCTCGCGGCGCGACCACGGACGCCCCTCGCGCTCCGCCGACGGGCCGGGCCCGGGAAGCCGGCTCCGACCGCCCGGCGCTCTTGTCATCGCTCCGCCGAGAGCGGAGAATGCCCGCCCGATCCGTCCGGACGGGAGTTCACGGTCATGAGGGTCCCTCGTCGTGCCGACACACAGGAAGCGACATTGTACCCGCCCGGCCGCGAGCCGGACACCCTCGAGGATCGCGCGAGCCTTGCGCCGATGAACCGGTGGCTCCCTCTCGGGATCGCGCTCGCGCTGTTCTCGACGGCCGGCTGCACGGCTCCCGGCGAGAGCCCGGCTCCACGCCCCGCCGCGCGGCCGCACATCATCCTCGTCTCCGTCGACACCATGAACCGCTCCGCGCTCTCAGCATTCTCGGCCGAGGCGGACCCTCTCCCGAATCTCGACGCGTTCGCCGCCGGTGCAGCGCGCTTCGGCCGCGCGGTCTCCCCATCCTCGTGGACGCTGCCGGCACACGCCTCCCTGCTCACCGGTCTCTACCCGGATCGTCACGGCGCGACCGACCCCCGGCGCCGGATCGCGCAGGACGTGACGCTGCTCGCCGAGTCCCTGCGCGCCGCGGGCTGGGAGACGGTGGCGTTCACCGACGCGGGGTACATCGACGCCGAGTTCGGCTTCGCCCGCGGTTTCTCCATCTACAACGACCAGACCGACGGCGAGAGCCCGACGACGGCGAACCTGCCGCGTGGCGGGCGGCCGAGCCGCGAGCGCGGCCTCTCGCTCTTCGACTGCGCGCTTGCGTATCTCGAAGCGCGCGACGCGAGCGCCCGGCCTCTCTTCCTCTTCGTGCACACTTACTCCGTGCACGACTACTTCCGCGTGCATCCCTGGACGGTGAAGAACCTCCCACCCGTCCCCGGCGAGTCCGTGGACACCTACCGGCGATGCATCCAGGGAGACGCGGCGTGCTCGACGGAGGACTGGGCGCGCCTCCGGGAGCTGTACCGTGCCGAGGTGCGGCATCTGGACGCCGGGTTCGGCGTGCTCCTCGCGGCCCTGAGGGCGAAGGGTCTGCTCGACGATGCCTACGTCGCGTTCGTCTCCGACCACGGCGAAGGCTTCGAACCGGAGCGCGGGCGGATCCATCACGGCGGACGTCTCCACGCCGACGTGCTCCGCGTCCCGCTGCTGCTCTCCGGCCCGGGCATCGTCGCCCGCGACCTCGACGATCTCGTCTCCCTCGTGGACGTGACGCCCACGCTCCTCGAGCTGGCCGGCGCCGACGTCCCGGACGGACTCGACGGCCGCTCGCTCGCGCTGCTGCTGCGCGGCGAGGGCACGCTGCCGGCCGCGCCGGTCTTCGCCATGGAGCACCACTACACGTGGGCGGACGGGCGGCGGGTAGCCGGCCGGGAGAGCCGCTCCGAACCGGTCCTCTCCGCGGTCGTCGCCGGCGCCGACTGGCTCGTCCAGGGACCCGACAAGGTCGAGCTCTACGAGACCGCTTCCGACCCGGACCAGCACGCCGACCTGTCCGCGAGCGCTCCGGGAACCGAGGTGCTGCGGGCGCTCGTCGCGCAGAGGCTCCATGCGCTCCCCGCATCGGAGGGATCCTCCATCGATCCCGCCCTCGAGGATCAGCTCCGCTCGCTCGGATACGTGGACTGACCGTGAACACCGCGCCGACTCGTCTTGCCAGCCCCGAACCGAACCTTGAGAATCGCCCGATGCGAGGATCCGGTCGTACCGTCGTCGTCATGCCGGCGTACAACGCCGCCAAGACGCTCGAGCGCTGCTGGTCGGAGATCCCCCGGGACGTGGTCGACGAGGTCATCGTCGTCGACGACTGCAGCAAGGACGACACCGTGGAGATCGCCCGGCGCCTGCCGGTCACGCTGGTCGTGCACGACCGCAACAAGGGCTACGGAGGCAACCAGAAGACCTGCTACGATCGGGCGCTCGCCGCCGGCGCCGACTACGTGATCATGATCCACGCCGACTACCAGTACGATGTCCGCGCGATCCCGGTGGCCGTGGAGATCCTCAAGCTGGGCATCTGCGACGTCGTCCTGGGGAACCGGATCCGCACCCGCGGAGAGGCCCTGGCGGGAGGCATGCCGCCGGTGAAGTACTTCGCGAACCGCGGGCTCACCGTCATCCAGAACCTGCTCTCCGGACAGAACCTCGGCGAATGGCACTCCGGGTTCCGCGCCTACCGGCGGGACGTGCTGGAGCGCGTGCCCTACCGCAGGAACTCGGACGACTTCGTCTTCGACTCCCAGTTCCTGGTGCAGTGCGTGAACCTGGGGATCAAGCTCGGCGACATCCCCGTGCCGGTGCGCTACTTCGACGAGGCCAGCTCCATCAATCTGAAGAGATCGACCGTGTACGCGCTGCTCACGCTGCGCACCTTCGGCCAGTGGTACGCGCATCGGTGGGGGATCGCGCGCAGTCCGCTCTTCGAGCCCGCCGAACCCCGCTAGATGAACGGACCACCCATCTCGCGAGCGTTCGCGGAGACGCTCGGCGGACGCGCCGGCCTCGCCCGCTTCTCCGCGCAGGTGCTGCAGCTGGGCCTGCTCGTCGCCGTGGCGAAGCAGTTCCAGCTGGAGAACCCGATCCTCACCGGCAAGATCCTGCCGCTCGCGTTCGTCGGGTTCGTCGTGCACCACCTCTTGCCCGCCGCGCTGCGCCTCCGCTTCTTCGTGCTGCTCTCGGCCGCGGGCATCCTCGCGGCGCTCGGTCCGGTGCACGCCGGCATCCTCCTCGCGATCGGCATCGCGCTGATCGCGCTCTGCCACCTTCCGGTTCCGTTCGGGCTGCGCCTCCTGCTCGTCGCCGGAGCGGCCGCGGCGCTCGCCGCCGTGCGCACCGGGACGCTGCCGACGGAGTGGGGCAGCGTGGTCGTGCCGGTGCTGGCGTCCATGTTCATGTTCCGGCTCGTCGTGTATCTCTACGATCTCCGCCACGGGACGGTGCCGTTCAGCGCCTCGCGCGCGCTGGCCTATTTCTTCCTGCTGCCCAACGTCGCGTTCCCGCTGTTCCCTGCCGTGGACTACGCCGGCTTCACGGTCACGTACTACAACGAGAACGCCTACCGCATCTACCAGCGCGGGCTGCGCTGGATGCTGCGCGGGATGGTCCACCTGATCCTGTACCGTGGGGTGAACTACTGGCTGGTGATCGGACCCGAGGAAGTGGAGAGCGGCGCCGGACTCGCCCGCTACGTGCTGGCCAACTTCCTGCTGTATCTCAAGGTGTCGGGTCAATTCCACCTGATCGTCGGCACGCTGCTGCTCTTCGGCTTCAACCTGCCGGAGACGCATCATCTCTACTACCTGGCGTCCAGCTTCAGCGACTTCTGGCGGCGCATCAACATCTACTGGAAGGACTTCATGCAGAAGCTCTTCTTCATGCCGCTGTTCTTCCGCCTGAAGTCCGCGGGCGACGTTCCCGCGATCGTGCTGGCGACGTTCACGACGTTCGTCGTCACCTGGTTCCTGCACGCCTACCAGTGGTTCTGGCTCCGCGGCACGTACCTGTTCACCGCTCCGGACATCCTGTTCTGGACGCTGCTCGCGGCGCTCGTCGTGGTCAACTCGCTGATCGAGAACCGACGCGGCCGGACGCGGAGCTTGGCGGCGAGGAAGCCGGGCGCGCGGGCGCTCGCCGTCCGCTCGGCGACCACCGTGCTGACCTTCGCGGTGATCTGCACGCTGTGGTCGCTGTGGATCAGCGACTCCGTCGGGGAGTGGATGTCGCTCTGGACCAGTGCGCGGCTCGACGCGACGAGCGCGCTCGTCGCGCTCGCGGTCTTCGCCCTGGCGACCGCGATGCTGTTCGCGTTCTTCTGGATTCGCCGCGGCGCGGCTCCGCCGAGCCGGCTCCATGCCCCGCCGCCCTCGGCCGGAGCGATGGCCGCATCCACGCTGGCCATGGCCGCGCTCCTCGTCGTCGGCCAGCCGGCCGTGTACTTCCCGCTCGGCCCGCGCGCGGTCGACGTGATCCGGGACCTCCGCTCCGACAAGCTCAGCCAGCGCGACGCGGTCCTGCTGGAGCGCGGCTACTACGAGAACCTCACCGCGGTGAACCGCTTCAACTCGGAGCTCTGGGAGGTCTACATGCAGCGGCCGACGGACTGGAAGCTCATCCAGGACTCGGACGCGGTCCGTTCCACCGGGGACTTCCTCGGGCACGAGCTGCGACCGTCCCTGGACATGATCTTCAAGGACGCGCCGCTCACGACGAACCGCTTCGGAATGCGCGACCGGGAGTACGAGACTTCCCCGCCGCCCGGCACGTACCGCATCGCGCTGCTCGGCGGATCGCACAGCATGGGCTCGGGCGTGGCCGACCGCGAGACGTTCGAGGCGCTGCTGGAAGACCGGCTCAACCGGGAGAACGCCGGCGCCCCGCACCGGAGCTGGGAGATCCTGAACTTCGCCGTGGGCGGATGGGGCGACCTGCACGCGCCGTTCGTGCTGGAGCAGCGGGCGCTCGCGTTCCATCCCGACGCCGTGATCTACGTCGGCCATCCGCGGAACGAGGTCCGCGTGCTCCACCATCTGGCGGTGACGATCCACGAGGGCGTGGAGCTCCCGCACCCGGCGTTGCGCGAGTTCGCCGACCGCGTCGGAGCGGCCGCGGGCATGCCCGTCGCGGAGATCGAGAACCGCCTGCGCCCGCTGGGAGGCGAGGTCAACGCGTGGGCGCTCCGTCGACTCGCGGACCTCTGCCGGGAGCACGGCATCCTGCCCATCTGGATCTGCGTTCCGGCGGAGGCCGGCCAGGGGCGAACTCCGGACGTGGACGTCCTCGTGCGCATGGCCGAAGAAGCGGGATTCGTCACGCTCGATCTCACCGGCGTGTACGGGACCACGAGTCCCGACGTGCTGCGCGTGGCACCCTGGGACATGCACCCGAACGCGCTCGGGCACCGCTTGCTTGCCGACGGGATGTACGAGGCGCTCCGTGGACCGCTCGGGCTGGGTGGTTAGCGGGACGCCACCCTACTCTGCCACCCACTCCCGAGCCTGCTCCGCAAGCCGGCCGGCCGGGTCCAGCAGCAGGTAGCGGCGAAGCGCCTCCCGGGACGCGTCGAGCTCCCCCCGCTCGCGGAGCACGGCACCCAGGTTGAACCAGGCCGGCGCGAACGCGGGATCGGCCTCCGTCGCGGCGCGGAACGCGGCCAGCGCCGCACCGGCGTCGCGCCGAGCGAGCTCCAGCGTTCCCATCCCGAACCACGCCTCGGCGCGCGACGGATCCAGGCGTAACGCCGCGGCGAAGCGCTCCCGTGCGCGGTCCGGCCGCCCGAGCGCGAGATGCAGCTTCCCCGCCGAGATATGGTGGCGCGGGTTGTCCGGTGCTGCGCGCGCTGCGCTCTCGAACGACGCGCACGCCTCCTCGGCGCGGCCGGCGGCGAGGCGCAGGCTCCCCAGGGACTCGGATCCGTAGGCGAGCGCGTGCCGGGAGAGCGGACACGCCTCCAGGAGCCCGGCGAAGCGCGCTTCGGCCGGGCGATCACCCGCGTTCACCGCCAGCCATGCCACCGTGTGCAGTGCGGCGGCGCCGCAGATCACGACGACGCCGTGCGCGAGGAGACGGTCCGGGACGGCGCGCGCAGCCGAGCGCGCCGCCAGCACGGTGAGCGGCACGGCGGCGAACGAGAGCGCGTCCCAGTCCCGGAACGCGCCGACCTCCGGGTTGGCGACGAACGTGAACAGCAGCGGCACGAGCGCTGCTGTGCCGAGGAACGGGCCGGCCGCGTCGCGCTCCCCGCGTCGGACGGCCAGCGGCAGGGCGAGCAGGGCGGCGGGCGCCACGAGCAGCAGCTGGTTCGCCACGTCCACGAAGTGCGGAGGATCGAGCAGGCGGTACGCCTGGCGGAATCCCGGGTCTCCGGCGAGCGGCAGGACGTTCGCCCCCCGCGGAGCGGCGAGCCACGCGCCGGCGTCGAAGCCGACGGCCGTGAGCAGAGCCGCGGAGACGACGGCAGGCAGGGCGACGCATGCCGCAGCCGCCGCAGCACGCCCGACTCCGGCACGGGCTGCCGCCAGGCAGAGGACCGCGAGCGACGGCCACAGCGTCGCGGTGGTGAAGTGCAGGGGCACGAGGACGCCCAGCAGGATCGCCGGAATCCACGGCACCGATCCCGCTCGCACCGCCCCCGCCGCGACGTACAGCAGCACGAGCGGGGGAAGCGGTGCATACAGCTCGACGTACCCGGCGAAGAGCTGCACGTACCCGGCGGTGAGCAGTGTACCGAGCAGGAGCGCTCTTCCCGCTCCATCCGGCGCGAGACGCCAGGCCGCACCCGCGGCCGCGAGAATGTAGCCGACGCCGCAGGCGAAACCGAGCACGCGGAACGTCGTGAGCGGAGACGACCAGCCGCCGGCGCGGTGCAGGGCCCACACCGTCCAGTTGGCTAGCGGCGCGTTCTCGTTCGCCCACGAGACCTCGGAGAACGACGCTCCCGACGAGGCGAGCCGCTGGAGGTCGCCGAGGTGCAACAGACCGTCGCCGAGGAGGTGCGTCGTGGCCGGCATCGCCAGGGAGACGGCGGCGGCCAGGGCGCCGAGAGCAGCGGCACCGATCACGGGACGCACACCGACGGTCGCGGCCGCACGGATGACCGTGTTGCGCGCCGCGGGGACGAAGAGCGCGGCTGCCGCCAGAGCGAAGGACGCGGACGCCGCTCCCGGCAGGTAGGCGAGCGCGTCGACCCCCCACCATCGCGCCAGCACGCCGCCACCGCGCGCGATCAGATGCAGTGCGAGGAAGGCGGCGGCGGGAACGACGAACGGCAGCGTCGACCGCATCGTCGGGCCGACGTCAGCGGTCCCAGCGGTGGAATCCGACGCCGGTCTTCTTGCCGAGCTTCCCCTCGCAGACCAGGCGGCGGAGGATCTCCGGCGGACGGAACTGCTCTCCCACCTCACGGTGCAGGTGCTCCGCGATCGCCAGGCGAACGTCCAGACCCACGTGGTCGGTGAGCTCGAGCGGTCCCATCGGATGCCGGTAGCCCAGCTTCATCGCCCGGTCGATGTCCTCGGCCGACGCAACCCCGTCCTCCAGCATGCGCATCGCTTCGAGGCCCAGCGCGACGCCGAGCCGGCTCGTGGCGAACCCCGGCGAGTCCTTCACGACGATCACGTCGCGCCCCATCCGCTCGGCGACGCGCTTCGCCGTGTCGAGCGTCGCTTCGGACGTCTGCCGCGCGCGCACGATCTCGAGCAGCGTGAGCACGTAGGGCGGATTGAAGAAGTGCATGCCGAGCACGCGCGCCGGCTCCGTCGCGGCGGCGGCGATGTCGCTCACCGGGAGGGACGACGTGTTGGTGGCGAGCACGGCATCGGGAGCCGTCACCCGCGAGAGCTCGGCGAAGAGCTTCGCCTTGAGGTCCATCCGCTCCGGCGTGGCCTCGATCACCAGGTCGGCGGCGGCGGCCGCGTCACCCAGGTCGAGCGCGCCGCGGATCCGCGCGAGCGCCTCGTCCCGGTCCGCGGCGGAGACCTTGCCCTTCTCGACGCCCTTCGCCAGGTTCCCCCGGATCCGCTCGAGCCCGAGCTCGAGGACCGTGCGGTCCACGTCGAACAGGGTCACGTCGAAGCCGGACTGGGCGGCCACCTGGGCGATGCCGTGCCCCATGGTGCCCGCGCCGAGAACCGCCACGCGCTGAACTTCGCCGCTCATGTGCGCGATGATACCGGGATCCGCCGTGCCGGGCTCGCGCTATCCGAGGGGGCGTGCGAAACTCGCGGCCGGGAGGCGACGTGCCGTACGCTTCAGGACCCTGGAAGGGCGACCTCGAACCCGGGCGAAGGGAATTCTGCGCCTGCGGCGAGACCGCCACCCCGCCGTTCTGCGACGGGAGCCACGAGCGCAAGCAGACCGGGAAGACACCGTACGTCGTGGAAATCACGGAAGCGCGGCGTTACGCCATCTGCCAGTGCGGGCGGAGCGGCAAGAGGCCGTTCTGCGACGGGTCCCATCGGGCCCTGGCGCCTGCCCCCCCGGACGTCCCTCCGCGGTAGCGCCCGTCCGCCCTTGACTGCCCTCCGGGGCCTCGAATACATTGATCCGTCTTTGGTTGCGCGCCCTCCAGCCGCCGGTCCGAAGCGCGCACATCCGCATCCGGAAAGGCTTTCTCGAGGCTCCTCCGGGCGCGGCGCGCGGTCGCGCGCCCGCGGGTGGAGCCACGAGCTTCGAGAGGGAGATTTCGAATGACCGAGGTGGCCAGCCCCAGCGTGTCCGGGATGTTCGTGAACGGCGAGTGGACCGCCGCCCGGAGCGGCGATACCCAGGACGTCCTCAACCCGTTCGACGGGTCGGTGGTGGATTCCGTGCCCCGGGGGAGCCGGGCCGACGCACGTGCCGCCGTCCAGGCCGCGGAGAACGCGTTTCCCGCGTGGGCGGACACGTCGCCGGACGAGCGCGCCGCCCTGATGATGCAGGGCATCCAGAAGGTCCGTGAGCAGCAGAAGGAGCTCTCCGCGCTGCTGTCCCGGGAGCAGGGCAAGCCGGTCTTCGAGGCCGCGGGCGAGATCCATCACTTCCTGCACGGCATGACGTTCTACGCCGGCCTCGCCTCCAAGATCCGCGGCTCGATGGTCCCCCTTCCGCCGGACATGGGCAAGCACAGCTACGGGCTGGTGCTCAAGCGGCCGGTGGGGGTGTGCGGCGCGATCGTCCCGTGGAACTTCCCCATCACGCTGATGGGCACGAAGATCGGGCCGGCGCTGGCGGCCGGGAACACCGTGGTGGTGAAGCCGGCGAGCTCCACTCCGCTCACCACGCTGCGGATCATCGGGCTGTTCAACGAGGCCGGGCTGCCACCGGGCGTGCTGAACTGCATCACCGGGCCCGGCCGCGAGGTCGGCGAAGAGCTGCTCGAGAACCCGGTCGTGCGGCGCATCGCCTTCACCGGCGAGTCGGCGACCGGACGTCGCGTCATGGAGATCGCTGGACCGCAGTTCAAGCGCATCACGCTGGAGCTCGGCGGCTCGGATCCGATGATCGTGATGCCCGACGCGGACATCAAGAAGGCCGTCTCGGGTGCGCTCATCGGACGGTTCTGGAACTGCGGTCAGGCCTGCCTCGCGGTGAAGCGTCTCTACCTGCACGAGGCCATCCACGACGAGTTCCTCAAGGGGCTCCTGGAGAAGGTGGCGGCCTACGAGCCGGGGGATCCGGCCACGCGGCCGGAGAAGCCCAAGATCCGCATGGGACCGCTGCACACCGCGGCGCAGCGCGACGAGATCGAGTCGCAGCTCGCCGACGCGGTGAAGCGCGGCGCGAAGGTGCTCATCGGCGGCAAGCGTCCGTCGGATGCCTCGCTCGGGAACGGGCACTTCTTCCAGCCCGCGGTCGTCGCGGCCGTACCGCACGATTCGCGTCTCGTGCAGGAGGAGGTCTTCGGTCCGGTGCTGCCCGTGTTCAAGGTCAAGGATCTGGACGAGGCCGTCGCTCTGGCCAACGACAACCAGTACGGGCTGGGCTCGTCCATCTGGACGCAGAACCTCACCTGGACGAACCAAGCCATCCGCGAAATCCAGTCCGGCGTCACCTGGGTGAACCAGATCCACTACGGGTACGACGAGCTGCCCTTCGGCGGGGTGAAGGCGTCGGGGATCGGCCACGAGCACGGTCCCGAGGCGATGGAGTACTACCAGGAGCGCAAGGGCGCCGTCATCGGCGGCCTCGCCTGACCGACATCCACGCGGCGCGCGGCCCGGGGCCGCTGCGCCGCCATCCTTGGGAGTCCCGTTCATGTCCGAACCGAGAGTGATCGCCGCCGAGGATGGCGCGGTCGGAACGATCACGCTGAATCATCCGAAGGCGAACAGCTACGACCTCGCGTTCATGGAGGAGCTCGATCAGGCCATCGAGTCGATGAACGGCAACGACGCGATCAAGGTGGTCGTGCTGCGCAGCGGTCTCGACAAGTTCTTCTCCGCCGGAGCGGACATCAAGGCGTTCCAGGGCAACTCGACGAAGGCGAACATGAAGATGATCCGCTTCGCTCATCAGACGCTGCGCAAGATGGGGCATTCGCCCAAAGTGTTCATCGCGGCGGTGAGCGGTCACGCGCTCGGCGGCGGGCTGGAGATGGCGCTGGCCTGCGACCTGCGCTTCGCGTCGGACGGAGACTTCCGCATCGGCCTGCCCGAAGTGACGCTGGGGCTGCTGCCCGGCAACGGCGGCACGCAGCGTCTTCCCCGCCTGATCGGACGCGCCAGGGCGCTCGACCTCATGATCACCGGCGAGCCCGTGGGTCCGCGCCGCGCGCACGAGCTGGGGATCGTCGACCGGCTCTTCCCGGAGAGCTCGTTCCAGGAGGAGACCATGAAGTACGCGCGGCGGCTGGCCTCCGGCGCGACGCTGGCCGTCGCCAAGATCAAGCAGGCGGTGTACGAAGGGCTCGAGCTGCCGCTTTCCGACGCGCTGAAGCTGGAGCGTGAGCTCATCGAGCCGCTCTTCGACAGCGACGACTCCAAGGAGGGCTTCACGGCTTTCGCCGAGAAGCGGCAGCCGGTCTACACCGGGCGGTAGCGGAGGAGCGAATGTCTCTCGTCAGCGAGCAGGACGTCGTCAGCCGCCTCTCCTCGGGACGGCTGATCGAGTCGCGGGACCAGATGTCGGAGAAGTACCTGCAGGGCATGCTGCGCATCCTCACCGTGTCCGCGGACACGGAGCTGGTCTCCGCACCGGCGTACCTCCACGCCGCGAAGGACGCGCCGACCATCAATGCCTTCATCTCCGCGATGGGCATCATCCAGGACGAGCTGGGACACGCGCACATCGCCTACCGGCTGATGGAGGACCTGGGTGTCGACAAGGAGCAACTGATCTACGAGCGGGACGCGAACAGCTTCAAGTACCCGTACGCGTTCGACGTCCCCCTGGACACGTGGGTCGAGCTGGCCGTGGCGAACGCGCTGTACGACCGCGCCGGGTTCGTGCTCCTGGCCGACGTGTTCCACAACACCACGTTCGCGCCGTGGAAGCGGGCGCTCGTGAAGGTGGACAAGGAGGAGAACTTCCACTTGCGCCACGGCGAAACCTGGATGAAGAAGATCAACCAGTCGGCCGACGGGCACGAGAGGCTGCAGCGGGCGGTGGACTGGATGCTGCCGCTCACGCTGGAGTGGTTCGGGCTTCCCGATTCGCTGAAGACCCAGAAGGTGCAGCTCGAGTACGGCTTCAAGGGTCAGAGCAACGACCAGCTGCGCCAGACCTGGATGTCCACGGCCATCCCGTTCCTGCGCTCGTTGGGGATCGACGTCCCGGTGCACTGGGACGAGGCGAAGGGCGAGCACGTCATCGACTATCCGTTCCCCAGCGAGTTCGACGCCGGCGAGAAGCGCTGGCTCTTCGACGAGGGCCCCATCGAGTGGCTGGACGACGGCTCGAGCAGCCCCTCGGTCATGAAGCGCTGGCGCGCGCGCGGTCCGAAGAACGACGAGTTCGTCGAGCTCCTGCAGCGTGGACACCGCCAGGTGGCGGACATGCTCTCCCGGGAGATCCACTGATGCCGGAGGCGCCCTCCGCCGGCGACGAACGGCTCCTCGCCTGTCTGCACGACGTGCCCGACGCGGAGCTCCCGCTGGACGTCGTCGACCTGGGGCTGATCTACGGTCTGGAAAGCGGACCCGGCGGCCGCGTGGAGGTCCGCATGACCTTCACGGCGATGGGCTGCCCGGCCATGGAGTTCCTGATCGACGACGTGAGGCAGCGCCTGCTGCGCGAGCCCGGCGTGCAGGCGGTGCACGTGGAAGTCGTGTGGGACCCGCCGTGGGACAGGAGCCGCCTCACCGAACGCGGTGTCGCCGCGCTCAGCACCTGGGGGATCGTGTGATGTCGATTCGCAAGGACAACGAGGCGAAGCCCAGCGGCGAGGTGTGGGACGTGTTCGCCCGCACCCGCGATGAGACGGAGCTGCACCAGATCGGCGACGTGATCGCGCCGAGCCCGAGCCTGGCGCGCGCCTACGCGTTCCAGATGTACCAGGAGAGCCCCTGGGTCGAGATGATCGTCGCGCGACGTTCGGATATCGTCACCGTCATCGATCGGAGCTGATCTTCATGGACGAGAAGTACGAGGTGTTCGGGCGCCGGCGGGAAGACGCCGCGCTCACCCGCATCGGCGTCGTCACCATCGCCGCGGGAGCGCGCGTGGAAGCGGAAGTGGAACGGCAGCACGGCGGGGACTGGCTCGAGCTGGTGGCCATCCCGGCCAGCGCGATCGGCTGGGCCATCGAGGAGAACCGCGCGTGAGCTTCATGAAGGACCGCGAGGCGGACCTCAAGGACGTCGCCACGGCGGAGTCCGCGCAGGTGGAAGCTTTCACCCCCGCGGGCCGCGACGCCATCCTCGCCTTGCTCGTCACGCTCGGCGACAACAAGTACAAGCTCGGGCGGCGCTACGCGGAGTGGTCGACGGCTGGACCGACGCTCGAAGCGTCCGTCGCCGCGGCGTCGATGACCTCCGACGAGCTCGGGCACGCGCGCAGCCTCTACCCGCTGCTCCGGCAGTTCCCGGGCGCGCCCCCGGAGCTCCGCCGCGAGGAGGATCGCTCCGACCTCCGCAACGTCTCCTTCCTGGACGAGCCTTTCGCGCGTTGGGCGGACCTGATCGCGGCGTGCGCGCTCTTCGGCCGGGCGCTCGGTACGGTGGTGGAGTCGCTGCGCTCGTCGGCGTACCAGCCCTTCCGCCACCGCGCGGCGAAGGTCCTGCAGGAGGAGCACTACCACCGGCTCTACGCGCAGGGCTGGCTCGAAGTCCTCGCCCAGGACCCCGCTTCCCGCGGCGAGCTGCAGTCGGCCCTGAAGCGGATCTGGCCGGAGACCGTCGCGTGGTTCGGCCCGGACGACGACCCGGTCTTCCGCACCGCGCGCGCCGAAGGGGTCACCGCCGAGGACTCGGCCGCGCTGCGGCGGCGCTTCCTGCACGAGGTGCGCCGGACGCTCGACGGAGCGGGGCTCGCCGACCTCGGAACCCCGCTCGTCCCATGGAGCCAATGGGATGCGGCGGCACGGAGGCTCGGCTCGAAGTGAATCGCGAGGCCCTGCACCGACGGTGGATCGCCGAGCGAGGGGCGCGCGGCCCATGCCCCTACTGCGGCTCCCTGGACACGGAGCGCTTCGGCGCGTTCGGCGCCTTCCACATGACCGAGCCGTACATCTGCCGCACGTGCGGCAGCCCGTTCCACCGCATCCGCTGGCGGAGCCCCTCCGAGGTCGAGAACCCGGAGCGCGGATGAGCTTCCGCCGGATCCTCTTCGAAGTCCGCGACTCGATCGCCACGATCACGCTGAATCGCCCCGAGCAGCTCAACGCGATCGACGACGACATGCGCGAGGATTTCGGCGAGCTCGGGCTCCGTCTCGCGGACGACGCCGCCATCCGCGTCGTTGTCTTCGCCGGAGCCGGCCGCGCGTTCTGCTCGGGCGGCTCGGTCGAGCACTTCGATCGGGAGTGGAATACGGCCGCGTTCCGGGCGAAGAGCCGCCGGCTCTCCGCGTTCTTCGACGAGCTGGAGATGCTGGAGAAGCCGGTCATCGCCGCGATCCACGGGTCCGCCACCGGAGCCGGGCTGCAGCTCGCCCTGGCCTGCGACCTGCGCTTCGCCGCCGAGGGAGCGCGGCTCGGCTACCGCGAGCATCGCCTGGGGCTCGTGCCGGGACACGGCGGCGCGACCCGTCTGGTGAAGCTGATCGGCCTCTCTCGCGCCAAGCAGCTCTACTTCGCCGGTGATCTGGCCTCGGCCGAGGAGGCGTTCGCCGCCGGGCTCGTCCACGCCGTCGTCCCCGCGGACCGGCTCATGGACGAGACGTATGCGCGGGCCCGGATGCTGGTGGAACGCGCACCGCTCGCGCTCGGGCTGACCAAACGGCTGCTCAACGCCGCGGCAGACGTCGACGTGCACGCCGGCCACGCACTGGAGGCGCTGGCGCAGAGCGTCGCGCTGAAGACGTCGGATCACCGCGAAGGGGTGCGCGCGTTCCGGGAGAAGCGAGACCCGAGGTTCCACGGAGAGTAGGATGGCGCTCATCGTCCCGGTCCGCGGCTGGACCCCGGAAATCCACCCCACCGCGTTCGTCGCGCCGAACGCCACACTCGTCGGGCGGGTGGTGATCGAGGCGCACGCCAACGTCTGGTTCGGTGTCGTGCTGCGCGCCGACCAGAACATCATCCGCATCGGAGAGAAGTCGAGCGTGCAGGACAACACGGTGATGCACTGCAACGAGCCGAACGGGACGATTCTCGGCCGGAACGTGACCATCGGGCACTCCGCCGTGCTGGAAGGCTGCGTGATCGAAGACTTCGCCCTGATCGGAATGAACGCGACGGTGCTGGACGGAGCGCGGGTCGGCGAGGGCGCGCTCGTCGCCGCAGGGAGCGTGGTGCGGGAGAACGACCGGATCCCGCCGTGGACGCTCGCCGCGGGACTCCCCGCGGTGGCCAAGAAGATGGTGGAGGGCGCGGCCCTCGAGCACGTCAAGACGGCCGCGGATCATTATCAGTTTCTCATGTCGCTCTACGATCGGCTGGGCAAGCCGGTCGGCGAGCAGGGATAGCCGCAAGGAGCGAGACGATGGCGGAGGCTTTGGGCGAGATGACGCAGTTCTTCATCGGCGGCGAGTCCGCCGCCCCCGCGCGCGGCGGCGAGGTCCGGGAGATCCGGAACCCGGCGAACGGCGCCGTCGTGGGGCAGACCCCCGACGGGACCGCGGAGGACGTGGATCGGGCCGTGCGAGGAGCCCATGCCGCGTTCCCGGGATGGTGGCGGACTCCGGCGTCGGCGCGCGGCAGGATCGTCTATCGCTGCGCGGAGGCGCTCGTCGACCACGCCGAGGAGCTGGCCACGCTGCTCACCGCCGAGCAGGGCAAGCCGCTGGCCGAGGCGCGCATGGAAGTGCACCGGCTGGCCCACACGCTGGAGCACTACGCCGGTCTCGCCAAGAACCTGCGCGGCGGGTACGTGCCCGACCTGGACGAGAACCCGCACCGCCACGGCCTGATCATCAAGCGGCCGATCGGCGTCTGCGCGGCCATCGTCCCGTGGAACTTCCCGCTCTCCCTGCTGGGCAACAAGCTGGCGCCGGCGCTCGTGGCCGGCAACACGATGGTGGTCAAGCCGGCGCAGACCACGCCGCTCACGTCGACGCGGATCATCCGGCTCCTGCACGAGGCCGGGCTTCCCGCCAACATCGTGAACACGGTGCTCGGCACCGGCTCGAAGGTCGGCGAAGCGCTGGTCACGCACCCGCTCGTCGCGAAGATCGGATTCACCGGCGCGACCGAGACCGGCCGGCGCGTGATGGCTGGCGCGGCGGCCACGATCAAGCATGTGACGCTGGAGCTCGGCGGCTCGGACCCGATGATCGTGTGCGACGACGCCGACGTGGACGGCGCCGTCTCCGCCGCGTCGGTCGGCCGCTTCTTCAACTGTGGGCAGGCCTGTCTGGCCATCAAGCGCATCTTCCTTTTCGAGAAGATCGCCGACGAGTTCACCGAGAAGCTCGTGGCCAAGGTGAAGCGGCTCACCGTCGGTCCGGGCAGCGACGAGGGTGTTCGCCTCGGGCCGTTGCACACCGCGGCACAGCGCGCCGAGGTGGAGGCGCAGGTGGCCGACGCCGTCGCCAAGGGAGCGAAGGTGCTCGCCGGGGGCCGCCGTCCCGAAGGCGAGCGCTACGCGAAGGGTCACTTCTACCTTCCCACCGTGCTGGCCGACGTCTCCCCGGACTCGCGCATGGCCACCGAGGAGGTGTTCGGTCCGGCCGTCCCGCTCTTCCGCGTGAAGACGCTCGAGGAGGCGATCGAGCGAGCCAATGACACGATCTTCGGACTGGGATCGTCCATCTGGACCAAGGACCTGGATCAGGCCACCGCCGCAGCCGAGCGGATCGAGGCCGGGTACACCTGGATCAACTCGATCACGAAGATCTACGACGAGCTGCCGTTCGGCGGGTTCAAGCAGAGCGGCCTCGGGCACGAGCACGGCAACGAGGCGCTGGAGTGCTACCTGGAGACCAAGTCGGTGGTGGTCGCCGCGGGGTAGGGGTGGCGGAGGCGGGCGGCGTCGGGGCGCGCCACCCGTCGAGCGAGGGCCGGGAGCGGACGCCAAGGTGTGCCCCCCGCCGGGCGGGAGCCCACGGCCAGGTGACCAAGGTCAGCCGCCCCGCCGCCATTTGCGTCGACGCCTCGCGACGAGCGTCATACCCTGAGCCGCTGGCTCTCGCGACCTTGGACGAGCCGCTGAACCTGAACCGAGGAGGCTACCATGGTGCGGATCCTGGTTTCCGTCGTCGTCGCGACGGTCGGGCTGCTGGCGGGCCCCGCGCTCGCCGTCGACGCGCACTTCGGCGTGAAGGGCGGATTGAACATCGCCAACCTGAGCGCCGACGACGAAGCCGACGAGTTGCAGGACTCCCGGAAGGCGGCAGGCTTCGGGGGCTTCGCGCACTTCCCCGTGAACGACTTCATCTCCATCCAGCCGGAAGTCCTGTACATGATGAAGGGCGACGAGGAAGACATCTCCGGCACGTTCGACATCGACGGGCAGACGATCCAGCTCGACGGAACCGTCGCGGTCGAGGCCACCTACCTGGAGGTCCCGGTTCTCGCCCGCTTCGGCTTCGCCCCGGGCGCTCCGGCTCGCCCGATCCTACTGGTGGGACCTTCCCTCGCAATCAACCTGTCGGCCGACTTGGTCGCGTCCGGAGAGTCCGGCGGCAGCTCCGTGGACCTCAGCGAAGACATCTCCGATGAGGTCAAGAAGATCGACCTGGGGCTCGTGGTCGGCGGCGGCATGGAGTTCCCGCTCGGGGCAGGCGCGCAGACCCTCGGATTCGACGCCCGCTACACGTTCGGGGTGACCAACGTGGACGACAGCGGGTCGGACGGCGAGATCAAGAACGGCGTCTTCACCGTTCTGGGCACGTTCGCGTTCCGCTGAGGGCGGACTGCGGCGGGTTCCTCGGACCCGGCCGTTCCGGGGGCTCGGGGGGATTCCCCGGCCCTCCGGCCGGGTCTTCAGCCTTTACAGGTCGCCCGTATTCGGGGATCCTCGCGGCGCTCCGGAGGGATCCGGGGGCACCTCGGTGGTCCATCCTCACCGGGCGGCGCCGACCGCGCGGTGGCGTCGCGAATCCGGGAGGGCGGCCAGGGGGACGTGAAGGCCGGGCGCCCGCAGGGGGCGGCTCCGGCTCGGGCAGCGGAGGGACCGAGGCCCGGTGGGGAATCGACGGAGGATACTTTCCATGCGGAAGTCGCTTGTTCTGATCGCCGCGATCTCGATGCTCGTCGCGGCGAGTTCGGCCTTCGCCGGACCGACGGCGGGTCAGCTCGCCCTGGGTTCCAGTGACTTGAGCGAAACGCCGATCGGGATCCGCTACTGGGCCAGTCAGAAGGTCGCGATCGACGCCGAGGCCGGGTTCTGGATCTACGACGTGGAGTCCGGATCCGGAGATCTGTCGTCGGCGTTCCATCTGCTATTCGGGATCCCGGTCTTCGTCTGGGAGTGCAGCGACGTGTGGCTCCACTTCCGGCCGTTCTTCGCGCTCGACGCACACTCGTTCGAGGACATCGACACCGATGGTGACGGTGACATCGACGTGGACGGCGAGTCGCTGATGGACTTCGCCATCGGCGCAGAGTTCGAGGCGGAGCTCTGGCTCCTCGAGTGCCTCAGCTTCAGCGTCCGGCACGGCATCCACGCCCAGATCAACGACGGCGGCGAGGGTGGAGACAGCACGACGGACTTCCACTCCCATGGCGCGTCCCTGGGCGACGCCGGGTTCCACCTGTACTTCTAGCAGCACGCTCGACGAACGAAACGACAGCCCCCCGTCCTCCCGGGCCGGGGGGCTTCTCTTTGCAGCGCGAACGTCAGAACACGAAGCCGATGCCGACGCGGAGCGGGTCCGCGGTCTCGTCGTCCGACTCGCGCTCCTCGATGGTAACGTCCGCCTTGACCACGACTGAAGGATGCGGGAAGAGCTCGAGCCCGAGCGCCGTGGCTGCCCCTTCCCTCGCCGGGTCGGCGGCGAGACCCGTCGGGACCTCGTCGTGCAGGTTCCACTGCTCGCGGCGGGCCCAGGCGAGAAGCCTCGTCGAAGGGGCGAGCCCGAGCCAGGGCGCCACGTCGTACGCACCCTCCACGTACCACCCGCGCTGCGCCTCGGGAATCACCTCGCCGAGTTCCGCTGACAATGCACCGGCGTCCCCGAGCGCCACTCCGGCGAGGAGCCCGCGTGCCTCGAAACGACCGCTCCGCAACTCCGCGTGAGCCTCGGCGATCCGCACGGTCGCGGAGACCTCTCCCCCGTCGAAGTCCCGGTTCTGGTCCGCCTCCCCGTAGTACCCCGATCCACCGAGGCGAAGCCCCGGGGCGGCGGTCACCTCCAGGGAGACCACCCCGCCGACGTCCTCCCAGATGGGGCGGTTGCCCCTTTGGCGTCCGTCGCGGACGCCGTTCGCGGTGAAGCGCATCGCGTCGAAGCCGTTCACCACGTATGCCTCGTAACGCACGCGCGAGGCACTCTCGCCATGAAGGCCGACCCCGAGCTCCCGCCAAGTCGTCGGGATGAGCCGCGTCTCCACCTCAGGCCTGACGTTCCCGCGGAAGAACGGGGGCTCGTGAATCCGGTTCACGAAGCCCATCGGCAGGAGCACGGTGCCGGCGCGGACGTTCGCCGCCTCGTCGAGCAGGAAGTCGACGTAGCCGAACTCGACCGAGACTTCGCCCACGCGGCCCTCGAAGTTCGGTGACGTCGTGGCGTGCTCGAACTCGATCTCGGTGTTCATCACGATGCTCTCCGAGAACTTGTACCCGAAGTACGTGATGAAGCGCAGGAAGTCCGCGCGCCGGTCCGAGGCGTCGCCGGTCGGCTGGGCGAAGTGGAACTCACCGTAACCTCCGATGGAGAGCCCAGGGTTCCGGCCGTACACCCGGCTCGCCGCCGGCCCGAGCCCGTGGCGGCTCTCCAGCTCCTCGTCGGTCGCGGGAATGGCTAGCTGCTCGCGCAGGTCGCGCACCTCCTCCGTCAGCACTTCGAGCCGCTCGCGGATCTCGTCGTCCGCCGGGTCCGCTTGGGCCGACCTTGGCTCCGCCTGGCCCAAGCCGGCCGCGAGCGCCAAGGAGATCACCCATGCCTGCTTCCGCATCTCGTCCCTCCGGTGTTCGGTTCGCCGTCCACGTTCGACTCGGGGGGCAACCTACGGGGATCCGAGTATCATGTCAAGTCTACTTAACTCTCTTGAGCTACGTGCACCGCACCCTCCTCGCGAGCCACCAAGAGTCGCCGCCGCAACGAGATGGAGGAATCGAGACGGCCCGGGGGGCGAAGGCTGGTCGATTCGGCTAGAATCTCTCCGGCTTTCCCCCTTCCGCCGTACCCCACGCACCGGAGACGACATGCACCGCGTGGCCCAACTCACCGCCGCAGTCGTCGCGGGGCTGCTGGTGACGGCACCCGCGTCCGCTCAGATCATCTCGCAGCGAATCGCGTCCGGACTCAACAACCCAGTGTACCTCACGACCCCGCCGGACGACGCGTCGAGACTCTTCGTCCTCGAGCGGCCGGGGCTCATCCGCATCATCGACGACGGCACGCTGCTGCCGACGCCGTTCCTGGACATCCAGAGCATCGTGCTGGATGTCTTCAACGAGCAGGGTCTCCTCGGTCTCGCGTTCCATCCTGACTACGCGAGCAACGGCCGGTTCTTCGTCTACTTCACCGAGGGTGCCGGCGCGGGGGCTTCCACCATCTTCCGCTACAACGTCTCCGCGAATCCCGACCTGGCCGATGATACGAGTGGCTTCCGCGTTTTCACCGTGACGCAACCCTTCGTGAACCACAACGGCGGTCAGATCGCGTTCGGCGCGGACGGTTACCTGTACCTCGGCCTCGGAGACGGCGGGAGCGCCGGGGACCCGGCCGACCGCGCGCAGAACGGAATGAACCTGCTCGGGAAGATGCTGCGGCTCGACGTGGACGGCCCGGACGCGCTCCCGGCCGACCCGAACAACAACTACGCTATCCCGTCGACGAACCCCTTCGTCGGTAACGCGAGCGTCCGCGACGAGATCTGGGCGCTGGGCCTGCGCAATCCCTACCGCTGGAGCTTCGATCGAGACACGCAAGACATGTGGATCGCCGACGTCGGCCAGAACTGCTGGGAGGAGATCAACTTCACTCCGGCCTCCTCCGGCGGGGAGAACTACGGCTGGGACGTGATGGAGGGACTGCACTGTTTCAACGAGGCGAACCACTTCGACTGCACGCAGGCTCCTTGCGGAGCCGGGCTCGTCGATCCGGTGCTCGAGTACGGCCACGGCACCGCGTGCTCCGTGACGGGCGGCTACGTGTATCGCGGATCGCAGATCCCCGCGATCCAGGGCCTCTACTTCTTCGCCGACTACTGCTCGGACCAGATCTTCAGCATCGCGTTCGAGGGGGGGGCGATGGTCGACTCCACGAACTGGACCACGGCGCTCGATCCGCCGAACGCGACCATCAACTCGATCTCGGGATTCGGCGAAGACGCGAACGGCGAGCTGTACATCATCGACCTCGGCGGCGAGGTCTTCAAGATCCTCCGACACCCCGCCAGCGATTCGATCGAGGCCGGGCAGCCCGGGAAGTTCGGCCTCGGACCGGCGCGCCCGAATCCCTTCACGCGAAGCACGCGTCTCGACCTCCAGCTCGACCGCGACGGAGAGGTCGAAGTCTGCGTCTACGACGTGAGCGGCCGTCTCGTGCGCCGGCTCCACGAGGGATTCTCGCGCGCCGGAGTCCTCGCGCTGGCGTGGACGGTCGATCCATCCCGCAGCAGCGGCGTCCCCGCGGGCATGTACTTCGTCCGGGCGGTCTCCGGCGGACGCACGGAGACGAAATCGGTCGTGCTCCTCCGCTGAGGGCAAGCGTGCTCAAGAGTGTTCAGGCTCCTTGACCAGCAGGTGTCCGGCGCCTAGATTGCTGGTTCCATGGCCTCCCTGACCCGCTGGTTCACCGCGCCCGCCGCCTTCGCCCTGGCCGCCCTGCTATGGCATCAGGGGGCGGCAGCGGAGGTCTTCCACAGCCGCGAGTCGGCCCTCCGGCTGGCCTTCCCGGAGGCCGACCGGGTCACACCACAGGACCTCGTCCTGTCGGGCGAGGAGGCGGCGCGGGTGCGGAATCTTGCCGGGGCCGAGCCGCCCTCCCGCCTGGTGACGGCCTACGCCGGTTGGGCCGGCGAGCAGTGTCTCGGCTGGGCATTCCTGGATACGCACACGGTGCGAACGCTGCCCGAGACGATCCTCGTCGTGGTCGATCCGTCGGGACGGGTCCGGGGAACCCACCTGCTCGCGTTCCACGAGCCTCCGGAGTACCAGCCCGGCACCCGATGGCTCGCTGCCTTCTCCGGCCACGAGCTCACGGAACACCTACGCACCGGCGGCTCCGTCGACGGGATCTCCGGGAGCACGCTCAGCGCGAATGCGGTGACCGCGGCAGTCCGCCGCGTGCTCGCGGTGTGGAGCGTCAGGCTCGCGCCGGGAACGCTCGCGCCGCCGGAACCCATTCCTTGAGGTTCGTCGTCACCGGCGAGTGGAGCCGGAACGATCTCCTCCGGCTCATCCTGCTCTTCTTCCTCGTGTTCGTGCTGCTCTTCTGGGGAACGAACTGGCTGCTCTACTTCCGCAGCATGACGCTGGATCCGGCGTCGGTCGTGGCGCATTACCTCGGCGATCCCTCGGAAGAGTTCGGGCGCCCGCCGAGGCCGCTCGGCGCGCTCGCCGAGACCGCGCACTTCCACGTCTTCGCCATGGGCGTCCTGGTCATGACCCTGACCCACCTGCTGCTCTTCCTTCCGGTCGCGCCGAGGACGAAGGCGACGCTCGTCTGCATCGC
>JBQTGV010000063.1:0-6772 GCA_052390515.1 Candidatus Eiseniibacteriota bacterium | reverse complement strand
ATCAGATGGCCTCGCTTACGCTCGCTCGGCATCCGTGCCTCGCTCGCTTCGTGGCCGCCGGCCTCCGCCGTCCGTGGCTCCGGACACGGCGGCTACGACGCTCGGCCATCTGATCATTTCTTTCGAGACGGAACACTAGATCGCCGCGATCCGCTCCACCGCCCGCCGCACCGTCCGGATCGGCACGGAGCAGCGCACGGTCTCGTCCGGCGAGTCCACGAAGACGTGGATCTTCCCGTCCTTCTTCTCGATCGTGACGATCTCCGTGGCGTCCTGCACATCGACGAGGATCCCGTCTGGGCAACCCTCCAGCTCTTCCGCCACCGCCGCGGCGATGCGAAGCGCCTGCCGAGCCTCCGGGTCCATCTCGACGCGCACGCCGTCGATGGTGCACTCGGGTATGAAGTGGAGAGCGGCGGTGACCAGCGTGGCTGGGACGTGCAGGCCGAACTCGCATCCGTTCCGCTCCATCACCTCGACGTCGATCGTGCCGCTCGTGTAGACGCGGGAGCCCAGGACCGCCAGAGGCAGGATCAGCAGCGCCGGAATCCCGAACAGGATGACCCAGATCGTGCGTGTCCGCTTCATGATCGCCTCCTAGTTGGACGCGTTGGCGTCGTCGATCCAGATCCGGACGACGGTTCCGTCATCGTCGTTGACGGTGACGAGGTCACCGTCGGAGTGCTTCCCGAGAGCCTCGATCGCGGCGACTACGTCCAGCTCGTCCTCGTCGCCGGACACGAGCGCGTGCAGCACCGCCACCGGCACCTGGATGTCGACGTGTTCCTTGCCTCCCTCGGAGAGGTCTTCGACTTTCACGGTGAGCATCTTGCCCTGCTTGGCCACGCGGACGTGCTCGTCGCCGTCGTCCACGGTGACGTACTCACCGTCCTCGGCCTGGTCCACGGCGCGCAGCATGGCCAGGACTTCATCCCGGTCGAGGTCCGTGTCGTCGAGGCGGATCTTACCGTGCCGGAAGTCGTCGTCCTCGATCAGCGGAAGGACCGTCTCGATGAGGCTGAGTGGCACGTTGACCCGCACGCGCTCTCCGTCCTCCCCGTCCACCGTCACGTGGATCCAACGCCGGTCGGAGCCGGCCGTCGCGTCGCCCACCAGAAAGAGAAGCCCGATCGAGAGAATCGCCGCGCGGACCATCGCCTTACCCCCCATCGCCCCGGGCTCGGGGCTCGAATGCCGGTGTGTACGTTGGGCCGGCGCCGGAGGTTTCGTCTGCGGCGAGGCGCGACCACGCCGGGGAATCCGCCGCCTGCGGCCGAAGCGCCTCCCCGCCGTCGGCGCCGGTCGCCGAAGCGACGTTCCTGCAAGGGGATGGGGATCCTCAAGGGCCGGGGCCGGAAGTCCGATCTTAACGGAATGCTCCAAGTCGAACGGGACCGGGATCCGAGGGGTCTCCCTGGAGTGGCAGAAACCGTCCCGGACCGGGGCCGGAAGGCTCTCCATGGATGAGCTGCATCCGCTGCTGACGAGCCAGCTCGAGGACGTCGGCTGGACCGGCGCCAGGGCGCTGTCCGCCGCTCGACTCCGGGATCTGCTGGAAGCCGTCGACGACGCCTACGCGCAGGCCGACGAGGATCGCCGCGAGCTGCAGCGGACGCTCGATTCGCTGTCCCGCGAGACCCGCAAGATCCACGACGAGCTCGTCGAGGAGCACGTGCGCATGCGCGCGGTGCTCGAGTCGCTCTCCGATGCCGTCCTGCACGTCGATGAGCATCACGAGATCCTCTTCGTGAATCCGGTGGCCGAGAACCTGCTCGGTCGCTCCCGCGACGAGGTCACCGGCCGCAACCTCTCCCGCGTGCTGGAGCTGTACGACGGGCAGGGAGCGCGCCGTTCCGCGGAAGAGACCGTGTCTCGAGGTCTCAAGGCGACGGGCATCGGCGACAGCGTCCTGCACCTCGCCCGAGCGGACGGATCCCGGGTCCCCGTGTCCTCGAGCGTCACCCGGGTCGCGCGGGAAGGGCGCTCGCTGGGCTACGTCCTCGTCCTGCGCGATCTCACCGAAGCGCGCGAGGCGGAGAGGCGGCTGCAGGAGGCGCGCGTGGCGATGGACTCCGCGCGCCAAGCCGACCGGGCGAAGAGCAACTTCCTGGCGAACATGAGCCACGAGATCCGCACGCCCATGAACGGCGTCGTGGGCATGGTGGATCTGCTGCTGGAGACGGCGCTCACCCCCGAGCAGCGCGAGTACGCGGAGACGGTGCGCGGATCCGCGCAATCGCTGCTCGGCATCCTCAACGACATCCTGGACTTCTCCAAGATCGAGGCGGGAATGCTGGAGATCGATACCATTCCGTTCGATCTTCGCCGCGCGGTCGAGGAAGTGGCCGAGCTGCTCGCGCCGACCGCGGAGAGCAAGGACCTGGAGCTCATCGTGCGCTACGCTCCGGACGCTCCGCGGCATCTCATCGGGGACGCGGGCCGCGTGCGCCAGATCGTCATGAATCTCGTGGGCAACGCCATCAAGTTCACCCGCGAAGGCCACGTCCTCCTCGACGTGGAGTGCGTCTCGGCCTCCGAGACGCAGGCCCGGATCCGCCTCTCCGTCCAGGACACCGGCATCGGCATCTCCAAGGGAATGGTCCCGAAGCTCTTCCGCAAGTTCACGCAGGCGGACGGTTCCACCACGCGACGCTTCGGCGGTACGGGGCTGGGGCTGGCCATCTCCAAGCAGCTCGTCGAGCTGATGGGCGGGACCATCGGCGTCGAGAGCGAAGTCGACGGAGGCTCCACGTTCCGGCTGGAGGTCCCGTTCCGTGTCAACCGCGAGGCTCCTCCTCCGCTTCGCACCGAGGACCTCTCCGGCATCCGCATGATGGTGATCCACGGGAGCGACACGGGCCGCCGCGCGCTGCTCGAGCAGCTCGAGCATTGGGGTATCCGCAGCGAAGGGTTCGCGCGCGGTGCCGAGGCGCTCCGCCGCCTGCGCGAGGGACTGTCCGACGGCGATCCGTTCCGGGTCGTGATCCTCTCCAACCACCTCCAGGGCATGGACGCGGAGACGCTCGGCGACCTCGTCAAAGGCGATCCCGACCTTCGCGACACCGACCTCGTTCTGCTCACCACGGTCGGAGAGCAGGGCGATGCGCGCCGTCTCGATCGCATCGGTTTCTCCGGATACCTCGTCCGCCCCATCCGCGAGGTGGCGCTGAAACAGACGCTCGAAGTGGTGTGGGGCGCGCGGAAGCACGGCGTGGCCCAGGGCCTGGTGACCCGGCACCTGCTGCACGACTCGGCGGTGTTCGCGCAGCCGGTGCCGCCGGCCCCGCGGCGCGCCGGCCGGATCCTGCTGGGGGAGGACAACCCGGTCGCGCAGCGCATCGCGCGGGCGATGCTCGAGGGTCTCGGCTTCGAGGTGAGCGTGGCGGCCGACGGTCCTTCCGTGCTGGCCGCTCACGAGACCGCGGACTTCGACGCGATCCTCATGGACTGCCGCATGCCGGGAATCGACGGGCTGGAGGCCACGGCGGTGATTCGGCGCCGGGAGATGTCGCGGGGGCGCCACACGCCGATCATCGCGCTGACCGCCGCTGCCGTGGAGGGCGACGAAGCGGAGTGCAAGGGCGCCGGCATGGACGACTACCTGCCGAAGCCCTACGGCCGAGAAGCCTTCGAGCGCGTCCTGACGAAATGGGTGACGGCACGCCCGAGCGGGACGACGGGCTAGGCTCCGTTCAATGGATAGGTCCGGCGACGACGGCGTGCGCTTTCGCGCAGAGCGCCGCGTCGTCGTCCCGCCCGAGTCCGGCGGTCTCGATCGGAGCGTGCACGTGCACGACGATCGTCGTGGGATGCAGCCACCAGCTTCCGACGCGCTTGAGCTGCCAGGCGCCCACCTGGGTCACCGGCACGATCGGCACGCCGACCTCCCGCGCCATGCGGAACGCGCCCAGGTGGAAACGGCCGACCCGGCCGTCTCGGGTGCGATGACCTTCCGGGAACACCAGGAGACTGGTGCCTGACGCGAGCGCGGCGCGGCAGCGCCCCCGCATGCGGCGAAGCTCGGGGGCGGAACGCTCCACGGGAACCGGCACGTTGCCGAAGTTGCGCATCATCCAGCCGTACACGGGCACCCGGAAGTGCGACTCCAGCTCGAGCCCGCGCACGAACTGCGGGATTGCCGAGTAGAGCACGAACGGGTCGAAGATGCTCACGTGGTTGCAGACGAAGACCGACGTGCGCTCCGGATCGAACTCCGGAGAACGCACGACGGTCAGGCGCGCCCCGGCCAGGCGAACCTGGTTGCGCATGAAGAGGCGCACCAGCGGGTCGAAGCGGCGCGGCGCGACCACCGCGCCGAGCGCGACGAGCAGCGCGCCGCCGCCGAAGAAGTGCAGGGCGGAGAGCGCCCAAAGAGCGCTGGAGCGGACCGCCAGCCACGCCGTCCTCGCGCTCACGGGATCCGCACCAGGTCGCGCTCCGCGTCGCAGGCTTCGCCCACCTGCCGCGCGAGCTCGACGCGCCGGATCTTGAGCGAGGCGGTCCGCGGGAAGTCCCGTTCCCAGGGGATGATCCCGGCGACCCGCTGCCAGTCGGGGAGCGCCCGATTGCGCGCGGCGATCCTCGCCGGCAGATCCTTCGCCGCGTCCCCCTCGGCGCGGGCGACCAGCACGAGCCGCTCGTCCCGCACGCGTTCCTTCCAGAGCCAGTGCGCCGCGAAGATGCAGATCTCCTTCGCTCCGACTCCCTCGAACACGGTCTCGACGTCCTCCGGGTACACGTTCTTCCCGCCCGCGGTGACGATCATGTTCTTGCGGCGGCCGACGAGGCGAAGAGCGCCGTCGGGCTCCAGCCGGCCGAGGTCGCCGGTGTGCAGCCATCCGTCCACGATGGTCTCGGCGGTTAGTTCGGGGTCGTCGAGGTAGCCGGCCATGACCGTGGGTCCGCGGACCAGGATCTCCCCGACCTGGTCGGGGCCGACTCCTTCGATGCGCACCTCGACTCCGGGAAGAGGCGTCCCGACCGTGTCCGGGCGCGGTGGATCCAGTCGGTCCAGCGTGATCGCGGTGCCCGCCTCGGTGAGCCCGTACCCGTTCGCGACGGGGATGCCGAGCCGGTGGAAGAAGCGGATCGTCTCCGGATCGGTCCAGGCACCGCCGACGAAGACGGCCTCGAGCCGCCCGCCGAACGCCCGGTGCACCGGCGCGAGCAGCCGGCGAGCGAGGCCCGGGTTCGGCCGGCCGCGCCCAAGCAGCGCGTGCAGCACCGTCCCGGCCCGCAGCGCGGCGCGTGCCGGCAACGAGAGCGCGGCGAACCGTTCCCGCAGGCCGGTCTCGAGATTCGAGAGCACGAGGGGCACGACCGCCACGTGGGTGACGCCGTAGCGGGCGAAGGCGTCTCGGACGAGCTCCGGGCGAAGCGTGCGCAGGTGCACCACGGAGGCGCCGCACAGGTACGGCCCGAGGAAGCCGACCATGAAGTCGATCGCGTGGTTCGTGGGCAGGATGCTCAGGTAGGTCACGCCGGGACGCATGGGGTGGAGGGCCGCGAGCGCCGCGAACTGCGCGAGATAGTTGCCGTGGGTGAGCAGGCAGCCCTTGGGCCGCCCGCCCGTCCCCGACGAGTAGACGATGCAGGCGACGTCGCCCTTTCGGCGCGGGACGAGGCCCGGCGGAGCGCCGGCAGCGCGGCACTCCTCCCAGCGGAGAACGCGGGTGCGCGCCGGCGCCGGCAGCGCCGTTCCCTCCGGCGCTTCGGTCACGAGCACGATGTCGCAGGGGAGATCGTCGAACCGCGGTGCCGCCGCCATCGCCCGCCACAGGTGGTGCTCGACGACGAGGAGCTTCGCCCGGGAGTGCGCCAGCAGCGCGAGCTGCTCCGCCGCGCTCAGCTTGTAGTCGAGAGGGACGAGCACCGCCCCACGGTGGAACGCTGCGAACGCCGAGAGATGCCATCTCGACTGGTTGGAAAGGACGATGGCGAAGCGGTCGCCACCGCCCAGGCCTTCCCGCTCGAGCCAGCGGGCCAGCTCCAGCGCGCGGGAGCGGAACTCCTCGTAGGTAAAGCGCGCGTTCTCGCGCCCGCGGTCCGATTCGATGACGCAGGTCTCGTTCGCCCAGGCGAGGCAGGCGGCGTCGAGTGCCACTCCGAGAGCGTCGAATCGTCCGGGGTCGAGCGTCAAAGGTGCCTGTGCACCCGCTCGGCGAGCGTGCGGAAGTCGCTGACGCCCTGCAGCTCCCAGTCCGGGAGCTCGACGCCGAAGTGTCTCTCCAGACGCGTGAGCAGATCGAGCGCCTTCAGGCTGTCGATGCCGAGCTTGGCGAAGAAGTCGTCGTCCGCGCGGAGATCGCCGCGGGGCACGCCGAAGTGCGCGGCGGCGAGATCGAGGATCGACTCCAGCGTCTCGTCCCGCGGGGTCACGACACCTTCCCCGAGGCGGCGGGCAGCCAGGGCAGGGGATCGCTGCTTTCCACGAAGCGACCCAGCGCCTCCTCCACCTCCGGCCGGGCGAACAGCTCGCAGAAGAGATCGATCTCTCTCGCGAGCTCTTCCCGCGGGATCGACTTGACGAGGCGCTTCGCCGCGGCAGCCGCCGCCGGGTCGAAGCGCGCGGCCTGCGCCGCGCATCCCATGGCGACCTCGAGCGCCCGTCCCTCGCCGGCCAGCGCGGTGACGAAGCCGAGCTGATGGGCCCGCTCGGCGCCGAGACTCCGCCCGGTGAGCAGGAGGTCGCGGACCGTCGCGCCGCCGGCGTCCCGGCGGAGCCGGGGGATGCCGCCGAACCCGGGCACGAGGCCGAGGCGAAGCTCGGGAA
>JBQTGV010000062.1:0-70490 GCA_052390515.1 Candidatus Eiseniibacteriota bacterium | reverse complement strand
TCGTTGGGCCAAGCGTGCTCCGCGAAGTTGACGCAGTCCACACCGGCGGCCTTGACTCCGCCGCCGCCGGTCCCATCCGTCAGCGTCAGCCCGACCCGGCCCGGTCCGGACGCGTTGATCAGCACCGAGCCCGCCACGACGGGCGCCGTCGTGCACGGAGACGCGAGCAGCAGGTCGGTCGCGTTGCCCGCATTCAGGAAGCCGTTCATCGCCGTGAAGGCCAGGATGGCCCAGCTCGAAGGCGCATTGTTGGAGACGAGCCGGAGCTGTGCCGCAGCCAGGCCGCTGGAGGCGTCCGGGTAGCACTGATCGACCAGCCACAGGTACAGGGTCTGGATACCCGCACCCGGATTCGGTGGGTTGGTCATGTTCGGATCCGAGATGCTCGCGCTGACGCTCCACTCGTAGAAGCCCGTCTGGGCCGACGCCGCCGTGGGCAGCGCCGCGACGAGCAGGGACACGAGAATCGTCATCCACCGTTTCATTTCGCTCCTCCCCCGATCTCTCTGGTGTGCCGTGCCATTCTTGGGACAGCTCGAACCGGAGAGCCCCCCGGCCAAGGCTGAGGCATTCTAGGAACGGCCCGCAAAAAGTGTCAACCGAAGGAACGGTGGCCGGGAGGGAGGGAGCCCGGGCTTGGGCCGCGAAAACGAAAGGGGCGCCCCGTTTTCGGGGCGCCCCGTCGCTGTGCTCGTCTGGCGAGGGCCGAACTAGTTGCAGCCCTTCTGCAGACCGTTGGCGCCCAGGAATCCGAGGTCCGAAATCGTGATGCCGCCGCCGCAGATGTAATCCGAGAAGCGGGTATACGTTCCGAGACCCACCGCCCACCCGCCGATGTCGCCGATCGTCGTGCTCGACGTGGGGTGGAGTTCGCAGCTACCGAGGATGTCCGGGGTCGAGTACTCGATCGACTTCGTGCAGATCGCGATGTTGCCGACGCAGTGCGCCGTGATCGCCACGTCGAGCGTTCCGTGACCGCCCAGCTTGCTGATGACGAGGTTCACGATACCGCTCGCGTTGGTCACGCCTTTGATCTTGTTGCCGGGAGCCTGCGTCGCGCAAGCGCAGTACGCCTTGAACGGAGCCGCAGGGAACTCCTTCGTTCCGACCGACGACGAGCTGAGCGTCGCGCTCGTCGAGCAGGTGGCCACCGGCGTATCGAACGCGTCCCGCAGGGTCACCTTGCAGGTGAACTTGTCGCCAGCACCCTGAGCGGAGAAGCGATACAGGCCGCCGGTCCCGAGCGTGTTGCAGGGCGGCGAGGTGACCGGCCCGTTGTGGCCGCAATCGGAACGAGAAGGATCAGGGACACCCGCGAGGGTCAGCGAGCTACAGGCGAGCACGGCGACCATCGCGAAGACCAGGGATTTGCGCATTGTTACCTCCGAGACACCGAAGAGAAACTCGTTGAACCGTGATCCGGGACGGCATCTCCCCATCACGGGAAGCACGCCGAAGCTGCCAGAGCTAGAAGCCGTGGATGTTGGGTGCGGCACCCCCTTCCCTGGCCATTTCGAGATTCATTGTAGCAACGGGCCTCCGGCGCCGTCAAACCCGGAATCCGGGCTCCTCCCGAGAAGATCCGAAGAACCTCGCCGGGCGGGCGGCCGGCCAAGGCCGATCTCGACGCCCCGAGCGTAGCAGCCGCGTCCCGGCCGAGTCAACGAGGGGGGGCACGGAGGGCCCACGAAAGCGCGCCTGACGGGCGCCGGGGGTGGTGTGGGCGAAGCAGGATTCGAACCTGCGACCCCCTGCGTGTAAGGCAGGTGCTCTGAACCGGCTGAGCTATTCGCCCGATCCTCAAGTGGCGTCACTGTATCACTTTACGGGGCGGGCGCCACCCGCGAAGGATCAGGCGGGGGCGGCCGCCAGGTCCCGATCGTCTTCCGCTCGAGCCGGCCGGTGTGCGGGTGCCGTGTCGACCGCGTGGCTCAGGGCACCCTCCGGCAGCCACTCCCACATGGAACCGAGATCCCGGCGGATCTGGTTGCGGAAGAAGGCCGGGAGCACGTTGCTCTCCCCATCGAGGAACCGCCGGACGCCTGGGTCGGTCCGGAGCTTCCGGCGTAGCGAGAGGTCGTAGCGGATGCGGCCCTGCCCCTCCGAGGACGTCGCCCGCACGAGGTTCAGGCCCCGAGACAGGAACCCCCGGTTCGCCCGGAGGCGGCGGCCGACCGCGCGCAGCGAGAACGAGTATCGCCGGAGGTCGATGACATGATCGTAGAGCTCAGTCATCGAGTAGTTCTTGGCCCGCACGTTCGTCGCGCGATTGTTGTTGAGGAAGTGGAACGGCACCGGTAGCACGCGGCGCTGCTTCTGCAGCTCGAGATCCAGCGGAGCCGATTCGCCGAACGTCGTGAGCAGCGAGTAACCGGGGAACGCTCCCGGGGTCATGTCCAGGAACAGCTTGGTCAGCTCGAAGGGCTCGCGGCCCTCGTCCTCGTCGAGCCCGAGAACGAAGTTCGCCTGCAGGTAGGGGATGTACCGCAGGATCATGTTCACGTGCTCGGAGACCTGCTTCACCTTGTCGAGCCCCGTGGCGCGCCCGGACTTCGACTTGTCGTTGCACGAGTACCACGACTCGATGCCGGGTAGAATCGCTTTGAATCCGTTGCGCTGGAATCTCTCCAGGTGCGCTTGGGAAAGGAGCGAGAGCGAGCTCTCCGCGGCGAAGTCGATCCGACCCGGCGGGACGACCTCCTCGATCGCGTCCATGGTCTTGTCGAAGCGCATTCCGAAGTTCGGATCATGCCAGCCCACCCGCGGGCGCTTCACGGTCGCGAGGAGGAACCGGAGATCCTCCCGGATCTGATCGTAGCCCATGGGCTGGAAGTCCACCGTCGAGTCGATGCAGAAGCTGCACGTGTAGGGGCAGCCGAGGCTCCCGATCATCGGGATGATCTTGATCCCCGGGGCCTTGGCGATCGTCGGCTGGATGAACTTCCACCGCTCACGGACGCCGGGAAGGTAGGCCGGCTGGCCCTTCGCGCTGACTCTCCGCCCGAGAGGCCGGTGCGGCGAACGCTCGCGCAGCACATCCTCGACCACGGTCTTGTCGGTGAACCCCAGCACGTAGTCGAAGTACTGGCGGGCGTCCTCCGGATACGACCGCGCGTGCGGGCCGCCCAGCACGGTCACGATGCCACGCTGGCGCGCGTAGTTGCTGATCGCGCTGGCGAACTGTGCGGCATGCGTGAACGCGGTGATGAAGACGACGTCGGTGTCCGCGAGAGTCGCCGGCAGGTCCTCGTTGCCGGTGTAGCAGACCACGCGGACGTCATGACCCAGCTCTTCGCACCACACTCCGACGACCTGCGGCATGATGCTCGCGAAGTTCGGGATCATCAGACGGTGCCACAGGGCGCGTGACGGTCCCTTGCTGACCAAGTCGAGGACGGTGACTCGGAGACGGTGCACGATCGACTCCTCCCTTCGTGGGCGAGGCCCGCACGCGCGGGCGCCTGTAAAGTGCTGCGGTCCGACTCACAACGGCGGGTGTTGCTCCCGCTCGGGAAACCCTCGCGACGACCGTGCGGCGACAATCCGGCGGTGCTTCGCCGGGCCGGGAAACCCGGGCCTCGGTGGCGCCGGCGCCGCATACGCATCCCGCACCAATCCCAGCCCCTGCAGAAGGCGAAGCGTCCACCACGTCGAATCGAACTCGTACCACTGCAATCCATGACGAGCCGAACGCTGGTGCGCGTGATGGTTGTTGTGCCAACCCTCTCCGAACGTGATCAGCGACACCCACCAGTTATTCCGGGAATCGTCGGACGTGGCGAAGCTCCGGTACCCCCATCGATGAGACGCGGAGTTGACGAGCCACGTCGCGTGATACGAGAAGACGGTCCGCACCGCCACGCCCCACACGACCCAGGACCACCCGCCGATGAGGAAGAGCACGAGTGCCAGGAGGACCTGGGGTGCCCAGAAGTACTTCTCCAGCCACACCATCCCGCGCTCCTTCTTGAGATCGCCGGCGGCGACGGTCAGGTCCCTGTCCAGGGGATCGTGGGTCACGCACCAGAGGATGTGCGCCCAGAGGAAGCCGTGCCGGGGAGAGTGGGGATCCTCCTCGAAGTCACTGTCTCGGTGATGCACTCGGTGGATCCCCACCCAACGGATCGGACCGCCCTGCCAGTTCATCGTGCCGAGGGCCGCGAGCGCATACCGGAACCACGGCGGGGCCTTGAATCCGCGATGGGTCAGCAAGCGGTGGTAGCCCATCGAGATTCCGAGGCCGCAGACCGCCCAGTACAGGATCACGGCCAAGACGAGCGCGCTCCACGAGAACGTCGCTGGCGCGAAGAGACACATCACGTGGAGAGCAGCGATCCCGAGGAAGGCAGGCCAACGGATCCGATCCAAACCGAATCTCCGAATCGGCAGGCCCTGCGCGGCGACGGCACGCCGTCGTGCGGCGCTCAATCGGCCCGCCGACTCGCAGGTGAGGCGATGATCCGATGGAAAGTCGAGTTGGTCACTTCGAATGTCTCGAGCTCCGGAGTCCCCTCGACCAGCGCCTCCAGCATCTTCGCGATTCGCGGATACGCGCTCCGGTCGTACGCGTCGGCGCTCTCCTTTCGGTCCCAGAGGCTGATGCCGAAGGCCTCCTCGCCGTTCTTGGACGCAAACGCGATCTCGTCCACGAACCCGCTCTGCTTCCGAAGGAGCGGAATGACCTCCTTCTCCAAGATCCGTACCAGATCGGCCGCTGCGTGGGGCTTCAGGTGCAGCGAGACTTTCCGTGCGATCATCCGAGCCTCCTCCCGGTCCGTGGCCCGAGGGGGGTGGACTCGCCAGATAACCCCGATGGTTAACCATATCTGGAGATTCCTCGTACCGTTAACCAACTTAGGTGAATTAACTTGCCGTGTCAAGGCAAACGTCGCACAATGTCGTGCGATTCACCTACTGGATTAATCGGCATGGGAAGGGCTGGGACCGCCACGTGGACGCCTGCTTCGTCATCAGGGCGCGGCTCGCGGAGCTGGGGCTCGAGCAGAAGGGCCTGGCAGCCGCGGCCGAGGTCACGGAGTCGTACGTCTCCCAGCTCTTGACCCGGAAGAAGCCGCCGCCTGCACCGGATCGCACCGACATCTATCCGAAGATGGAGGAGTTCCTCAAGCTCCCGCGCGGGAGACTCTCGCAGCTGGCTGAGCTTCAACGAACGGATGAGCTGAGGCGCAACCTCGGAACCCGTGCGGCTCCGCTGTACGAGGGGGTGCGGGAGTTTGTCCTTCGGAAGTGTTCCCCTTCGACGGACCAGCAGATTCGCGCGACCTTCGAGAAGGACGCATTCGGTCCGCTGGAGCGTCTGATCACGCAGAAGCTCTTTGACGTCGTCAAGCGCCTCGCCCACGACGAGCTCACCCGCGAGGAGGGAGTGCACCTCCTGGCTCGCCTCAGCGGACGTACCTACGAGCAGACCCGGGTCACGATCCTCGAGTTCCTGGACACCGACGTGTTCAGCCTTTCCGCCGAGCAATGCGTCTCGTTCATGGACCCGCTGATCGAGTCCTGGGACATCGACTTGGCCAGCTTCGGGATGGAGATCGTCCTCAATCGCCGGCTCGGTCCGGGCCACCTGAAGAAGCTGGAGTTCATCGAGACCGAACCGGAGTCGAGGTCGGAGCCGGAGCCGGGACTGGCGGGCTTCCTGCGCGACCGATCGCTGAGCGGCGACGTGACCGAAGAGGAGACAGCCTTCCTCAAGAGGCTCCGGTTCCGCGGCAGGCGGCCGACCCCACTTTACTATTACCGCGAGCTGCAGAACCTCCGGGACCCGCTCCACTTCCGCGAAGGCGGCGACGACTCGTGAGCGGCGCGGATTCGCCGCCGACTCGTACTGTGTCTTCTTCGAACTCTCAGAGAATGAAGGCGAGCGGGATCAGAACGCAGTACCCCGCGACGAGCAGAACGGGAGCGGCGGTGATGTCTCCCTGGGAGAGCAGGATGTAGCCCAGGATCACCGAGCCGATCCCCACGCAGAAGATGACGATGTTCTTTCGCTGCCAGCGGACCCGGACGGCCTCCGGCGGCGAGCCCGCCTGCTTGCGGCTCCGGGCGGCGGCGGTCTTCGCAGGCTTCACGCGTCCCCCCTCCTGCCGATGACCGCGGGCAGGACTTCGTTCAGGCTGCCCGACCGATACCCCTCGAGGTCGAGCGCGACATAGCGGTACCCCGCTTCCTTCAGGGCGCGCACGAGGCGGCCGCGCAGGACAGGATCGAGCGCGCGATCCAGCTCCGCCGGATGCACCTCGACCCGCGCCACGTCCCCGTGGTGACGCACGCGGAACTCCCGGAACCCGAGGCTCCGCACCCGATCCTCCGCCGCCTCGACGCGTGCCAGACCCTCCTCCGTGACCTCCGTTCCGTACGGTAACCTCGAGGCGAGGCACGGCGCCGCCGGCTTCTCAGCCGTGTCCAGCCCGAGGTGGCGCGAGACGTCGCGGACGTCCTCCTTGGACATCTCCGCTTCGACGAGCGGGCTCCTCACTCGGTTCTCCGAACGGGCGCGAAGTCCCGGGCGATGATCACCGAGATCGTCCGTGTTCGTCCCGTCGACGATCCAGGCGAGACCCTCGGCGAGGCGGACCGGCTCGAGCTTCGCCCACAGCTCCGTCTTGCAGTGGTAACAGCGGTCGGAGCCGTTCGCCCGATAGGCGGCCACGGAGAGCTCGTCGGTGTCGAGCAGACGATGCCGGGCGCGCAGCGACGCGGCGAGCCGGACGGCCTCCTCGATCTCGCGTGCCGGGACCGAGGGCGAACGCCCGGTGACGGCCAGGGCACGCGCTCCCAGCTGCTCGACGGCCACGCGCAGGACGAGCGTGGAATCCACCCCTCCGGAGAACCCCACGAGGACGCTGCCGCAATCGCGGAGGGAGTCACGGAGGCGCGCCAGCTTCGCGAGGATGCGGTCGTCGGTGGACATCGGAGCATGGAGGATAGGAACGCCGGGCGAAGGGGTCAACGGGTGACCGGAGCGGCCGTCTCGGCCACGGGACTGGCCTCGGCCAGGGAAGCGGCCTCCGCCAAGGTCTTCCCTGCCGCCTCGGCCTGCGCCCGCGCGGCGAGCTTCGCCTGGATGTGCTCCTCTCCGGTGCGGGAGAAGACGTGCCCGCCGTTCCCCGACGCAACGAAGTACAGGTCGTCGCAGGGTTCGAGGGGCTGCAGTACGGCGAGCAGCGAGGACCGCCCGGGCGCCCCGATCGGCGAGGGCGGCAGCCCCTCGTGCAGATACGTGTTGTAGGGCGTGTCGATATCCAGGTGCCGGTAGTAGAGGCGGCCGGTGAACTGCTCGATGCCGAAGCGCACCGTGGGATCGGCCTGCAGCTTCCAGCCGCGCTCGAGGCGGTTCAGGTACACCGCGGCGATCCGCGGCTTCTCCGACTGGATCCGGGTCTCCGCCTCCACGATCGAGGCCAGCGTCACGACGTCGTGGCGGGTGAGCCCGTCGTGCGGATTCGGTGGAAGCGCCGACCAGACGTCGTCGAAGCGATGCGCCATCGCGGTGACGATCTGCCGCGCGGAGACGCCGTCCGGGAAGTAGTAGGTCTCCGGGAACAGGTACCCCTCGAGCGTCTCGGCCGGGCAGCCCATCGTCTCGAGGAGTGCCGGGTCGGCGGCCGCCGCGCGGATCGAGTCGGCCGACACGCCGAGCTCCCGCTCCACCTCCTCGGCGATCTGGGCGAGTCGCCAGCCTTCCGGAAGCGTGACGCGCTGCAGCCGCACGTTGCCCTCGACCATGTCACGGAGGATGTCGCGTGGACCGGTGCCGGGCGCGAACTGGTACGTGCCGGCGTGCATCGTGCGGTCGGCGCGGGTGAGCCGCGCGAGTAGTGCGAAGCGGTTCGCCGAGACGATGAGCCCGGCCTCCTCCATGCGGGCCGCCACGCTGGCGAGACGTTCCCCCGATTCGATGGAGAGCTCGACGGGAGCAGCGGACCCCGGCGCGATGGCCGGAGACTCGAGCAGCAGCAGCCAGCCGTAGCGCAGGCCAGCGGCGAGCGCTGCGCCCAGCGCGAGCACGACGGCGACGAGGCGAACCGCCTTCACGTCGTCTCCTCCCTCGCGCCGCGCCGATCCAGCCAGGCCTGCAGGATCAACACCGCGGCCACCCGGTCCACGTCCTCTCCACCCTTCGGCCGCCGCCCCGAACCCCCGCGCGTCTCGATCAGGGCGCGACGCGCCTGCACCGAGGTCAGCCTCTCGTCCTGCAGCTCGACCTTCGCTCCGCTCCGCCCGGCCAGCTCGCACGCGAACTCGCGGGCACGACGCGCGCTCTCTCCGACGCTGCCGTCCATGCGGATCGGATCGCCGACGACGACGTGCTGCGCCCCGGCCTCCTCCACCACCGCGAGGATCGCCTTCCAGGGCAGCGCCTCCCCGGAGCGAAGCAGCGTGTCCCGCCCCTCGGCGATGGTCGCGGAGGGATCGGACACCGCGACGCCGATGCGGCGCCCTCCGAGATCGAAGGCCACCACGCGCCCGCTCACCCGACCGCTCCGGCAGGCTCGACGGACCGCTTGAGGAGGATCAGCGTGAGATCGTCGTCCGGGTCGCGGCCGCGCTGAAAGCGGCGAACCTCGTCGAGCACGTGGTCGTGGATCTCCGCGGCGCTCGCGTGGCGGTGACGGACCAGCGCCTCCACGAGCCGCTCCTCCGAGAAGAACTCTCCGTCGGGATCGGCGGCCTCGGTCACGCCGTCGGTGTACAGCGCCAGCGCGTCGCCCGGCTCCAGCCCGACGACTCCCCGCTCGTAGGTCGCCTCCGGGAACACGCCGAGGAGCAGCCCCCCCGCATCCAGCGTCTCGACGCGTCCGTCGCGACGCACCAGCAAAGGCGCGTTGTGCCCGGCGTTGGTGAAGCCGAACGTCCCGCACTCCGGGCGAAGGTCACCGAGGAAGAAGGAGATGAACGTCTCCGGACCCGTGGAGCGACACATCTGTCGGTTGACCTCCTCCACGACCTCGTGTGACGGCTTCCCTCCCATCGAGCGGACGCGCAGTGTGGCCTGCAGGTTGGACATGAGCAGCGCCGCCGGCACGCCCTTGCCGGACACGTCCCCGATGGCGATCCCCGTCTCCCCGGCGGGCATGGGCAGGAAGTCGTGATAGTCGCCGCCGACGTGGCGGCTCGGCTTGTTGCTGGCGCTGAGCTCCCAGCCGGGCAGCTCGGGCGGTGCGGAGGGCAGCAGCATCTCCTGGATCTTGCGTGCGGTGGAAACCTCTTCCTCGAGCAGGCGGCTCATCAGCCGCTCCTCGTGCAGCGCGCCGTTCTGCAGGCTGATGCCCACCTGGTGCGCCAGCAGCGAGACGAGCGACGTCTCCTCGAAGGTCATCCGCGTCTCGGTCACCTTCTCCCCCAGCGCGAGCGCCCCGACGATCTGCTTCGCTCCACGGTCCCGCGAGGCGACGTAGAGCGGCAGCACGGACTCCACGCCGATCCAGCCGAGCCCGGCGGCGAGCACATCCCGTTCTTCGGCACCCGCGGGCCGCTCCACGAGCTCTTGCACCGGCACCGGATCCGTGCGGCCCGCCAGGGCGCGGAACAGCGCCGCGCCCGGCTTCCAGCTCTCCACCGTCTCCACCGTATCCCGCGCCACGGTCAGGCGATGCGCCCCGGTGCGCGGATCCACGTTCACCATCGCGACCGAGCGGAGGACCATCTCGTGGCGGATGGTCCCGGCGACCATCTCGCACACGCGGCGGCTGTCGAGCTCCTGCGACACATCCTCCGCGAGCCGCGTGAACGCGTTGCGGACGTCGGCGCGGTCGCGGGAGTAGCCGCGGTCCACGGCGCGCTCGATTCCGGAAAGGACCGGCTGGAGCAGGAACAGGCTCAGTACGAGGAAGGTCGTCTCGAACACCGGGATCCGCGCGCCTACCAGTTGCGCCGAGAGCGTGTCGATCTGCTTGCCGACGAACAGGTACAGCGCGACGACCACTCCGGCTGCGAGACCGTAGACCAGTCCGCGACGCACGATGAAGCGCACGTCGAGGAAGCCGACGCGCACGATCGCCACGAGGATGGAGGCGGCACCCACCAGCAGTGAAACGGTGACCAGCGGCAGGGAGAGCGAACGCGGCAGGGAGAGCCCGAACACGTTGGGAACGAGCTCACCGCCGGAGTACAGCGCGAGCGAGAGACCGAGGCCCAGACGGATCGTGCGAACCTGCGAGCGGAGCTTCGGGTTCGTGGTCCGCCGCGAGCTGCCCATGAGCAGGAACCAGCTCGTCGCCGCCATGGCGAGGTTCACGAACGAGAAGAAGCGCACGTGCGCCTTGAACGCGAGCTCGAGCCCCACGTGCAGGACTCCGGCGGCCTGCCCGAACACGGTGCCGCGCCCCCCGAACACGTCGGTCGGCAGCAATCGATCCAGCAGCCCGGTGTACTCGGAGAGCAGCAGCACGAGCAGCACGTGGAACACGTGCGGGACGAAGAGCGCCGTCGAGATCCACGGCCGGCGCCGGAGCAGAGGTTGCAGCGTCGGGAAGACGAGAGCGAAGAGCAGGACCGATGGGAACCAGAACTCCCAGAGGAACGCGAACTGCGCGAAGACGTCCTGGAAGAGACGCGGCCCTCCCGGGATTCGCCCGGTGAGGGTGCTGTATGCGCCGAGCATCGGCCCGAGCCCGCCGAACACCAGCATGCCGGCGGTGGCGCGGTTCACACGCTGCCTGGGGTTCTCCCGCAGCACGACGAACCCCAGGAACAGCATGAGCGCGCCGCACGTCAGGTAGGCGGTCGCTGCGACGACTTCGAAGGCCATCGCCTCTCCGGATCGTTGGGCCCGGCTATCGCACTGCCGGAGACGTCATCGGGGGAGGTACTTGACGAGTCGGCACTCGGTTCCCGTCCCCCGCGGAAATGCGAACGTCACCTCGTCCATGAAGGAGCGCAAGATGTAGACACCCCGCCCGTTCTGCGCGAGGAGGTTCTCGCTGGCCACGGGATCGCCGAGACGCTCCGGATCGAAGCCGTCCCCGTGGTCGAGGACTGTGACGACGAGCCGATCGCTCTCCTTGCGGAACACGACCTCCGTCGGTTTGGCCGGGTCCTGCCGGTTGCCGTGCTGAATCGCGTTGGTTCCTGCCTCCACGACGGAGATGGTGATCGCGTTCCGCGCCTCCTCGTCGAACCCCATCTGCTGCGCCACCTCCTCGGTGACGGAGTTGATCACGGACAGGAATTCGAAGCGGCTCGGCACCTGGATCCGGACTTCTTCGATCTCGGCTTCCATCGAGACGTACTCCCTCCGTCCCGCGTTCATCCGACCTGGAGAGTCGGTCACCCGCCTCATACTAGCGGATTTCCCGTCCCGACGGATCCTCCCAGGGAATCCGTGAGAGGACCTCGAGGAAGTCCGCGGGCGGCCGGCTCTCGAATTGCAGGAGCTCGTCGCGGAACGGATGTCGGAAGGCGATCTGGAAGGCGTGCAGCGCCGGGTGATCGATGGCGGCGAGCAGGCTCTCGCCGCGCGGGCGCAGTCCCGGCGGAAGCGCGCGCAGCGCCTGACGACGCCCGCCGTACGTCGCGTCCCCGACGACGGGGTGTCCGGCGTGCCGCAGATGAACGCGGATCTGGTGCGTCCGGCCGGTGTGCAGCGAGGCCTCCAGGTGAGAGGCGAGAGGGGTCGCGGCGATGACCCGCAGCGACGTTCGCGCTTCCTTGCCGCGCTCCACCACCGCCATGCGCTTGCGGTCCCGCGGATCCCGCGAGATGGCCGCGTCGATGACGAAGGACGCGGGCGCGACCCTGCGCCAGGCCACGACCTGGTAGATCCGGCGAAGCGTCCGGTCGGCGAGCTGCGCCGCGAGCCGGCGGTGGCTCTCGTCGTGCTTGGCCACCACCAGGAGCCCCGACGTCCCTTGATCGAGCCGGTGCACGATCCCCGGGCGGAGCACGCCCCCGATTCCGGAGAGATCGCCGAGGTGGTGCAGCAGCGCGTTGACCAGCGTGCCGGCGCGCAGCGGTCCTGCCGGATGCGTCACCATTCCCGCGGGCTTCTCCACCACGGCGAGGTGCTCGTCCTGCCAGACGACGACCAACGGCAGGTCCTCGGCGGCGATCTCCGAAGGGACCGGAGCGGGCAGATCCACGACGACCACGTCGCCGGCGCCGACCTCGGTCGAGGGCTTCGCCGGCCGTCCATTCACGAGGACGCGGCCGTCGCGGGCGAGACGCGCGAGCCCGGAGCGCGAGTGGCTTCCGGAGAGGGCCCGGGCGAGCGCCCGGTCAAGTCGTCCGGCTGCTTCCGGTGGGATCCGAAGCGTCAGCCGACGGCCCGGGGCTCCCGAGCTCTCCTTCTCCATCCGACGGGACCTCTTTGCGGAACAGGTGGAACGCGAGGAGCCCCACGCCGACGGACACGCCGATGTCGGCCACGTTGAAGATCGGCCAGGAGAATCCGGCGACGGAGAGGTGCAGGAAGTCCACGACTTCGCCGATGCGCACACGGTCGGCGAGGTTGCCCAGGGCTCCTCCGAGGATCATGGCCAGCGCCCAGCGCGCCATCGGCGTGCGCTCGGAACGCGCGTAGTAGAACACGATGAACGCGGACACCAGCACGGTCACGACGATGAACGACCAGCGGTTGCCGAGATCCAGCCCGAACGCGGCCCCGTCGTTGTGCACGTAGGTCAGGCGGAAGAAGTCCCCGAGCACGCGTCGCGACTCGCCGCGCGACATCTCCCCGACCACGAGGAGCTTGGTCGCCTGATCGAGCAGCAGCACCGCCGCGGCGGCGGCGTAGAAGCGCGGCCCCGCGGCGCGCGGCCTGTCCTGCACCTCGCCGCCGGTCATCGGACGCGCGTCAGCGCGAGCACCGCCGGCTCGCCGTTGATCTTCCACTCTTCGCGGGTCTCCCCTCGCGCGGGGCCCACCTGGATGCGATCCGCCTGGCACTCGCGCCGGATCAGCTCGTCGTGCCGGCCGACCGCCGAGCGCAGCGCGTCCGTGCCCTCGAACGCGACCTCGATGCGATCGGTGATGTCGAAGCCGGCCTTCTTGCGCATGAACTGGATCTTGTTGACGATCTCGCGGGCGAAGCCTTCCTGCCGCAGATCCTCCCCGATCTCGAGGTCGAGCGCCACGGACCATCCGCCTTCGCGCTCCAGGACCCATCCCTCCGGGTCCTGGTGGCGGACGAGCACCTCGTCGCTCGTGATCTCGTGCTCCGAGCCGGCCGCGCGGATCCTCGCCGATCCGTCCCGCTCCAGCGCGCGGATCTCGTCCGGCGACAGGGCCTGGATGGCCGCGGCGATCTGCTTCACGTCCTTGCCGAACCTCGGACCCAGCACGTCGAACCGCGCTTTCGCCCCGAGCTCGACCTTCTCGTCGGTGGCGCGCACGGCCTCCGCCGACTTCACGTTCAGCTCGTCGAGCACGATGGACAAGAGGTCGCCGAGCTCCTCCCCCTCGGGCGATCCGATGCGCACGCGCGCGAGCGGCTGGCGGGTCTTGACGTTGGCACGGTTGCGGCCGGCCCGGCCGAGCCGGACGACGTGGCGCACGTGCTCCATGCGCCGCTCGAGCAGCGCGTCGATGCAGGCGGGGTCGGCCTGCGGGCACGTTTCCAGGTGCACGCTCTCCCGCTGCCCGCCGGCCCCGCGGAGCGTCTGCCAGAGGCGCTCGGCGAGGAAGGGAAGGAAGGGCGCGGCGAGGAGCGTCGCCGTTTCGATGCACTCGTGCAGCGTCGCGTACGCGGCGCGCTTGTCCGCCTCCATGCCGTGCGCCCAGAACCGGCTTCGCGACCTTCGCACGTACCAGTTGGAGAGGTCCTCCATCACGAACTGCTCGAGCGCGCGTCCCGCGCGCCACGGCTCCAGGCGGTCGAAGGCCTCGTGGTAGTCGCCGATCAGGGAGTGCAGGCGGGAGCGGACCCACCGGTCCAGCAGGGTCCGGTCCGGGTCCCGGACGGGCGCGGCGTCCGCCGGCCATCCGTCCAGGTTCGCGTAGCGGGCGAAGAAGCGGTACACGTTCACCATCGTGTCCAGCAGCTTGCGCGCCACCTCGCGAACGCCGTCCCGCACGAAACGCATGTTGCTCGTCGGGTTGTTCGTCACGGTGAGGTACCAGCGAAGGGCGTCGGCGCCGCCCAGGGCGACCGCGTCCCACGGATCGACCGTGTTGCCGATGCTCTTCGACATCTTCTGTCCGTCCTCGCCCAGGATGTGCCCGGTCACGAGGCACGCGCGGTAGGCCGGTGAGTCGCGGAGAATGGTGCCCAGCGCGTGCAGACTGTAGAACCAGCCGCGCGTCTGGTCGATGGCCTCGCAGATGTAGTCCGCGGGGAACTGGGACTCGGCCAGCTCCCGGTTCTCGAACGGGTAGTGCCACTGCGCGTAGGGCATTGCGCCGGAGTCGAACCACACGTCCAGAACCTCGGGAACGCGGCGCATCGTCCCGCCCTTCCCGTCCGGCCAGCTGATCTCGTCCACCGCGGGGCGGTGCAGGTCGAGCCCGGAGAGGTCGCGGCCGGCCTTTGCGGAAAGCTCCGCGACGGAACCGACCACTTCCACGCGCTCGGGATCGCGGTCGCTGACCCAGAACGGCAAGGGCGTGCCCCAGAAGCGCTCGCGGGAGAGCGCCCAGTCGACGTTGTTCTCCAGCCAGTTGCCGAACCTTCCGTCGCGGATGTGCCCGGGCACCCAGTGGATCTCGCGGTTCAGCGAGACGAGCCGATCGCGGAACGCAGTCGTGCGCACGTACCAGGCTTCGCGCGCGACGTACATGAGCGGATCCTGCCCGCGCCAGTTGAACGGATACGTGTGCCGGTACGTGCCCGAGGCCCACACCAGGCCGCGCGCCTGCAGATCTCGCAGGATCACCGGATCCGCGTCCTTGAACCAGAGCCCGCCGCCGACGCGAAGCTCCTTCGCGAGCTGCCCCTCGTCGTCCACGTGCACGATGCGCGGCAGATCGTGGCGGGTCCCGGCCTCGAGGTCGTCCGCGCCGAACCCTGGAGCGATGTGCACGACGCCGGTGCCGTCGGAGGTGGTGACGAACTTCTCGCACACGACGGTCCAGGCCGCGGGATGCCGCGCACGGAGCGAAGCGTGATCGTCGTAGAGCGGCACGTAACGGCGGCCGGCCAGCTCCCGGCCCCGCGTCCGCGCGACGATCTCCCCCTCGCCCGGGATCACCGCGTCACGCAGGTCGGCGGCGAGGATCACGCGCTCGCCGCGCACCTCCACGGTGACGTACTCCACGTCCGGATGCACGGCGAGCGCTGCGTTGCCCGGCAGCGTCCAGGGCGTCGTGGTCCACACCAGCAGGGAAGTCGAGGGCTCGTCCTCCAGCCGGCAGCGGACCGTCACCGAGGGATCGTCGACCTCGCGGTAGCCCAGTGCCACCTCGTGATCGGAGAGGACGGTGCCGGACTTCGTCGAATACGGCACGGTCTTGAAGCCGCGGTAGATCATCCCCTTCTCGTGGATCGCCCTCAGCGCCGCCCAGACCGACTCGATGTACTCGTTCTTCAAGGTGACGTACTCGTCGTCGAGATCCACCCAGTACGCGATCCGTTCGGTGAGCCGGCGCCACTCGTCGAGATACGTGAACACCGAATCGCGGCAGCGGCGATTGAACTCGCCGACGCCGAACTTGACGATCTCGCGCTTGTCGGCGATGCCGAGCTGCTTCTCGACCTCGAGCTCGACCGGGAGTCCGTGCGTGTCCCACCCCCCGCGACGCAGCACGAGCCGCCCGCGCATCGTCTGGTAGCGGCAGACCAGGTCCTTCATCACACGGGCGAGCACGTGATGCACGCCCGGCCGGCCGTTCGCGGTCGGCGGACCCTCGTAGAACACGAAGGGGCGAGCGCCGCGCCGCGTGTCCACGGTCCTGCGGAACACGTCGCGCTCGCGCCACAGCGCGAGGATCTCCTCCTCGGCTTCCTGCAGCGGCACGTCGAACGCGGCCTCGGGATACAGCTCTCGCGCCAGCGGACTCATGCCGGCTCCCCGGCGAGCACGCCGCAGAGGATGCCGCCGACTCTCGGTGCGGCTTCGCGGGCGGCGCGCACCACCTCGTCGTGGGAGAGAGGCTGGAGCGAATCGGGATCCGCGCGGTCGGTCACGACGCTGATCCCCAGCACGCGCTGCCCGCCGTGCACCGCCACGATCGTCTCCGGGACGGTCGACATGCCCACCAGGTCCGCACCCAACAGGCGCAGCATGCGCAGCTCCGCGGCGGTCTCGTAGTGCGGTCCGGTCACGGCCGCGTACACTCCGCGACGGACCGGCACATCGAGCCGGCGCGCCGCCGCCTCGGCGAGGTCTCGGAGGCCTGGATCGTACGCGCGCGACAGATCCGGGAAGCGCGGACCGAGGGAGTCGTCGTTCGGACCAATCAGCGGGTTGTCTCCCATCAGATTGATGTGATCCGTGATCAGGACGACGTCCCCGGGCACGTGCGTGGGATCGAGACCCCCGGCCGCGTTCAGGAGGCCGATCCACCGGGACCCGAGGGCCCGGGCCACGCGGACCGGGAACGTCGCCTCGCGGAGCTCGAAGCCCTCATAGTAGTGTGCCCGCCCGTGCAGCACCAGCACGGGGCGGGACTCCACCGTCCCGAACTCGAGGCGCCGGTCGTGCCCTTCGAGCCGTCCGCGCGGGAACCCGGGGATCTCCGCGAAGGGGACGCTCACCCCGTCGCGCGCGGCGACGGCTGCGGACAGACCGGACCCGAGCACGAACGTCGCGACGGGGGATCCCACCCCGCGCTCGCGCAGCGCGCGCACCGCATCCTCGATTCCCCTCGACTGCGACGTGGCCACCCGCGTCTCCCTCACCGCGCCGGCGCGTCGAGCGCAAGCGCGATCTCCGCGCGCGACAGCCCACGCACCGCGACGGTCTTTCGCCGGGAAGTCTCGCCGCGGGAGACGCGCAGGCGGCCGGCGGGGACGCCGAGCTCGCCGGCCAGGAACTTCAGCAGCTCGCGGTTGGCCTTGCCGTCGACCGGAGCCGCGGCGAGCCGCACGCGCAGCCGCCCGTCCGCGTCCCAGCCGGCCCGCTCGGTGCGCGAAGCGCGGGGAACGACCAGCACCTCCACGAGCACCTCGTCACCGGGTTCGCGGGGTGCGGCCCGCGTCAAGCATGCGCTCCCCCGCCCAGGTCGGGTCGGTCGGCCGAGTAGAGCTCGCCCTCGGGTCCGAACGTGGGCAGGCCCGCGTACGGCGGAATGGCGCCACCGGGCAGCGGAGCACCGGGCATGGGCGGGGTGGAGGGCGAAGGGCCTGGCGGCACCGCGGGACGCTTCGCCTCGGGGAACTCGGCCTCGGGATCGAGGCTCTCCACCGACGCTTCGAGGATCTTCGCCTGCGAGCGAAGCAGCGCGCGGAACCGCTCGATGTAGGTGATGCGCTGGCGGCGCAGGTCGTCGACCTGCGCGCGAACGCGCCCCAGGTCGTCGCGCGCGCGGACCAGCAGCTTCTCCGCCTGCACCTCGGCGCTCTTGATGATGATCTGCGCTTCCTTCTCCGACTGAGCGGTGCGCTCGTCCACCAGCCGCTCCGCGGAGAGCAGCGAGTCCCGCATGGTCCGCTCCAGGGCCTTGAACTCGCGGATCTCACCCTCCAACCGATCGATGCGGCCACGCAGCTCCTCGCCTTCGAGGATCGACTCCTCCAGCCGGTCGGCCACGAGCTCGAGGAAGGTGCGGACCTCGCCCTCGTCCACGCCGCGCATGCGCTTCGTGAAGGAGTGCGTGCGAACGTCCACCGGGCCGATCTTCATGAGCGTCTCTCCCCCATGGTGCGGGTCACTGCATCTGTCCGGCGGAGCGCAGCAGCGTCTGCACCAGGAACCCCTGGATCCCGATCTGCACGACGACGAGCGCTACGAGCACCGAGAAATCGAGCCCCCCGATCGGCGGGATCACCCGGCGGATGCGCACGAGCACCGGCTCGGTCACGATCCAGATGAAGCGCACGATCGGATGGTACGGATCCGCGTTCACCCACGAGCAGATCACCCGGCCGATGAGCACGATCGTGTACATCCAGGCGATCAGGTCGATGAGCCGTGCGACCTGCTCCAGCGCGATTCCGAAAACGAACACTTCCCCCTCCGGCTCAGGCGAAGATCGCGGTGCCGATGCGCACGAACGTCGATCCCTCTTCCACGGCGATCTCGAAGTCGTTGGTCATGCCCATGGACAGGACCCGGAGCTCGGAAGCGAACGGCAGGCCGTCGCGCAACTCGCGCAGGCACGCGAACGATGCGCGAACGCGCTCCCGATCATCGGTGAACGGCGCCATGGTCATGAGCCCCTCGAGCTCGATCCCGGGCAGCTCCCGGATCCTGCCGAGAGCTTCGCCGGCCGATTCCGAGGCGAACCCGCCCTTCTGCGGTTCGGCCGACGTGTTCACCTCCACCAGCGCGCGCACCGGCCGCCCCCGCTCGACGCCCAGCTCGGACAGCCGCTGCGCGACGGGCATCCCGTCCACGGCGTCGATGCGATCGAACAGCTCCACTGCGCGCCGCGCCTTGTTGCGCTGCAGGTGACCGATCAGGTGCCAGGACACGTTCGCCAGGGAGCGCGTCTCCCGGATCTTGGGCTCCGCCGCCTGAACGCGGTTCTCTCCGAGAATCATCGCCCCCTCCCGCACCGCCTCCCGGACGAGATCGACGCCGGCCAGCTTCGTGACCACGCAGAGCCGGATCTCCCCCGCGTCGCGCCCGATCCGACAGCACGTCTCGGCGATTCGCTCGTGCACCCGCCGCAGGTTCTCGCCGACGCTCACCGGACCGCGGCGTCGGCCTCGAGCGCAGGGCGGGCCCCCTTCGGTCCGGGAGTCCAACAGCGGCGGCACCGCGCCTCGTACGCCTCGCCGGCCCCGACCAGCACCCGCTCCGACTCGTCCACGAGCCGTTGCGTCCGGTTCGCCGGCTGCCCGCAGACCATGCACACCGCCATCGTCTTGGTGACGCTCTCGGCGATGGCCATGAGCTGCGGAACCGGCTCGAAGGGACGGCCGCGGTAGTCCTGGTCCAGACCGGCGACGATCACGCGCCGACCCGAAGCGGCCAGCTCCTCGACTACATCGACGAGATCCGCTCCGAGAAACTGCGCCTCGTCGATGGCGACGACCTTCGTGTCGGGCGCCACCCGGGAGAGGATCTCGCGCGCGTCGGCGACCTCGACGGAGGAGATGCGCTGCCCGTTGTGCGAAACGACGTGGTCGCGTCCGTAGCGGTCGTCGATGGCCGGCTTGAAGGCCTGCACCGCCTGCCGGGCGATGCGCGCGCGCACGAGACGACGGATCAGCTCCTCGGTCTTGCCCGAGAACATGCTGCCGCAGATGACCTCGACCCAGCCGGCGTCGCCGACCACCGAGGAATCGCCCCGCATCGCACCTCCCGGCCCCTCACGCGCCACGGACGAGACAGGCGGCGGGAGCCTAAGTCCCGTCCGAGGGGGTGTCAAGGCGGGTGGGAGCATTCCGGCGGGCGGCGCGCACGAGCTGCGTGTCGCGGCGGAGCTGCGCCAGGAGGATCAGGCCTCCGAGAACCAGCGGGACGTACGCGGTGAGCAGGCGCCAGTAGAGGACGACGCCGGTGGAGAGCGCCGGCCCGATCGCGCCGGCCAGGTAGGCGGTTCCGGCGCCCTCGACGATGCCGCTCCCTCCCGGCGTCGGCGCGAAGTTCAGGCAGATGACGAGGATCACGGTGACGCCGATCAGCTCGGACAGGTGCCCTTCCGGAACGAAGGCACGAAAGACGGCGACGATACAGACCAGCTTCACCGCGACCAGCGCGGTCGTGATCGGGAGAATGCGCAGCACCGGCCCGCGATGCACCAGGAAGAGGCGCCGGGCGATCTCCAGCGAGCGCGCCATGAAGGCCACGCCTCGGTCGAAGGCCCGCCGAACGCGGCCCGGGGCCAGGGTGGAGAGGCGGCGGTGCCGCGTCCGCACGATGAGCCATCCGCCGATGGCCACGGTCGCGACGAGCAGCGCGACGGCCGCGTCGGTCGAGGCACGCAACCAGCCGGGCAGGCGATGGTGGACGACGGGAAGAGAGGCGAATCCCAGGATCGCCAGCACGACGCTCGAGAACAGGAAGTTGATGGTCCCCACCGCCATCCCGCCCGAGAGCGAGAGTCCCGCGCGCGCGAGGATGTAGAGCTGTGCGGGTCCACCCCCGCTCTGCGACGGGGTCAGCCCGGCGACGCACCGGTTGGCGAGGTCGGCCCGGATGGCGTCCTTGAGCGTCACCGCCGGCGCCAGTCGGTGGGCGAGGTGATGGACGCGGAGCCCGCTCAGCCAGACGTCCAGACCCATCAGGGCGACGGCGACGGCGAGGAGCTTGGGATCCGGCATCGGAGCCACGCGGAATGCATCGAGCCCGCCGCGCCCGGCGACGGCTACCGCCGTTCCCGCGACGGCGAGCCCGGTGAAGAGCAGGATCCCGACCAGGAAGCGCCGCGCGCTGAAGTCCGGCGGGGCCGCGTCGCTCGCCGGCCGTCCGCCGGCATCGGCCCGGTTCATGGGCGGGGAGTGTCGTCGAGCCGGTCGAACCGATCAACTGTCAAGGAACGGGTCGCTTATAGTCGCGGGATGCGTCGTACGGCGGTCGTGGCCGGATGCCTCTTCGCCCTGACTGTGGTCCTCTACGCCCGGACCACGGCGTACGAGTTCGTCATCTGGGACGATCAGGCCAACATCTATGCGAACCCGCGGATGGCGGCCGATTCGCCGGGGGGCGCGGCTGCGTTCTGGCGCGAGCCCGTCGGCGGGCTCTACGTGCCGGTCACCTACACCGCATGGTGGCTCCTCGCGCGCCTGGCCGGCACGGTCACCCGGCCCGGCGTGCACCCCGGACCGATCGTCGATCCCGCTCCGTTCCACGCCGCGAACGTGCTCGCCCACGCCGCCGCCGTCGTGCTCGCCTTCCTGCTCCTGCACCGGCTCCTCGGGCGAAGGAGCCCTGCGGGGGCGGCCGCAGGAGCGGCGCTCTTCGCCCTGCACCCGCTGCAGGTCGAGCCGGTGGCCTGGGCGACCGGGCTCAAGGACGTGCTCTCCGGAGCGCTCGGCCTCGGCGCGCTGCTGCTGCACCTGCGCTTCGTCGAGCTGCGCGGGCAGGGCCGCGGGCGCGCGGCGGCGCTGGCATGGGCCGCGGGGTTCCTCGCGTTCGCCGGTGCGGTGCTGGCCAAGCCGCAGGCCGTCGCACTGCCACTGATCGCGGCGCTTCTGGTCATGCTCACCGCGCCGGGCACGAGTCGGCGCGGTGTCGCCGGTCCGCTCCTTCCCCATCTCGTCCTGGCCTTCGCCTCGATGGCGATCACGCTCGGAACGCAGACGGAGGAGGACGCGGTTCTCTCGTGGACGCCGGCGCCGCTCGCGGCGCGACCGCTCCTGGCCCTCGACGCGCTCGGCTTCTACGCCGCGAAGGTCCTCTGGCCGGCGCCGCTCGCCATCGACTACGGGCGAACGCCGCACGCCGTGCTCTCCCGCTTCCCGGCGGTCCCGTTCGTGCTGATCCCGCTCGCCCTCGCGGCCCTCGTGCTTCGCCTCCGCTCGGACCGCGCCGTCCACCGCGCGGCGTCCGGGATGGCGCTCCTCGCCGTGCTGCCGGTGCTCGGGCTGGTGCCGTTCGCGTTCCAGTCGCAATCCACGGTGGCGGATCGCTACGCGTACCTCTCGCTGGCCGGAGTGGGGCTCTCGTTGGGCGCGTGGGTCGCCGCGGGACGGGGCGTGGGACGGCTCGCGGTCGCGGGGGTCGTGCTCGCCGCGTTCGCCGCCGCCGGACAGCTCCAGATGCCGCGCTGGCGGACGAACGATTCGCTCTTCCGCCACGCGCTCGCGGTGAATCCGGAGAGCGTCTCCGCCACGTACGACTTGGCGCTCTCCGCGTCCTACGCCGGCCGTTACGACGAGGCGATCGGGCTGTACACGCGGGCCGTCGAGATTCGCGACGACTTCTATCACGCGCACCACAATCTCGGCGTCGCGCACAACCACCTCGGTCGATTCGAGGAAGCGCTGCCGCACTTCGCGCGCGCCCGGGAGCTGCGGCCGGCGGCGCCCGACGTGCTGCTGAACACCGCGCTCGCCCTGCGCCGCCTGGCGCGCCACGATGAGGCGATCGACGTGCTTCGCGAGCTGGTGAAGGTCCAGCCGGACGCGCCGCGGCCGTGGATCGATCTCGGCATGGCCTGCCTGGAGACGGCGCGGCCGGAGGAGGCGGCGCGCGCCTTCGGCGAGGCCGCCGCGCTCGCCCCGGCGGAGCCGATGCCGCAGCACCTGCTCTCCGCCGCGCTGCGAAGCCTGGGCAGGACCGGCGAGGGGCGGGCCGCAGCGGCGCGCGCCCTGGAGCTGGCCCGCGCGACGCCCGGCTTCCCGCCGCAGGCCCTCGCGCAGCTGGAGGACGACCTGCGCGCGTACGGGCCGTGAGCGTCTCGTTTCGATCGGCAACCCTAGCGGCCTGTCTCGGCGGCCAGGAGCGCGAGTCTAGCAGAGCGCCCGCCCCACCACCCCGGCAGACCGGCAATGTCCTTGGGGCACTCCTGACGGACCCCAGTGTTCCGCAGCGGTGTAGACTGAGGCGATGACGCGAACCGGCCGGCGCGCGACTCCGTGGATGCTTCTGGCAGCGGCGCTGGGCACCTCTCCGGCGTGCGCGGCGCCTCCCGTCGACGCGCCGCCGAACATCGTCGTCGTCGTCATCGACACCGCCCGGCGGGACTTCTTCTCCGCGTACGGTCACGGCCGGAGTACGACGCCCCGCTTCGACGCCTTCGCCGGCGAGGGCATCCGCTTCGACCGCGCGTACTCGACGTCCTGCTGGACGGTGCCCGCGCACGCCTCGCTCTTCACCGGACTCTGGCCCGTCGTGCACCGCGCCACGCAGGAGTCCGAGTGGCTCGACGAGGAAGCGGTCACCCTGGCCGAGCTCCTGCGCGAGAGCGGCTTCGAGACCGTGTGCCTCTCCGGCAACCCGTGGATCTCGGCCAAGGCGAATCTCGCGCAGGGTTTCGAGACGGCCGACGTGGTCTGGACCGGGAAAACCCAGCTCGAAGGCGAAGGGCTCCCGCACAAGCTGAACCGCGGGGTGTTCCGCTGGCTCGACGCACGGCGCGACCGGCGCCCCTTCTTCTTGTTCGTGAACTACATCGAACCCCACTGGAAGTACCAGGCCCCGACCGCGTGGCAGGAGGAATTCGTTCCCGGCGGTCCGGTCGCTCAGGACGATCCGGCGATGTTCCCCGCTCCGAAGTGGTACCTGCATCGCGGCGAGATTCCCATGGATCGGCTGCCCACGCGCACGGCGATGTACGAAGCGGAGCTGGCCTACGCCGACGCGGTGCTCGGCGAGCTGCTGGACGGGCTCCGGAGCAGGGGGCTCCTCGACGAGGCGCTGGTCGTAGTCACGTCGGACCACGGCGAGAACCACGGCGACCTGGGCCACGTCTCGCACATGCTGGCGCTGAACGAGGCGCTGATCCGGGTGCCCCTCGCCGTGCGGCCTCCCGGCGGCGACCGCGCCGGCACGGTGCGCGACGATCGCGTGCAGCTCGCCGACCTCTTCCCCACGATCCTCGCCGCGGCGGGCGTCGCCCCGCCGGCCTCGCCGATGCCGACCTACGATCTGCTGAGCGAAAAAGTTCCGCCGTCGCGCCCGGTGCTCGCCGAGTACTACTACCCCGAGCAGGTGCTGCACTTCCTCCCCGATCGCGCGGCGGAGGCCGAAGCCATGCAGCCCTACCTCCGGCGGATCCGCGCGCTCGTCGACGGCAACCACAAGCTCGTGTGGGGTTCCGACGGACGGCACGAACTGTACGATCTGACGGCGGATCCGACGGAGCGCGCGAACCTGGCTGACGCCGAGCCGACCCGCGTCGCCGAGCTGGTGGGGAAGCTCACGGCGATCATCGCCCCGTTCGATCGGCCGCGCGTGGAAGAGACGCCGGCCGCGGCGCCGGTCGACCCGAAGATCGAAGAGCAGCTCCGCGCGCTCGGCTACACTCGCTGAGGCGCCGGACGCTTCCTCAGGACGACGAGACGGCGGCGATGCGGCGTTCCGGGCAGCACGTACTTCTCGTCGCGCAGCAGCTCGTACTTGTCTCCGTAGCGTGCCATCGCCTCCGCGATCTCCGGACCGACCGACGGCCCCTTCAGGAAGAGGAACGTCCCGCCGGACTCGAGACACCGCCCGGCGCGCTGCACCGTCGCGGCGACGGACTCGACCGCGCGCGTGATCACCCCCGAGACCGGGATGCGCAGGTTCGAGCGCACCGCCTTGAGCTTCACGACGCGGACACCCTCGAGCTCGAGGCGCGCGCAAACGTCCTCGAGGAAGCGCACTCGCCGCTCCCGCGACTCCACCAGGACGAGCTCGAGCTCGGGGTAGCGGATCTTGAGCGGGATCCCCGGGAAGCCGGCGCCGGTGCCCAGATCGAGCAAGGGCGACGGCAGGTGGAAGAGGCTTCCGGCGATCATCGAATCGACGTAATGCTTCACGACGATGCTCTCGAAGCCGACGAGGCGCGTCAGGTCGTCGGCCGCGTTCCTCTCGCGGAGGAGGCGATGGAACTCCCACAACTTCGCGAGCTGGTGCGTCCGCAGGTGGATGCCGCTCCGCTCCAGCAGCGTGCGAACGCTCTCCGCGGACGGCGCCAAGCGGCTTCCGGGGCGCGCCCCGGACGGCTTCCGTCGACCGTGCGCTCGCGTCATCGGCAATCCGGGTGCTTTCGGGGAGGGAGAGAGTGACGGCGCCGCGAATCGCGCCGCCCGTTCCGGTGCTCCGCGAGGATAGCCATCTGCTCGCGGTGTTCAAGCCTCCCGGATGGATCGTGCAGGGTGCGGGGCCCGATCAGGACTCGCTGCTCGACGCGCTCCGGGCGTGGATCCGGCAACGCGACGAGAAGCCCGGCGAGGCGTTCCTCTCCGTGGTGCACCGCCTGGACGGTCCCGTGTCGGGCGTCGTGGTGTTCGCCAAGCGCACGAAGGCCGCTTCCCGCCTCTCCCGCGAGATCCGCGAAGGCCGCTTCGAGAAGGACTACCGCGCCGTCGTCGAGGGAACGCCGAGTCCCATGTCCGCAGCCCTCGTGGACCGGCTGATCTGGGACGACGACGCGCGTCGTGCCCGCGTCGTCGAGGGCGCTCCCGAAGGGTCGGCCGCCGCGGAGCTGTCGTACGCCGTTCTGGACCGGCGGGGCGGGCGCTCCCTCCTCGGAATTCGCCTCGTCACCGGCCGCAAGCACCAGATCCGCGCGCAGCTCGCGCACCGTGACTGCCCGATCCTCGGCGACACGCGCTACGGATCGCGGGAGCGTCTCGACGCGGGTATCGCCCTGTGCTCGTTCCGCGTGGCGTTCCGCCATCCCGTCCGTGACGAGGACGTCGAAGTGGCGATCCCCGCGGAGCTCGATCCGACGGGGGCCTGGCTCGGTGCGAGCGCCGGCCGGCGCTGAGCCCGTCGTCATCCCCGCTGCACGAGCCACACGCCGAGGAGCACCAGCAGTCCACCCGCGATCGTCGTGCCGGCGACCGGCTCGCCGAGCACCGCCACCGCCGCGGCGAGGGTCACCAGCGGCTCGATGTAGAGGTACGAGGAGACACGCGTGGCATCGAGCCGCTCGAGCCCGCCGTACCAGAAGAGGTAGGCGAATCCCGAGCAGACGACACCGAGGAAGAGAAGCGCCGCCCATCCCGACGCGGAAAGTCCCGCGAGCTGGGTCCATCCCGACTCGCGGACGTACAAGGGCAGGAGCAGGATCCAGCCGAGCAGCATGGCGCCTGCGGTGGCCCGGGTGGCCCCCAGGGTGCGCAACGTTCCCCGGCCGATCACCGAGTAGAGCGCCCAGTTCACCGTGCTGGCCAGGATCAGGAAGTCGCCCGTGGTCTGGGGGAGGGCGAGGAAGTCGCCGGAGAGCCGCCCCCGCGTCACGACCAGGACCGCACCTCCGAAGCCCAGGGCGAGCCCGGCCGCGCGGACCGGCCCGAAGCGCTCGCGCAGGAGGACCGCAGCGAGAACGGCCGACCAGATGGGGATGAGCCCGATCAGCCAGCCGGTGCGCACCGCGGTGGTGCGCTCGAGGCCGTGCACCTGCAGCAATTGGTGGACGAAGACGCCCACGAAGCCCATCAGGCCGAGCGCGTAGAAATGGGTGCGGCCGGGTAGAAGTGACGCTCCGCGAAGGGCCAGGATCCCGTGGAGCAGGACCACGCCCAGCCCGAACCGGGAGAAGATCAGGGTCACCGGGGTGAGCTCGACCAGGGCTACCTTCGTGGCAACAAAGGAGATGCCCCAGGCGATCACGGCCACGAGCACCCCCGCGTGGGGACGCCAGCCGGCGGGCGGGTGGACCGTGGACATGGGCCCGGATTCTGCTACGAACCCCTCCGGGAGGGTACCGGGAATCCGGCCTCGCCGGATCGCGGCGCTCCTTCCCGATCAGTCGCGCTTCGCGTATGATGCCGCGCGGCCGATTCCGAACCCGGCAATTCGCCGTGGCTCCTGGCCCGTTCCTTTCGAACCTCCCGCCATCCGGGAGGTCGTACATCCGGAGAATCGAGTATGCGCAAGTCCCCCTGGCTCGTGTCGGGAATCACCTTCGCCCTCCTGGTTGCCGGATGCGCCGAGCCTCCCCAAGCGGAGATCGATGCGGTCAAGGCGGCGCTCGATGAGGTGAAGGCCGGGGATGCTCCCGAATATGCTCCCGACGCAGTGCGTGCGGCGGAGGATGCTCAGGCCGCCCTCGACGCCGAGATCAAGGCCCAGGCGGAGAAGTTCGCGCTGACGCGGAACTACGACGTCGCGCTGCAGAAGGCAGAGGCCGCCAAGACGGCGGCCGCGGACGCTCAGGCCAAGGCGGCCGCCGCCAAGGAGAAGGCGATGAACGACGCCACCGCGGCGATCGCCGCGCAGCGGACCGCTCTCGCCGAGGCGCGCACGCTGCTCGCCGGCGCGCCCAAGGGCAAGGGTTCCAAGGCGGACCTCGCCGCTCTGGGCACGGACCTCGACGGCGCGGAGACGTCGCTGAACGAGGCCGACGCGCTCATGGCCTCCGGCAGCTACCGCGAGTCGGCGGCGAAGGCTCAGGCCGCAGGCTCGGCGATCATGGCGGTGAAGACTCAGGTCGAGGATGCGATGGCGGCGGTGGGCCGCAAGTAGGACGGTCGACGCAAACCGGACTCGGGGACGCGGGGCGGGCGTGAGGATCCGGATTCGCTGGTGGAAGCTGCTTCCGGTCGGCGCCGTTCTCGGCGCCGCCGGTGCGGCGGCGTATCCGATCCTGCAGGGTCACACGGACCCGGCCTTCCCCGCCCTCGACGTCGCCCGCCGCGAGATCGCCAAGGCCCGCGAGGCCGGGGCGTCCCAGTGGGCGGAGGAAGCACTCGAGGAAGCGGAGGCGAAGGTGCGCGCGGCGAACGCCGAGCACCGCCGCCAGGAAGTCCGCTTCCTTCCCTTCCGCGATTACCGCGTGGTGCGCGGTCTCATCGAGGAGGCGGTCGCGGCGTGCGCCCGGGCCCGGTCGGCGGCCATCGACGCCGAGCGCCACGCCCAGGGTTCCGCGGAGCGCGCGATCGCCGAAGCGCAGGAGATGGTCCAGGTCTGCGAGGAGTTCGCGCGCGTCATGCCCTTCGAGAAGTCCGACCGCTCGGACTTCCAGCTGGCGCGCGTCGCCGTGGACGAGGCGAAGCTGCTTCACCGCCAGGACCATCACGACGCCGCGCTGGAGCGGGCCACGCAAGCGCTCGAACTGGCGCGCGACGTGTCCGAGGGAGTGGTCGCCCAGGCTTCGCGCTACCGTGACGAGAAGCTCATACGCCAGTGGCGGACGTGGATCGACGAGACCGTGGCCTGGTCCAAGAAGACGGGCGAGACGGTGGTGATCGTCGACAAGGACGGGCACCAGGTGACGCTGTACGAAGGCGGGCGCGTGGTGAAGCGCTACGAGGCGGACATGGGATCGAACTCGGCTACGGAGAAGAGCATGTCCGGAGACCGCGCGACGCCCGAAGGCCGCTACCGCATCGTGGAGAAGAAGGACCGCGGCCGCTCCATCTACTACAAGGCCCTGCTCCTGGACTACCCCAACGAAGAGGACCGCGCGTGGTTCGAGCGGGCCAAGGAGCTCGGGCACGTGCCGCGCCGCGCGACCGCCGGTGGGCTCATCGAGATCCACGGCGACGGAGGCCGCGGCGAGGACTGGACCCGCGGCTGCGTCGCGCTGTCCAATGACGACATGGACGACGTGTTCGCTCGCGTGGCGCTGGGCACGCGGGTGACGATCGTCGGGGGCAACGGCAAGGACGGCCGGCTCGCGACGCTCGTCGCCCGCTTCGCCGACGAGGTGGCGACGAAGTGATCCTGCGTGCCGCCGGAGTGCTGCTGCTGCTGCTCGTCGTCGCGGCGCTGGGGACGGGATACGACACGCATCGCCTGGACGAGACCCTGGCCGCGCCCGCGGCGGACGGCGACGGCGCGGACCGGAAGAAACTGGAGGCCCGGGAACGAGAGCTTCGCGCCAAGTACGACCGGCTGAAGCCGTCGGGCGTGCACGTGGTGATCGACCAGACGCACAACCGCCTGCTGCTCAAGGATCGGGACAAGGTGGTGCGCGAGGCGGTCTGCTCGGGTGGATCGGGAATGGTGCTGCAGGTGCACGACGGATCCCGGTCGTGGGTGTTCGACACGCCGCGCGGTGTGTTCCAGGTTCGCAGCAAGATCGTGAATCCGCTGTGGCGCAAGCCGGACTGGGCCTTCGTCGAGGAGGGACTGCCCATCCCCAAGGACCCCGAGGAGCGCTTCGAGCGCGGCACGCTCGGCGAGTACGCGCTCTCCTTCGGCGACGGATACCTGATCCACGGGACCCTCTACACGCGGCTCCTCGGACGCAGCGTCACGCACGGCTGCATCCGTCTCGGACGGGACGATCTGCGCGAGGTGTACAAGACGGCCGCGATCGGAACCCCGATCTACATCTTCTGATGACGTATCTTCCGATGATGGCGAACCGCGCCTTCCCATGGCTCGCGCTCGTCGCGGCGCTCGGCTTCGGAGCTCCGGCCGCCGAGGCGAAGGACCCGCCGAGGGAGACCGAGCAGGTTCGCACCGAGGTCGAGGCGCTGGAGCGTCTCGTGGAACTGGCATCCAGCTCCTCGTTCTACCTGGTCCTCGATCCCGACGGTCCGCGGCTGACGCTTCGCCTCCGGGGCGTGGTGCTGCACGAGTATCAGGTGACTTCGGTGGAGCTGGCCCGGCAGCGTGTCGGCTTCTTTCCGCGGGGCGAAGCTCCCGAGATCGAGGCTCGCGTGTGGAGCGGCGGAGAGCTGGATCCCCCGCGCAACGTCGAGCGAGTCGTGTTCACCGCGCCCGAGCCGGATCCCACCCGGGAGGAGGGGTCGGTCGAGGTACCGCTCCCCCCTCCGATCGAGGACGTCGTTCCGGTCCCGCCGCGGTTCGGGCTGCGCTTCGCCGACGGCCCGGTGGTGCAGTTCCGGGCCGCTGCACAAAAGGGTTCGGCCTGGAAGTCCTGGACGCGAAAGCTCTCGGGCCGCTTCGCCGACCTCTTCGAGGCTCTCCGGGGCGGCGATCCGGTGCGCCTGCGCATCTCCCTCTCCCCCGAGGATCACGCGAGCTTCTACCGCTCGCTCCCGCCGGAGGTGCGCTTCCTGATCCACCGGGAAGGCGGAGCTGCAGGCAAGGCGGAGGCGAAGGACTCCGTGGCGATCAGCGAATCGGAGTCTCGCCGAAGTCGGTGAGCACCGCGCGCACGAGATCGCGGAAGGCGGGGCGCTCGACCCAGTAGGGATGCAGGCCGAGGTACACGGTGTTCCCGCCCCGCGCGGGATCGGTCAGGCGCCTCACGCCCAGCGAGATGCCGCTCTCGTCGACCGTGTAGATCGTCTCCCCCGACTCGTTGGGGACGACCCCGCGGTCGTAGTAGCCGAAACCGCGGACGTGCATGCCCTGCGGCCAGGTCAGCGGATCGAACGGGAGGTCCGGGTAACCCGGCACGCCTGACCTCGCGACGCGGAGCCGCAACGACGCGAGCCCGCCCGTGTTCGTATTCGGCACCGTCCCATCGATCCGCGAGAGACCCAGGTGCAGGTATCCCCAGTGCGGCATGCGCGTCGAGTCCGCGGCTGACGGGACCAGCGACAGCGGGTAGCTCAGGATCACGGGACGTTCGTCGGTCACCGCGACCTGCGTGCGCAGCGCCTCCGAGAGCTGGATGCCCAGCACGAACAGGTTCCCGCCCGCGGCGACGTACGCGGGGAGCAACGGCTCCGGGGTCGGGTACCCGTTGCCGAAGAGAACCGACGCGTCGCCGTCGGCCACGGCTGCGGTGTGGATCCACACCACGCTGCTCGCCTGGGCCAGGAGATCCGCGCCCGGCCCCGTCGTCCCTCGCGTCTCGAACACGTCGTGACGGTAGTCGGCGAACCACTGCACGACGAGGCTCCGCTCGACCGCAGCGTAGTCCCGGGGGAGAACCGAGCTCTGCTCCAGGGACGTCGCGTCGGTGTCCAGTACGACGAGCACCGTGCGCGAGGCCTCGTCGCCGTCCCGCGGCGAAGGCAACACGTGGAACTTCATGGTTCCTGTCGTGACCGCACCCAGCGCATCCGTCGCCTGTACGAAGAAGGCGAAGGCGCCGGGTCGGGCGCGCCAGGGAACCCGGCTCTCCCACGACCACGTCGACTGGGGCGCCGCGGTCCATGGCGACCACTCCGCGGTGTCCGCCTGGGCGAAGCGGAACGCGGTCACCCGTGCCCGGCCGACCCCGGGAATCGCCGCCCACTCCAGCGAGACGTCCGCCGCGAAGAGACTCACTCCCGCCGGCTCTCCGAGGCGCGCGGGCCGCGCGCGTGAGATCTCCGGAACCCGCAGGTAGACCCGCGGACCGTTCGCGTAGCTCGACACGCTGAACAGGCGCGCGTTCGTGGGGAAGCGCAGACGCGGCTCGGCGGCGCCGGCGTCGTCCACCGCGCGGACCCCGAGGAGATAGAGATTGCCGGAGCCCACATCGTCCACGACCGGGAGATCGGACAACAGCAGCACGTCCCCGCTCTCGATGCGCGCCGGCCGGGACTCGTCGTAGCTCCCGTCCGCCCGCGGGTGATACGACAGCGTATCCGCCCAGGCCAGGAAGCGCGCCGTCGAGAACGAGGGCTGACCATCCCAGAAGTACTCGCGCGCGGTGACGAGCGTGTACCGGTAGCCCACCACGACGCCGTCGTCGTCCGCTCCGGTCAGCTCGATGCGCATCGTCGTCGGCGCCAAGCTGCCGTGTCCCGGACCGAGCAGGAACCCGGCGCGCGGCGCGATGGTCTTCGCGTTGAAGCTGCGCTCTGCGGGAGTGCCGTCGGGTTCGCCCTGGTCATCCAGGGCACGGATGAAGACGTGATGGAACCGCTCGGTCCAGGTTCCGGTGGAGTCGCCGCCCGCGGGTGGGTCGCCGCAGCAGGAATCGGCGGTCACCACGAACGTGCTGTCGTATCCGGGGAGCGCCGCCCAGTCCCGCGGCTCCTCCCACGCGATCTCGAAGCGGTCGACCACGCCGTCCGCGTCCTCCCCCGACCACGCGAGCAGGACGCGGTAGCCGGCGTCCTCCCCCTCCGGGGGACCGGCGATGATCGCAGTGTCGGGAGGCAGGTTTCCCCGCTCGGACCGACCCAGGTCGCAGCCGCCCATGACCGCGGCGCACGCCGCGAAGGCGGCCACGACGGCCGCCGTGCCCGCGGGCCCGGGACGGAGCATGTCGGTCCTCCGGCGGCGCCGCCGCCGTGGCAGGGGATTCCCCAGGACTATGACCCGCCGATCCGGCTCCGACAAGGCCGGGGCCGAGTGCGCTCCCGATGGCGGCTCCGACAAGGCCCGGGCCGAACGCGCGCCCGATGCTAGATTGGCGGTGGAGGACTGCCATGTGCCGCTTCGTGGCCTACCGCGGAGATCCGCTGCCGCTCGCCGACCTCATCTTCCGCCCGGCAAACAGCCTGATCCACCAGGCGGCCCAGGCCATGGAGAGCCGGACGCGCATCAACGCCGACGGATTCGGCATCGGCTGGTACAACTTCGCCCTCTCCGCGGAGCCCGCGGTTTTCAAGGAGATCACCCCGGCCTGGAACAACCAGAACCTCCGCTCGCTCTCCGAGCGGGTGGCGTCGAGCTGCATCTTCGCGCACGTGCGCGCGGCCGCGCGCAACGATCCGATCAGCCGGGCGAACTGCCATCCGTTCCAGTGCGGCTCGCTCCTGTGGATGCACAACGGGGACGTGCCCGGCCGCGGCCGGCTACACCAGAGGGTCGTCGGCTTCGTCCCTGCCGAGCTGGTCGCGAGGATTGCCGGCAACACCGACACCGAGCTGCTCTTCATCCTGTTCTTGAGCCAGCTCCATCCGCCGCTCGACCGGCGCTTCGATCCGGCGGAGCTGCTCGAGGCGTTCCGACGCACCATCCTGCAGGTGGAAGAGTGGTGGAGGGAGGACCGCGAAGAGCGGCTGCTGGCCATGAATCTCTGCGTCACCGACGGCTGGACGATCCTGGCGAGCCGGTTCGCCCGTGGGAGCGCCGAAGTCCCCAGCCTGCACTGGTGCCTCGGCTCCCGCTACGTGTTCGCCGACGGTCGCTGCCACATCACGCGGTCCGAGGCGGAGCCCGGCTGCGCGATCATCGCCTCCGAGATCCTGTCCGACGACGTGCACTGGGAGACGGTCGAGCCCGACCACATCGTCGTGGTGCGCGACGGGCTGAGCGTCTTCGTGGAGAGCGTGGACGGACGGGAGGCGGCCGTCCCGTAGGAAGGCTTACGGCGAAGATGTCGGCTGCGGGGACCGCGAGGCCGACGGGTCCAGGACGGCGCCCACTTCCAGGCCGACCGCGCGGGCGAGCGCGCGGCCCAGCTCTTCCATCGGGCGCGCCCCCCGCAGGTCGGCGGCGCCCGGTCCGAAGGCCCACACCGGAACGTCGACCGCGGTGTGGCCGTGAGTCGTCCAGCCGATCACGGCACGGCGGCTGACCGCGTCGGAGACCGCCACTTCGAGGTCGCCGGCGGCGGACGCGATCCCCGCGAGCTCCTCCTCGGAGAGATCCAGGAGGCCGGCGTCTTCCGCGAGGACCCGACGCGGATCCTCCCCCGCACGGACGCGCTCGGCGATGTGGTCGGCGGAGCGTCGGACCGCGCGCAGGACGTCCGGCTCCCAGTCGTAGATGCTTCGCCCGCCGACCTCTCGGCCGAGAGAGAGTCCTCCCGTCTCGTGGTCCGCGGTGACGGCCACGAGCGTGCCACCGTCCCGCCGGGCGAACTCGACCGCCAGCGCGACGGCCGCGTCGAGCTCCAGCACTTCGTGCACCGCCGTCGCCGCGTCGTGCGCGTGCCCGGCGTGGTCGATGCGGCTTCCCTCGACCATGAGGAAGAAGCCGCGCGGGCTCGTCGAGAGCCGCTCGAGGGCCACTCTGGTCATCTCGACGAGCGACGGCTCCTCCGGCCCGCGATCGAGAACCCAGGTCATGTGCGAGGAAGAGAAGAGGCCGAGCAGCGGCGCGGCGCCGGGAGGCAGGGCGAGGAGCGCGGCACGGTCGCGCACGACGAGGACGCCGGCCGCACGAGCCGCCTCGAGCAAGTCGCGGCCGTCCTTGCGCCCGAGCTTCCCCTCACTGGGAACGAAGTTCCGGGATCCACCGCCGAGAATCACGTCGATGCGCTTCGCGAGAAGCTGCTCCGCGATCTCGTCCTCGCGGTCGCGGTGCTTCACGTGCGCGGCGAAGGCCGCCGGCGTGGCGTGCGTGATGCGGCTCGTGGCCACCAGGCCGGTCGCCTTCCCCGCCCCCTGCGCGGCCTCCAGGATCGAGCGTCGCGGTCGCTTCTCCGGATCGACGCCGATGGCGGTGTTGTAGGTGAGCACGCCGCAGGCGAGCGCCGTGGCTGAGGCGCCGGAGTCGGTCACGTGCGAATCGGCCGAGCCGGTGCCCGCCGACCCCACGAGGAGGGAGTCGAGCGCCAGCGGCGCACCCTGGAAGGTTCGCGCCAGGGTCACGTAGGCCGGACCCAGCCCGTCGCCCACGAAGAGGATGAGGTTGCGCGGCGGCGAAGGCGCCTCGGCGTCCGCATGCGGGTGGCCGTGCGCCGCCCCGGCGAGCACGATCGCCGCGAGGACTCCGGCGGCCGGCCCCTTCGCCCGGCTCCCCGTCATGATCGCCTCCTTCGTGACGAATCTCGAAGACCGCCGGGAATCAGTACCACGCGCCGCTGTGAATCGCCGAGATACCCTTTCAACGAACCGACCGGCTCCGTTATGCTCGCGAGGTTCCCCTCACCGAGGAGTCCTCGACCATGCCCTGCAGCTACCGACGGACGGCGATCTTCCATGCCGGCTTCATGCTCGTGCTCGCGGCTGTTTGCGCGCCGACCGCGCTCGCGGCGGCCGCCGCGACGGGCAGCTTCCATGAGGATCACCGTGCTACGCCGAAGCTGCAGTTCGAGCCCGCCTGGCGAACCCCCGCGGGAGCTTCCGGTGAAGCGCTCGCGCGGGCCTTCCTGGTCGCGAACCATGCGGGCTACGAGCTGCCGGCGGGCCTCGCCAACCTGCAGCTCGATCATGTCCGGGAGAGCCTCCTCGGCACGCACTTCACGTTCCGCCAGGACATCGGCGGGATCGAAGTGGAGGGAGCCGGGATCACCGTCTCCATCGCCCGGGCCGACGGCCGCGTGTACCGGGTGTACAACAACACCTATCCGGAGAAGGTGGACGCCGGTGCGGGGCGGACGGCCGCCCTCGGCCGGGAGGCCGCTTTCGACGCTGCGTGGAACCGCCTGCGCGCGCACGGAGAGGTCCTCTCCCAGCCGGGCGCACGGCTCGCCTGGGTGCCCGAGGGAGCGGATTTCCGGCTCACCTGGATCGTCGACCTGCCCGTCTCCGCGCCCTACGGCGGCTGGGAGGTCCGTGTCGACGCGCAGACCGGGGCGGTGCTCGCCGTCCGCGACGCGAACCTCTACCGCGTGAACGACGACTTCACCGGACTTTCACCGGAGCAGCGGAACGCCGGGTACTCCGGCCCCGCCGCGGACCGCCGTGCCGCCTTCGCCCGTTTCGAGGCGAAGCAGTCCGCGGACCGGATGCGCTCCGCCGGCCTCCGTGCCTCCGGGACGGGCGTCGTGTTCGACCCGGATCCGCGCACCACCCTGGTGAGCGACGCGCTTCAGGACGGTTCGGCGCCCGCGTCCTTCACCGGCGCCTACTTCACGCGCAGCCTGCTGGACATCACGCTCAACGCGGGCGTGTACAGCCTGACCGGACCCTGGATCGACATCATCAACTGGGACACGCCGAACACGGCGCCGAGCACGACGACCACCGGGAACTGGACGGCGGTGCGCGGGAACAACGCGTTCAACGACGCGATGACCTACTTCCAGATCGATCAGAGCCAGCGGTACATGCAGGCGCTCGGCTTCACCGGCGCGACCGGCATCCAGGAAGGTCCCATCGGAACGGATACGGATGGCTTCCAGGGCGCGGACAACTCCTTCTACCAGCCCGCCTCGAACCGCATGTCCTTCGGCCACGGATGCGTGGACGACAGCGAGGACGCGGACGTGATGCTCCACGAATACGGCCACGCCATCAACTACAGCATCAACCCGCTGTGGGGCGGGGGTGACGCCGGCGCCATGGGCGAAGGATTCGGCGACTACTGGGCCGGCTCGTACAGCTGGAGCACGCTGAACGGATCGGTTCATCATCCCACGTGGGTCTTCAGCTGGGACGGGCACGGCACCGGCAACCTGTGCTGGCCCGGGCGCGTCATGGACGCGTTCGGCGCGCAGTACGTACACACCACCACCTACGGCGCGCACCAGTCCATCCCCGGCGGATTCCAGTCCGACGAGCTATGGTCCACGCCGCTGTTCCAGACCCTGCTGAGCCTCACGGGCATGAGCTATCCGCGCTCCGACGTCGATAGGATCATTCTCGAGGCGCAGTTCGGGCTCGGCTCCGGAATCAAGATGCGCGACATGGCCAACGCGATCATCGCGACGGCGGGGCTGCTCCATCCCGGCGACCCACACGCCGACGAGTTCATCGCGAAGTTCCTGGCGCACGCCATCGTGAACATCCCGGCGGTGTCGCTCGGGGTGGTGGAGCCGGTGGGGCTCACGTCCGCGGGACCGAACGGCGCGGCCGACCCCGGCGAGACCGTCGACTTCCAGATCGACGTGAAGAACAACGGCACGCTCGGCGCCACGGCGGTCTCCGCGGTGCTTTCATCGACGACGCCTGGAGTCGTGGTCGTCCAGGGCGCGTCGAGCTACCCGGACCTCGGCATCGGCGCCACCGGCACGAACGCGACGGACTACTCGATCTCGCTGCCGGTCAGCCACCCCTGCGGCGACCCCGTCGACGTGAGCCTGCTCGTCAGCTACGACGACGGTGCCCCGAAGCAGACGACGCTCAATCTGCAGATGGGTACGGGAGTCGCCCAAGGTGCTTCCGTGTCGGTGAGCCCGGCGCTCGCCATTCCGGACGCCGTGCCGGCGGGCGTCACCAGCAGCCTGATCGTGTCGGGCACGGGCGCGACCGTGTCGGCGAACCTCAACATCGACGTGAACATCACCCACACCTGGCGCGGCGATCTCGTGGTGACTCTCATCTCACCGATGGGAACGAACGTGATCCTGCACAACCAGACCGGCGGCTCGACCGACGACGTCATCGGCAACTATCCCGGCACGCTGGCGCCGGCTCAGCCGCTCTCCGCACTGATCGGCCAGCCGCTGGACGGGACGTGGCAGCTGAAGGTGGCTGACGTCGTTGCACAGGACATCGGTACGCTGAACATGTGGGGCGTCAACGACATCTCCGGATACGACTGCGACGACGCCGCGACCACGATCGTGGTGAGCGACGCGGTGCCGGAGGCGTTCGGCCTGGAGGCCGCCGTCCCGAGCCCGTTCCGCGCGGACACGGCCATCCGCTTCGCCGTTCCGGGAAGCGGCGCGCAGATCAGCCTGGAGGTCTTCGACATCGGCGGGCGGCGCGTGCGAACCCTCGCGTCGGGTTTCCACGCCGCCGGGACGCACTCGGTCTCGTGGAACGGAGAGAACGACGCCGGAACGAAGGTGAGCTCGGGGATCTACTTCTACCGGCTCGAGACGCAGGACTTCAGTAGCACGAAGAAGGTCGTGCGCGTGAACTGAGTCGGCCGGGACGGAAGAGGAAAGCGTTGCCAGGCCGGACGGTGCATGCTACGTGGATCGCCGCATGATCCCGGGTTCGGAATCCGCACCGGCCGAGCGCCGCCCCTCGCCCCGCAGCCAGCGGCGCTGGAAGATCGGCATCCTGCTTTTCGTGCTCGTGTACACGATGGCGATCAACCAGCTGCTGCACGTGCGTCCGGACCACCTGTTCTTGGCGCTCGTGGTGCTGGCGTTCGGATTCCTCGGCAAGGAGAGCGGCCGTCGGTTCCTCGTCGATTGGTTTCCGTTCATCCTGTTCTGGATCCTGTACGACATGATGCGCGGGGTAGCCGACTCCATCCAGGGCGGGTACGTCCACGTGGCCGAGCCGTACCGCTGGGAGTCCGCGCTCTTCGGCTGGGTCACGCCGGGCGAGGTACCGCCACTGTGGTTCGCCGGGTGGCGGGCCGCACACGACGGCGAGTGGTACAAGGGCGCCCTGGACCTGCTGAGCGCCAACATGTACACGCTCCACTTCGGCGCGCCGCTCATCTTCATGTGGATCCTCTGGCACACGGCCGACGATCGGCGAACATTCTATCGCTTCGTGTACACGCTGACCGTGCTGAACCTGACCGGCCTGACCACGTTCATGCTGTATCCGGCAGCCCCGCCCTGGTACGTGGAGCTTCACGGGATGCGGCAGCCCTCGGAGGTCGGCTTGGTCTCGGGCGCGGCAGGCGGCCTGGTCGCTCTGGACCAGATGTTCCGAGTCCGCTTCTTCGAGACGCTGTGGGACCACTTCAGTCCGAATCTCTTCGCGGCCATGCCCTCGCTACACGGCGCCTACCCGCTCACCATCGCCGTCTTCGCCGTGCTCCGCTTCGGCCGGCGGGCGCGCTGGGTCGTGGCGTATCCCGCGCTGACTTGGTTCGCGGCGGTGTACTTGAACCAGCACTACATCGTCGACCTGGTGGCGGGCGCCGGCTACGTCGCGGTGGCGTGGCTCGTCACGGAGAGGGCGCTGATGCCCTACCTGTTCGATCGCTGGGTCGATTTCCGCCCGCGGCGCGCGCCCGTGGTGGAGCCGGGGATCGCGTTCGAGCGCAAGTGAAGCGCCGCGACGACGACGAGGAGCGCGCGCCCCAGCACCTCCCCCCGCCGCCGCCGGTACTTCCCGTGGCCTGAAGTCTCCTGCCGATCAGCGCCGGCGGCGGCGTCGCAGCACGAGCGCCCCGCCGAGCGAGGCGAGGCTGACCGCCGCGACGTTCGACCAGGACCCGCCGGTCGCCGTGGAGTTCTCCCTTCCATCCGGGGTCAGCGCGGCCGGCATCCCCGCGGGCGATGCCTGCGGCTGGGGCCCGCTCCCCATGGCCGACGTGCGCACGGTGCCGGTGCGCGGCGGTCCGGCAAGCGCCACGACGGCGATGACGAGCATGAGCAGGTGCAGGTGCAACAACGACGAGCCTCCTCTCCGCTACTCCCGATCCCGCCGCCAGTGGCGCCCGCACGAGTCGTGCCACCGACGGCTCGAGGAAACGGATCGATCGTGGCGGGGCGCTGACGTGCCGCAGCCGCATCCCGCTCGGGCCGAAGCCTCTCCGCGGTGCCGGACGGGTCGGTAGGAGTTACCGGATGCGGGCGAAAGTACACCTCTCGGGAGCCGCAGGACCCCGGCAGAGGCCGTCCAGGGGCGTGCCGGTGCGGGCACGGTCCGTGCGTAGGCGTCCGACAGGACCGGATCCCGAACGGTCTCGGTACCGGTCCGCAGGAAGGGCGCGCTTCTTCTTCGGGTGACCGCCGGGGGGCAGTCACCTGCGCGCCCGGGGCGCTTGCGTACGACGCAACGGGGCGCCCACCGGATCCGGGAGGGGGAACGGAGAAGAGCGACCGGAACTCGCATCGTTCCCCGCTCCCGCGATCCGCTTCCAGGCGCGGGAGGGCTTCGTGGCACACAAGGCGCAGGTTCCCGAATCTCGCTTGCCCGAAGGCTGGTGGATCGGCTTCGCCTTGCTCGGGCTCGTCGTGCTGGCGGTGGTGGCTGCGGTGGTGACGGCCGTCCTGATCTGGTGATCGCGTCAGGTACCCGACAGCTCCTCGGCGAGCAAGCGCGCCTTGTGCGCGAGCGTCGCGGCGGCGCGCAGATCCTCGCTGTACGCAGCTTTCGCCGAGTCGATGAGGTTCCGGATGGTGTCGAGCTTCTCGCGCCGCTCCGCTCCCGGGGGATCGGGATCCTCGCTCCGCAGCGCCTGCTCGGCCAGTTCGAGGTCCTTCCGCGCCTCGGTGGCCAGCGAGAGCCGCTCCTCGGCGGACAGCTCCACCTGAACCGGGGCGAGCGGCTCGGCGGGCCCCGCTTCCGCGACGACGCGCTCGGCGGGTGGATCGGGCGCGGGCACCGCGGGGACCGGCTCCGGGTCACTCGCGGGCGCGGGCTCCTCGACGGGGACCGGCTCCGCATCGGTCAGGACCGGCTGGGCCGCATCGACTGTCGAGTCGGCCGCCGCGATCGACGTCGTGTCCGCGGGCACCGTCTCCGTGAGCGGCGGCTCGCCGGGGTCCGGTTCGGCCGATCCGCCGGGCATGAGGGAACAACCGCAGAACAGGAGCGCGGCGAGCGGCGGAATCGTACGGGAGCCCGCGAAGGTCATCGCCCGTTCGCCGATCCGTGCGGAAGGTTCAGCGTCACCACCGTCCCCGATCCGGGCTCGGAACGGATGACCACGTCGCCTCCGTGCATCTCGACCGCCTGGCGTACGAGCGCGAGGCCGACACCGGTACCCTCCTCCCGCGTCGTGTAGAAGAGATCGAACACCTTGTCCAGCGCCTCAGGGGGGATTCCGGGGCCGCTGTCGGACACCGAGACGGAGATCCTGTCCCGGTCTCGACGGGACCGCAATACGATTCTGCCGTGCCGCGAGGGCAACGCCAAGATGGAGTTGCGAACCACGTTCTGGACCGCCTGCCGGAGAGCCAGCGCGTCCCCATCGATGAGGGTTTCCCCCGGGCCGAGGTCCAGGTCGAGCTGGAGCCCGGCGAGGTTTGCGTCAGGCTCCATCTCCTCTCGCAGCTGCGTCAACAGCGCGTTTACGTCCGTCGCGTCGAAGGCCGGTGGCCGCATCCTCGCGATGGTCAGGAACCCGCGGATCGCCCGGTCCAGCCGCGCCACCTTCTGCCGTGCGCTGCGCACGTACGGCTCGAGCTCGGGCTCCCGGGCGGCTGCCCCGGCGACCGCGTCCAGATCGAGCGAGAGGGTCTGCAGCGGATCCCGAAGCTCGTGAGCTACGCCGGTGGCCATCTCGCCGAGCCGGGTCAGCACCCGCGACTGGTCGACCAGGCTGTGCAGCACGGCCTGGTCCCGCGCGGGCTTCAGCTCGATCAGGATCCCCGGGTCCGACCCGTCCGCGTCCTCGATGCGGTGGCCGACGGCCAGGGACCCGTCCTTCCCGCCGTCCTCGCCGAGCGGGATGGAGAGGCTGCGCTCGCTCCCCGCACGGAGCTGCCTGCAGAGCACCTGCACCGGATGGCCGGCGGGCAGGAGATCGGTGAGCCGCTTCCCGACCGCTCCGCTGCCGTCCAGGCCGAGCACGCCGCACGCCGGCGCATTCACCAGGATCACCTCGTCGGTCGCACCGACGGCGACGATCCCGTCGCCCAGCAGGTCGGCGGCGCGCCACAGCGTGCGGCCGGCCCCGCTCTCGCGGCGCTCCCGCTGGAACTGCTCCCCGAGCAGCTTCAGCTCGCGCGCGATCCGGCCGAACTCGTCGGCGCCCGTCTCCGGAATCGCCGCTTCGAAGCGGCCCTCGCGCAGCGCGGCGACTCCCTCTTCCAGCACGCGCAGCCGGCCGAGCGCGATGCGGGTCACCAGCGCGCCGGCGCCGATCGCCACGGTGAGCACCACCAGCGACACGGCCACGCCGGTCCAGAACGCCTGGCGGATCCCGTCGCGCAGGAACGCGCCGCTGACCAGCACCTGGATGGAGGCGAAGGGGTTGCCGTCCGTCGTCAGCGGCGTGAACCGCTCGTACACCTGTTCGCTCCGGCGCAGCTCCCAGAGCGCGCGGAATGACTCCGGCAGATTCTCGGCGACGGGCAAAGGCAGGCCGCGCGCCACGGGCTCCCCGACCCGCGAGGACATGCTGTGCGCCACCACGATCCCATCGGGGTCGCACACTGCGAGGTGCAGGATGGACGCTGCGTGCACGACGGCGTCGCCGAGCACGAGCTGCAGGCGCGGGTCCCGCGCGAGCGTGTCCAGCTCCACGCCGGGATGCTCGCGCGCGAGCAGATCGAGCTGGCGGCGGACGGAGTCGGTGATCAGGTCGCACTCCACCGCAGCCCGCTCCGTCGCAAGCCTCGCCACCTTGGCCAGCTCGAGCAACGTGGACGACGCGACCACCAGCGGCGCAAGGAGCAGGAGCGCGAAGATCTGGCGCCGGCCTCCGCGAGCGCTCATTCCGCCGCGCCGACCTCGCCACCCTCGTAGCGGCGCAGCTTGGAGTACAGCGTCTTCGCGCTGACGCCCAGGACCTCGGCGGTGCGGGTCTTGTTGCCGCCGTTCGCGGCGAGGGTCTCCAGGATGAGGGCCTTCTCCGCCTCCTCGATCGACGTGCCGACCGGGATGCTCACGGCGCCGTCCTCGGCCGCACCCGGGACCGCACGAACCCGCCCGCGCACCGTGTCGGGGAGATGGCGCGGGAGGATCTCGCCGTCGGAGCAGAGGATCACCGCCCGCTGCACGGCGTTGCGCAACTCGCGGGCGTTCCCCGGCCAGTCGTGTCGAAGGAGCCGCTCCATGGCTTCGTCGGAGAACCCCGCGACCTGTTTCGTGTTCTCCCCGGCGAACACGGAGAGGAAGTGCTCGGCCAGCAGCGACACGTCCTCGCGCCGTTCGCGCAGCGGTGGGATGCGGATGGCGAAGACGTTGAGACGGTAATACAGGTCCTCGCGAAAGCCGCGCTCCCGGGTGAGCTTCTCCACCGGGATGTTCGTCGCAGCGAGGACTCGCACGTCGACGCGTACCTCGCTCGCCCCGCCGACTCGCCGCACCATGCCGTCCTCCAGCACCCGCAGGAGCTTCGTTTGAAGATCGGGCGGCATCTCCCCGATCTCGTCGAGCAGCAGCGACCCCTGGTGCGCCAGCTCGAAGCACCCCGGACGCGTGGCGGTCGCCCCGGTGAACGCCCCCTTCTCGTGGCCGAAGATCTCGCTCTCCAGGAGGTTCTCCGGGATCGCCGCGCAGTTGATGGCCACCAGGCGCGCTGCGGCCCGCGGGCTGAGACGGTGGATCGTGCGCGCGACCAGCTCCTTGCCCGTGCCGCTCTCGCCGGTGATCAGCACGGAGGCGGAGGACGGGGCGATCTGTTCCAGCAACCGGTAGATCTCCATCATCTGCGGCGAGCAGCCCACCAGCTCCTGGAAGCGCCCGGCGCTGATCATCTCACGGCGGAGGTGCCGCACCTCGCGGCGAAGGGCGGCCCGTTCCAGCCCCTTGCGAACGACCGTGGTCAGCCGCGGCCGATCGATCGGCTTGACCAGGTAGTCGTAGACGCCGCGGCGCGTCGCTTCGATGGCGCTGTCGATGGAGCCGTGGCCGGTCAGCACGACGAAGGTGGCCTCGTCCCCGCGCTCCTGCAGCTCGGCGATCAGCTCCAGGCCGTTCTTCCCGGGTAGGTGCAGGTCGGAGATGACCAGGTCCGGGGGCGAGGCGAGGGCCAGGCGAAGCGCACTCTCGGCGTCCGCGGCGGTGTCGACCGCGTAGCCTTCGCCGACCAGGACGCGGGAGAGCCCCTGGCGGATGGTCTCCTCGTCGTCGACGACGAGGATCCTGCCGGGAACATGGTCGCCGGACGGCTGCTGCGGTCGGTTCACTCCGGTGGTCTCCCAGGGGGAGGGCGGCAAGAAGGTAACGCACGGGAGTTTCGAAAGCACCTGCCCGGGGTGGCGGACAGGCCGCGGCGACCGGCCGCGGGGACGTAAGTCGCTGGAAATGAGCCGACTGGAGGCTTTGACAGGGCGTCCCTCACCCGTGGCACGAAGCTTGTTGGTGAGACGGCGAATGCGCCGGCCAGCCGGCCGGCGCGCATAGGAGGCTTCCTCATGAATTTCGACACCGCAAGGAAGGGTGACCGCCGAGCCGCGGCCGGACTCGCCCTCGGGATCGCCCTCGCCCTCACCGCCACGACGGGATGCGCGACCAAGAGCTACGTCCGCGAGCGCGTCGGGGAGCTCGACACGAAGATGGCCGGCGAGCACACGATGCTGCGTACCGATCTCTCCGACGCCGCGGCCCGCGTGGAGGTCGTCTCCCGGGACTCGCAGCGGGCTCGCGAGCTCGCGCTCGGCGACCTGGACTTCCGCGAGGCGGACCGCTACACCGTGAACTTCGACTTCGACAGCGCCGAGCTGACCAGCGACGCGCGCATGACGCTGGACCAAGCCTCGGCCACGATCCGCAGCGAGCGGAAGTTCCTCGTGGATCTCTACGGCTACACCTGCACGATCGGGGACGCCTCGTACAACGACGAGCTGAGCCGGAGACGAGCCACGAACGTGCTCCGCTACCTGCTGGAGCAGAGCGAGGTTCCGCTCGGGCGCTTCGCCATCGTCGGACTCGGCGAGTCGGATCCGCTGGAGGCCGGCGGCGCGGAGGATCACCCGGCGAGCCGTCGCGTCATCGTCAGCCTGATGGAGGCCATCGAGCCGGGCGAGGAGCCCACGATCTCGCGGGCTCATTCCGAGGAGATGCCGGACTTCCCCTGAACCGGGGCTCCACGCCGCGATCCGATCGGCGATCGACCTCAGCGGAGCAGCGTCGCCTTGACGGTGCGAACGCCCGACTCGCCCTCGACGCGGACCAGGTAAGTGCCCGCAACGACGCGCCGGCCGGAGTCGTCGGTGCCGTCCCACGCGAGATCGTGGGCGCCGGCCTCCAGCCGCGCGTCGTACAGCCCCCGGACGCGCCGGCCGTCGAGCGAGTAGACGGCGGCGCGGATCCGCTCCGCGGACGTGACCTGGAGCGGAATGGCCATGCGGAACACGAACGGGTTCGGGTAGGCCGGCTGCACGGTCCAGGAGAGCCGTGCGGGCAGGCTTTCGACGCCCGTGGGCTGCGCGGACAGGTACCACGATGACGTGACCGGGTCGTTGCGGAAGAACTCGTGCAGCAGGTGCGCCACCTTGTCCATGCCGGCCGGCGACGGATGCGTGCCGTCGTTCATGAAGTCGGCGCACGTCCAGGTCAAGCCGTCGCTGCGCGCTTTCGTTCCGTCCGCCCACAGGTACGGACCCCACGCGAGCCAGGGCGCGCGCACCGCTCCCCTGCGCGGGTCGTAGTTCAGCTCGGGGGCTCCGGCGATCTGGCTCTCGATCATCCACTTGTACGCGAAACCGCTCTCGTAGGCCCACGGCTCGGGGTTCAGCGTCGTGCTGGCGTAGCCGGCGTAGATGCGGCTGGAGACGAAGCACTGCACGACGTTGGGGAACGCGACCGGCAGGATCTGCACGGCCGCGGTGTTGTTCGCCTGCAGCGTCTGGGCGTGCTGCGGGAACCGTGCCGTGGGATTCTTCGTCGCGGTCTTGTACCACACGACCTGGACTTGGGCCGGCGTGAGCCCCGCGGCCGCAACCTTGGCTGCGACGCGTCCCCAGTAGGGGTCGGCCGGATCCCGGATCACTTCGGCCACGGCTCCGGCCTCGGCGCCGTTCACGATGATGACCGCGGGATTGCGCTGCGGATCGGACGCCTGCAGGAGAATGAGTGCGTTCGTCTCCCGCGCGGTGTTGGACAGACCGATGGTCAGGACTCCGATCCGTCCGTTCACGGGATCGGGGAGGCCCGATGCGTCGCGCGGGACCACGCGGGACGCGAGAAACGCACCCGCCGCGTCATGCGCCGCCGGACGCACCGCGGACCCATTCGGGTAGAGGCCGCCAGGCACGCCCTGATGAAGGAACGGTCGGGATTCGCTCAGCGGCACGAAACCCACGGACGTCCTGGCGCACAGCGCGCCGTCCGCCACAGCCAGGGACGGGCTCAACGCGACGAGGATCGCGGCGAAGCATCTGCGAAACACGTTCGTTCGACCGACGGCGGGTCTCCGCGCGAGAACTTGCGAGATGTGGAACACGACTGCCTCCCGGGGCAAGTGGATGGATGGCTCTCTACGGAGCCCTGCTCCGGATCTACGAAATAGCCCCTCAGTCGCCCATTCGGGAACTTCCCGTACGCCCGCAGTGGGACGCGCGTCGCACGCGCTCGAGGAGCACCTCCGCCGCGAACGGTTTCTCCAGGAGCCAGTAAGCGCCGGCGTGCATCACCTCGACCGCCGTCGCTACGTTCGCATGGGCGGCGAGCACGACCACGGGACGTCCTCCGCGGAGCCGACTCACCAGCTCGAGGGCGGGCACGTCCGGGAGGTCGAGATCCAGGAGGACGCAGCCGGCGTCCGGACATGCGGGCGCCGCCAGGAACTCCCTTCCGTTCTCGAACGGGCGTACCGAGAATCCGTTGCTGCGGAGCAGCTCGCAAAGGCCGCTCCTCACGGCACGGTCGTGCTCGACGACATCCACGATCGGGCTCCCGGTTCCCGGAGAGAGGCCAGGCGGACTTCCCGACATGCACCGACTCCGCACGTGCGGACTCGTCGCCGACCCTCCCGGCGGATCCGCAGCGGGACGCTTCGAAGGTATCGGGTGGCGCGATGACGAACGATCGGGGACTTCCCGTAGGACGGGTGCGGAGCGGGCTGCTCGGGCGATCAGTCTTCGGTCTCGAGCACCATGCGGACCAGGTGCGCGAGCGACGCCGCCTTCATCTTCTCCATCACCCGCGCTCGGTGGACCTCCACGGTGCGTTCGCTGATGGAAAGGTCGTAGGCGATCGCCTTGTTCGGACTCCCGGCGACGACGTGTCCCAGGATCTCCCGTTCGCGCGGCGTGAGGTCCGACATCCGCCGGCGAATCTCCTCCACGCGAAGCAGGTCGGCGCGGCTCGTGGCGTCGAGGTCCAGGGCCTTGCGCACCCGGTCGAGCAGGTCCTGGTCCCGGAAGGGCTTCTCCACGAAGTCGACGGCCCCGTCCTGCATCGCCTGCACGGCCATGGCGATGTCGCCGTGCCCCGTCATGAAGATGACCGGCAGGATGGAACGCCGCGCGATCAACTCCCGGTGCAGCTCGAAGCCGTTCATGCCCGCCATGCGAACGTCGAGGATCAGGCACCCGGGCTGCTCCGGGTCCAGCGCATCCAGGAAGGCAGCCGCGGAGGGGAACGCCTCCGCGCGAAGCGACACGGACTTCAGCAGCAGGCACACGGCGTCGCGGACGGCGGCATCGTCGTCGACGACGAACACGGTCACGTTCGGCTCTGTCATCGCGCCTTTCCTCCACTCCCGCCACCCAGGGGCAGGGAGAACCGCATGGTGATGCCTCGATCAGCGTTCGGCGTGTACCAGAGATCCCCACCGTGCGATGCGACGATGGAGCGGCTGATCGACAGCCCCATGCCGAGTCCGGTACTCTTCGTCGTGAAGAACGGATCGAACACTCTCTCCGCCGCCTCTCCGGAGAGGCCGGGACCGGAGTCCGACACGCCCACCTCGATGTGGTCGCGGCCGCGGAGGCCGGTGCGGACCTCGATGGTGTCGCGCGCGCCGGGGACCCCGTCCATGGCCTCCACCGCGTTGCGGATCAGGTTCAGGACCACCTGCTGGATCTGGACGGGATCCGCGAGCGCGTGCGGCAGACCCGGGGCGAGGTCCAGCCGGACGCCGACCCGATGCATCCGCGTGTCCACCGCGGCGAGTCTGCACACCTCGCGCACGAGCTCGTTGATGTCCACCTCGCTCCGTTCCGACGCGCGCTGGCGGACGAGAGAGCGGAGATGACGAATCACGTCACCCGCGCGCAGAGCCTGCGCGCTGATGCTCTCCAGCGCGTTGCCCAGTTCGCCGGGACGCATCGCCCCGGAGTCCGCCATGCGCCGGCAGGCTTGCGCCAGCGTCGCGATCGCGGTCAGCGGCTGGTTGATCTCGTGGGCGATCCCCGTGGCCATCTCCCCGACCGTGCCGACGCGCGCCAGGTGCGTGAGCCGCTCTCGCAGCTCCGCCGCCTCGCGCTCCGCGCGATCGCGCTCTGCCAGATACCGCGCGATCACCGCGCCGGCGAGCACCGACAGCAGAATGGAGCCGGCGATGAGCGCGAGCTGCGTCCTGCGGAAGGCCTGCACGTCCCGGGCGACGTTCGCCTGGATCCCCGTCTCCACGCTGTCGGCCAGGATCACGAAGCTCTCGAAGACCGCATCGTAGCGCTGGTCGATGCTCGTCCCCGCTCCGGACTCGCCCCGGGCCATCCACCTCTCCGAGGTGATGTGGCGGAAGTCGGCGAGCCGGGCGCGGACCTGCTCGATCCGCAGCCGGAGCTCGGGGTCCCGCAGGGGGACGTAGGTGCCTTCCGCGTTCGTCCCGCCCTCCAGCATCGCTCCGGCGTACCAGTCGGCCGCGTCCAGGTGCGCCCACACTTGGTCCATGCTCTCGTGGCGGTCACCGCTCAGGATCTCTTCGAACCAGAGGTGGGCCGTGGTGGCACCCAGGCGAATCTCCATCGCCGCGTCCACCAGCGGCGCGTGCTCCACGCTCATGCGTATCCCGGTCCGGAGGGCGTACACCATCGCCCCGACCAGAAGGGCCGACACGCCTGCCATCGCGGCGGTGACCGACCACGGCGGCAGCGCGCGGAGCCTGCGCCTGGTCGAGGCGGTGCCGGCGCTGTTCAATACCTCTCGCCTCCTGTGCGAGCACCGACGACGCAGCCGGGCCGCCAGATACGTGCGCGTCCGTCAAACCCGCGCGGGATCCCGGCCGGCCGTTCGCGTATGATGCCTCACGATTCGACGTTCGTGGAGGTGTCCCCTGTTCGAGGCCGCCGAGGTCGGCAACGCGCTCTCCCGGGAGGAGTACCAATCTCTCGAGGGCCCCCTCCGCGTGGACCTCCTGAACGCCCAGTACGACTTACGCGGAGCCGGCTTCGCGGCCCTGATCATCATCTCCGGAGACGACCGCTTCGGCCGGACCGAGGTCGTCGACCTCCTACACGAGTGGATGGACGCCCGGCACCTCGTCACCCACGTCTTCACCGCCCCGACCGAGGAGGAGCGCCAGCGGCCTCGGCTGTGGCGCTACTGGCTGGGGCTTCCGCCCCGCGGCCGGATCGGCATCCATCTCGGCGGCCCCGGGTTCGGCGCCATCGTCGATCTGCTGGAAGGGCGAAGCGACGACGCGGGCTTCGAGCGCCGGGTGGCGCGCGTGAGGCGCTTCGAGCAGACGCTCGCGGACGACGGCGTCCTGCTGCTCAAGTTCTGGCTGCACGTCCCGCGCAAGGTGCTCAAGAAACGGCTCAAGCTGGCGAGGAAGGACGCGGCCCGCTCATGGCTCGTGGACGAGGCCGACCGGCGCATCCTCGACTCCTATCCGGAGGTCATGGAGGCTTCGGAGCGGCTCGTGCGCAGGACGGACACCGCCTACGCACCGTGGCAGATCGTCGAGACGACCGACAGCCGCCACCGCGACATCGTCGTCGCCCGGACGATCCTCGCCGCGCTGAAGGATCGGCTGGCCGATGGGACGGCGCCCGTTCCCGCCGCCGCCTCCCGCTCGGTCTCGATAGCCGGCGCGCGCGGGCCGCTGGACCGCGTGGACCTGTCCGCATCGCTTCCGTACGACGCGTACCGCGAGCGGCTCGCCGACCTGCAGGCTCGTTTCGCCGAGCTCACCAGGACCGCGTGGGACGAGGGCGTTTCCAGCGTCATCGTTTTCGAAGGCTGGGACGCGGCCGGTAAGGGAGGCGCGATCCGGCGGCTCACCCGCGCCATCCCCGCGAAGGTGTATCGCGTCGTCCCGGTCGCCGCGCCGAGCGAGGAGGAGCGGTCCTTCCCCTGGCTGTGGCGCTTCTGGCGACAGATGCCGCGCGCGGGACGGATCGTGATCTTCGACCGGAGCTGGTACGGCCGCGTACTCGTCGAGCGCGTCGAGGGGTTCGCGCGGCAAAACGAGTGGCGCCGCGCGTACGACGAGATCAACGACTTCGAGGACCAGCTCGTCGGCCACGGCTGCCCCGTCGTCAAGTTCTGGTTGCACCTCGACCGGGACGAGCAGCTCCGGCGCTTTCGCGAGCGAGAGAAGACCCCGTACAAGAAGTACAAGATCACCGACGAGGACTACCGCAACCGCGAGAAGTGGGACGCGTACGTGACCGCGGTGAACGAGATGGTCGCCAGGACGAGCGCCGGCTCGAGCCCCTGGCACCTCGTCGCCGCGAACGATAAGCGCTGGGCGCGCGTCGAGGTGCTGCAGCGCGTGTGCGAAGCGCTGCGGACCGCCCTGGAGAAGCGCTGAGCAAGACCGATCGACCGCGCCCCGTTGTTCACTCGACGAACGACACGGCGAACGGTGCCGCGCAGGAGTCGCACAGCGGGCGGCGAACGTGTGCCGATCGCGCTCGGCAGGTCTGGTCGATCCTGGCGGCCGCTGACGCCCACCGCGAGGCATACGGTTTGCACCTTTGACGGCACCCTGTCTCCCAGGCGTCCCGAGGGCGCCGACTCGAGGCGACCCATGGCGCGCAAGGTGTGGAGCATCCCGCTGCCGCGGACCGGCGCGCGGCCGGACGCCGGTGCACCAGGCGAGCCGAGGCCCCGCCCCCAGCTCGTCCGCTCCACGCCGACACCGTTCCCGTCTCCGGGACGAAGCCGGAGCGGCAAGGAGCTCCTCGCCGCCTACCTGCTCGGCCCGTTCGTCGTTTCGCTCTGGTCGCCGAGGCGGCATCGACTCTCGTGGGCAATCGCAGGGGCGGTTTCCGCCGTGCTGGGCGTCGTCTTCCTCACTCGCGGGGCCTCCCTCGGCCAGTGGCTGACGTCGATCCCGTATGGAGTCCTGTGCTGGCTGATCGTCGTGCCGCTGGTCACGCTGCTGGTCTTCACGACCTGGGCGTGCGCCATCGGCACCGCCTGTCGTCTGGGCAGGCCTCGCCCTCCGCGCTGGCTGGGCCACCGCGCGAGCGTCGGCGTCCTCGGGCTGCTCGTCCCCGGCCTCGGGCTGCTGATCGTCGGCGAACACCGGCGCGCGGTTCGCGCCTTCTGGATCCTCGGACCGATGATCGCCTCGGCGGCCGTCCTCGGTCACTCGCAGTGGCTGTGGGACCGGAGCCGGATCGCGGACGCGCCCGGCATCGGCGGCCCGGATCTCGAGGTGGCTTTCCTCATGTCGGCCACGGTCCTGTTCGTCGCGCTGTTCGCCTGGATCTCGCAGGCTCTGGACGGGATGCGTCGGGTCGCGGGCGAAGCGGACGTTGCGCGGCCGGACGCCTCCGGTGCCGCCCTGCTCGTCTCGCTGGTGGCCTTCGTCGCGGCGTTCCGGCCCGACGCCGCCGCCCGCTGTCTGCATCACGTCGCGGCTCCACTCGAGGCGGACGGTCTCCGGGTCATCCCGCTCGTCCTGTGGGAGACCGCCGCCCGGATCGACCCGGTCACGCCCGTGTACCTGACGCGCGCCGCCGACCTCGACGAGGCCCTGGGCATGAGCGAGGCCGCCTCGTCCAAGCGGCGGGCCCTCGAGCTGCGCGCCCGACAGCATCTCGACGCGGTCGGCGCTCGCGCTCCGCAAGCTCCGATCGCCCCTCCGCAGAGCGAGTGGTCGCAGCTCTGAGCCGGACGATCAACGCGCCGGCGCCGGGGCGGACGGCTCTGCGTCGTCGGTGAGCAGCCGGTACCCGACGCCCGTCTCGGTCCGGAAGAGGCGCGGCCGCGAAGGATCCTGCTCCAGCTTCCGCCGCAGGTGCGCCATGTAAACCCTGAGGTACTGCGTGTCCTGCGCATGACCCGGGCCCCAGACCGCTTCGAGCAACTGGCGATGCGTCACCACCCGGCCGGCGTGCTGGACGAGCACGGAGACGAGGCGGTACTCCATGGCGGTCAGCTGCACTTCCTGCTCGCCGACGAACACGCGCCGCGCGACGAGGTCGACGCGAAGGTCCCCCGCGCGGAACTCCCGTGTCGCAGGGACGCCGGCTTGCTGCAGGGCGTGGCGGAGCGCCGCGCGGACCCGCGCGACCAGCTCGTCCATCCCGAACGGCTTGGTCAGGTAGTCGTCCGCCCCGGCATCGAGCGCAGACACCTTGTCGGTCTCCTGTCCGCGCGCAGAGAGCACCACGATGGGCACCTGGCTCTGCTGCCGCACGCGACGCGTCACCTCGAGCCCGTCCAGATCGGGCAGCCCGAGATCCAGCAGGACGACCTCGGGTACGTACTGCCGGAGCATGGCGAGACCTTCCTCGCCGGTCGCCGCCTCGATCACGCGGTACCCGCGCGCCTTGAGGCTCGGACGCAGGAACCGGCGCATCGCGGCCTCGTCCTCGACCACGAGAACCAGAGGACCGGGCGTCACCGGCTCGCGCGCCGCCCGCCGGCCGGTCACCCTGAGGGCTCCACAGGCGGAGCTCCGGCGCCCTCGAGGGGGATGACGAACCGGAAGCGTGCTCCGCCCCCCTCGCGGTTCTCCGCCCAGATTCGGCCGCCGTGCGCGGCGACGATGGCCTGGCAGATGGCCAGACCGAGCCCCGTACCGGACACCCCCCCGTCGCCGGGAAGACGGTGGAACTTGGCGAAGATCCGCTCCAGCTCCTCGGGAGGGATGCCGGGGCCGCGGTCGGCCACCTCGACGGTGACACCCTCCTCCCCGACCGCGGCCTCGACGTCGACCGGCGTTCCCGGCGGCGTGTACTTCGCCGCGTTCTCCAGCAGGTTGGTCAACACCTGCTCCATCAGCACGGGATCGACCGGGACGAGGAGCAGCGGCTCGGGCAGGCTCACCCGCACCCGGCGCCCGGCGAGGACGGAGTCGAGACGCACGAGCGACGAGCCGACCACGTCCTCCAGCGGGCACCACTCCTTGCCGATCACCAGCGCACCGGATTCGATCCGGCTGAGGTCCAGCAGGTCGCGGACGATCCGGTGGAGCTGCTCGGCCTCGTCGCGGATGGTCTCCAGCAGATCGCGACGCTCTTTCGCCGGAAGCTCGGCGGCATCATCGAGCAGGCTCGTCGCAGCGCCCTTCACCGCCGCGATCGGCGTGCGCAGGTCGTGCGACATGGTCGCGAGCAGGGTGCCGCGCAGTCGCTCCGTCTCCACCGCGACCCGCGCCTGCTCGGTCTCCTCCGCGAGCAGAGCGCGCTCCAGCGCGAGCGCGGCCTGCTTACCGAACACGTCCAGGATCTGGCGCTGGGACGCGGTGAGCGGCTCGCTCCGCTCGCCGAGCGCCACGGCCAGCACCCCGAGCGTGCGGCTGCCGCCCACCAGGGGCAGGTAGAGCCCCTGTACTCCCGGGAGCGTATCGGTGGAGCGGCCCCCGGGGCGGCCGTGATCGAACACCCACCGCGCCACGGTGAGCTCGCGTTCGTCGCGCACGAACGCGTGCTGCCCGCCGGCCCGCGCCACGAGAGTCTGTCCCGCCGCCAGCAGGACCGCCGCCTTGATCTCGAACAGCACGCTCACGTGCGCCGCCGCCGCCTCGGCGATGTCCGCGACCGAGCGGCGGAACGCGAAGCTCCGGGTCAGGGCATAGAGGACGGCGGTGCGCCGCTCGCGCTCCTGGGCGGATTCCGCCTGGTGGCGGATGCGCAGCGCGAGACTGCTGACCAGGACGCCGGTCAGCAGCAGCACGGAGAACGTGACGAGGTAGCGGAGGTCGGAGACGGCGAAGGTGTAGTACGGCGGCACGAAGAAGAAGTCGAGCGCGGCGACGCTCGCGAGGCTGGCGAGGAGGGCCGGTCCCCTTCCCGACCGGCTCGCCACGTAGAGGATGCCGACGAGGTAGATCATCGCGCGGTCGGCCAGGTCGAATAGCGAATGTGTGAGCCAGCACACCGCCGTGGCCGCCAGGACGACGGCCAGCGCCCACCAGAACTGCGACGCGGTCGAGCGGCTCGGCGCGCGCTCCAGACGGGTCCGCGCGGGCTCGCCCTCCTCTCCGCGCGTGGCGATCACGTCGATGGGGCCCGAGCCGCGGACCAGCTCGCTCACCAGCGAGCCGCGCAGGCGGTCGTGCCAGCGGGAGTGAGTGGGCTTCCCCACGACGATCCGCGTCGCGTTCTGCTGGCGGGCGGCGTGCAGCAGGACCTCGCTCACGCGCTCGCCAGCGACGACCCCGGTCTCCGCGCCGAGCTGTCCGGCGAGGGTCAGGTGTTGCTGGATGCGGTCCCGGTCCGACTGCGGAAGGCGGTGGGCGGCGGACGTCTCCACCCAGACGACGCTCCACGGCGCACCCAGCCGCGTGGCCATGCGGTAGCCGGCGCGAATCAGGTTCGCCGATTGCGGCGCGGGTCCGATGGCGACGAGGATGCGCTCCCGCGCCGGCCACACCTGGGCGATGCCCTCGTCGCGCTTCCAGCGGGTCATCTGCGCGTCGACCCGCTCGGCGGTGCGTTGCAGGGACAGCTCCCGCAGGGCGATCAGGTTGCCCTTGCGGAAGAAGCGCTCGACGGCCCGCTCGGCCTGCGCAGGAATGTAGACCTTCCCTTCGCGCAATCTCTTGAGCAGATCGTCCGGGGTGATGTCCACCAGCTCGACGTCCTCGGCTTGCTGGAACACCGAGTCGGGTACGGTCTCGCGCACCACGACGCCGCTGATCTGCGCGACGACGTCGTTCAGGCTCTCCAGGTGCTGCACGTTGAGCGTGGTGAAGACGTCGATGCCCGCGTCGAGCAGATCCTGCGCGTCCTGGAAGCGACGGGCGTGTTTGGAGCCCGGCGCGTTGGTGTGGGCCAGTTCGTCGAGCAACAGCAGCGCCGGGCGGCGCCGGAGCGCCGCCTCCAGATCGAACTCCCGCAGGGTGATGCCGCGGTACGCGACGGTGTGCGCCGGGATCCGCTCCAGACCCTCGGTGAGCGCCTCCGTCTCGCTCCGTCCGTGCGTCTCGACCCAGCCCACGACGACGTCGACGCCTTCGGCCCGCCGCTGGCGCGCGACCTCCAGCATCGCGTAGGTCTTGCCGACGCCGGGGGCCGCGCCGAAGAAGATGCGCAGCTTGCCGCGCCCGCGCTGCGACTCCTCTTCCGCCGCCCGGGCGAGCATCTCCTCCGGGCTCGGGCGGCGGTCAGCGTCCATGGGAGCGATTATCCTCGCCTGGAAATGGGCGGACAAGGCCGCACCGGCTTCACGGCCGGTCAGAACTCCACGTTGGCGTCGAGCTGCGTCGTCCACTTCCAATCGCCGTTCAGGCCGTCGTCGTTGAACCACAGGGGACCGGACAGGATGGAGACGTTGCCGGCGAAGTAGTAGTACACCCCGACTCCCCCGCCCCCGAGCGCGTTGTCCCCCGAGCACCAGTCGGCGGCCAGGACGACGCGCTTGTACCCGCCGGCTGACTCCTCCACCGGCCACAAGCCGCGGTCGTATGCGAGCATGAGCCCGGTGTTCTCCTCTTCGCCGGTGCTGCTGCGCAGCAGGTCGGAGCTGCCGGCGTACGCGCTGGCGTGAAGCCGCCCGAGACCGGAAGGCAGGCTTCGCCCGACGATGAGATGGACCACGTTCTGGTCGGTGACGCCTTTCTCTGTGCCGACGTTGAAGATCCCGAGCTGGAGCGCGGGAGCGCCCTCGAAGAGCGCCCCTTCCGGCGCGCCCGCCTTGGCGGCCAGGAACGCCGGATGGTCGCTGGGCTCCAGCCAGTCCAGCGCGATCTCCATCTGCAGCTTGTGGAACGGGAGCACGCCGACGGTGAGGCCCAGATCGTTCGCGAACTGCTGGCCGCCCGCCGCGGGACCGTCCTCCCCGATCGTCGTGTAGTTGTCGTAGGTGAGGTGCAGGACGCGGTACGGCTGGATGTCGATCGTGCAGTTGGTCCACAGCGTGGAGGACGGGGTCGCCGCCGCGGGCCACTGGGCGAGCACGAGCAACGCGGCGGTCGAGGCGGCGGCGAGCTTGGCCTGGCGCTGCCCGGGAGCGGTGCAGCACGTGCCGAGGGTTCGTTGTTGCTTCCGACCCGTTGCGGTCGACGTCACTTCCTTCCCTCTTCGAGAGCGATGTTCAGCAGCAGGACGTTCACCCGGGGCTCTCCCAGAATGCCGAACGTCCTCGCCTCGGTGTGCTCCCCGACTAGCTGGCGCAGCTCGTCTTCGGCGAGCTCGCGCGCCCGCGCCACGCGCGGTATCTGGTACAGCGCCGCCGCGGGAGAGACGTGCGGATCGAGACCGCTTCCGGACGCGGTGACGAGATCCACCGGGACCGGCGCGTCGTTCTGGGGATCCGCCCGCTTCAGCGCCGCGATCCTCGTCTCCGCCGCCTCTCGGACCGCCGGGTTCAGCGGGCCGTAGTTCGATCCGCTGGACGCACCGCCGTTGTAGGCGGTCGGTCCGGTCGCCGACAGTCTTCCCCAGAAGTACGCCGGGTCGTCGAAGGGCTGGCCGATGAGCGTCGACCCGACGGGCCGGCCGTCGAGGATCACGAGGCTTCCACTCGCCGGTCCCGGGAACGCCGCCCGGCCGACGGCGGTCACCAGCAGCGGATACGCGAACCCGGTCACGACGGTCAGGCACGCGAGGACGACCACTGCCGGGCGGATGGACGAAGGCTCTCTCATGACAACCCCGTGGCGGTGAGGAGCATGTCGATCAGCTTGATCCCGACGAACGGCGCCACGATCCCCCCGACTCCGTAGACCAGCAGGAACCGACGCAGGACACGAGACGCGCCGATCGGCCGGTAGCGCACCCCGCGCAGCGCCAGCGGCACCAGCGCGATGATGATCAGCGCGTTGAAGATCACGGCCGAGAGGATGGCGCTCTCCGGCGTGGCCAGGTGCATCACGTCCAGGGCCTCGAGCGCCGGGTAGGTGGTGGCGAACGCCGCCGGGATGATCGCGAAGTACTTGGCGACGTCGTTGGCGATGCTGAACGTCGTCAGCGCGCCGCGGGTCATGAGCATCTGCTTGCCGGTCTCCACCACCTCGATGAGCTTCGTCGGATTGGAGTCCAGGTCGACCATGTTCCCGGCTTCCTTCGCCGCCTGCGTCCCGGTGTTCATCGCCACGGCGACGTCGGCTTGGGCGAGCGCCGGCGCGTCGTTCGTGCCGTCGCCGGTCATGGCCACGAGCCGACCGCCCGCCTGCAGGCTGCGGATGAGTGAGAGCTTGGCCTCCGGGGTGGCCTGCGCGAGGAAGTCGTCCACCCCGGCCTCGGCGGAGATCGCCGCGGCAGTGAGCGGGTTGTCCCCGGTGATCATGATGGTCTGGATGCCCATGCGGCGAAGCTCGCCGAAGCGCTCCCGGATCCCGCCCTTGACGATGTCCTTGAGCTGCACGACGCCCAGCACCTTCGCGCCGTCGGCAACGACCAGCGGCGTTGCGCCGCCCTTGGCCACGCCCTCGACCGCCGCCCTCACCGACGCGGGGACCTCGCCGCCGAGCCCCCGGACGAACGCGTCGATCGCGTCCGGCGCACCTTTGCGGACGAGACGCCCGTCGAGGTCGACACCGCTCATTCTCGTCTGCGCCGTGAAGGGCACGAACTTGGCCCCCAGGCCGCTCACGTCACGCCCGCGGATGCCGTACTTCTCCTTCGCCAGCACGACGATGCTGCGGCCCTCCGGCGTCTCGTCCGCCAGCGAGGCGATCTGCGCGGCGTCGGCCAGGTCGCGTTCCTGCACGCCTGCGGCGGGAAGGAACTCGGTCGCCTGGCGGTTACCGAGCGTGATCGTGCCGGTCTTGTCCAGGAGCAGCACGTCGACGTCGCCTGCGGCCTCGACCGCGCGCCCGGACATGGCGATCACGTTCGCCCGGTGCATGCGGTCCATTCCGGCGATGCCGATCGCGGAGAGCAGCCCGCCGATCGTCGTCGGGATGAGACAGACCAGCAGCGCGATCAGGACGGTGACCGTGACCGGCGTCCCCTGCCCGGCGGCGTAGACACTAAAGAGCGAGAACGGGAGCAGCGTGGCCGTGGCCAGCAGGAAGATGATGGTGAAGCCGGCCAGCAGGATGTTGAGCGCGATCTCGTTGGGCGTCTTGCGCCGCTTCGCGCCCTCGACCATGGCGATCATGCGGTCGAGGAAGGCCTCCCCCGGATTCGCCGCGATGCGCACGATCAGCCAGTCGGAGAGCACGCGCGTGCCGCCGGTCACCGCACTCCGGTCGCCGCCGCTCTCGCGGATCACGGGGGCGCTTTCTCCGGTGATGGCGCTCTCGTCCACCGAGGCGGCGCCCTCGATCACCTCGCCGTCGCCGGGAATCACCTGGCCCGGCTCCACCAGCACCAGGTCGCCCTTGCGCAGCGCGCTTCCGGGCACCCGCTCCGACGCGGCGTTCCGATCGGCCTTGGCCAGCTTCCGCGCCTGGACGTCCTGCCGCGTCCGGCGGAGCGCCTCGGCCTGAGCCTTGCCCCGCCCCTCGGCGATGGACTCGGCGAAGTTCGCGAAGAGCACGGTCAACCAGAGCCACACCGACACGGCCAGGATGAAGCCTACCGGAGCTTCGCCGCGTCCAGTGAGCGCCTGCACGAAGAGCACCGTGGTGAGGACGCTTCCCACCCAAACGACGAACATCACCGGATTCCGAATCTGTACGGCGGGGTGCAGCTTGCGCAGGGAGTCGAGGAGAGCGCGTCGCAGGATCCGACGGTCCAACAGAGTCCGCTTCCTCACGGGTGTCGACATCGGTACGTCCATCCTCCGCTCAGGACCGCGTCGCGGCCACTTGCAGGTGCTCCACGATCGGTCCGAGCGCGAGGCTCGGCACGAACGTGAGCGCGCCGACCAGCACGACCACGCCGATCAGCAGCGCGACGAAGAGAGGCGTGTGCGTGGGCAGCGTGCCGGGGCCCGCGGGTACGATCTTCTTGCGCGCCAGTGAGCCGGCGATGGCCAGCGTCGGCACGGCCAGCCAGTAGCGGGCGAACAGCATGGCCAGCCCCAACGCCGTGTTGTAGAAGGGCGTGTTCGCGCCGAGCCCGGCGAAGGCGCTGCCGTTGTTGTTGCCGGCCGAGGAGAACGCGTACAGGACTTCGCTGAAACCGTGCGCGCCGGGATTGAAGATGGTCGCCTTCCCCGCCGGCACCACGACGGCGACGGCCGTGCCGGTCAGCACGACGGCGGGCGGAATGAGGATCACCAGCGCCGCCATCTTCATCTCGTACGCCTCGATCTTCTTTCCCAGGTACTCGGGCGTTCTGCCCACCATCAGACCGGCGATGAACACCGCGATGATGGCGAAGACCAGCATTCCGTAGAGCCCCGAGCCCACCCCGCCGAACACGACTTCACCGAGCTGCATCAGCCACATCGGGACGAGGCCCCCGATCGGCGTGAACGAGTCGTGCATCGCGTTGACGGATCCGTTCGACGCGGCGGTGGTCGCGGTGGCCCAGAGCGCGGAGTTCACGACTCCGAAGCGGGCCTCCTTGCCCTCCATGTTGCCTCCAGCCTGGAGGGGACCGGCGCGGTCGTCGACGCCGAGGTCCCGGAGCGGCGTTGCCCCCTGCTCGGCGGCCACGCACACGAGGAGCAGCCCGACGAAGAGCACGGTCATCGCCGTGAGCACGGCCCACCCCTGCCGGCGGTCGCCCACCATGATCCCGAACGTGTGGCAGAGCGCAGCGGAGATCACCAGGATGGCGAGCATCTCGACGAAGTTCGACAGAGGCGTCGGATTCTCGAACGGGTGCGCGGAGTTCACGTTGAAGAAGCCGCCGCCGTTCGTGCCCAGCTGCTTGATGGCGATCTGCGACGCGGCCGGCCCGACGGCGAGCACCTGCTCGGCCTGTCCGGGCTGCACGGGGTCCGCGTGCAGGTACGGCGACGTGGTCTGCACCACGCCTTGGGAGACGAGCACGACGGCGACCACCAGCGAGAGCGGCAGCAGCACGTACAGCGTGGAGCGGACGAGGTCGACCCAGAAATTGCCGATCGTCTCGGCCTCGCGCCGCGCGAACCCCCGGACGAAGGCTGCCAGGACGGCCATTCCCGCGGCCGCCGAGACGAAGTTCTGCACGGTGAGACCGGCCATCTGAGTCAGATAGCTCATGGTCGTCTCGCCGCCGTAGCCCTGCCAGTTCGTGTTCGTACCGAAGCTCACCGCGGTGTTGAACGCCGAGTGCGGCGACACCGGTCCGAGCCCTTCCGGATTCAGCGGCAGCACCGCCTGCAGGCGCTGCAGAACGTAGACGACGACAATGCCCGCGAAGTTGAAGAGCAGCATGTCCGTCGCGTACTTCTTCCAGCCCGTCTCCCTCTCCGGGCGAACTCCGGCCACGCGGTAGATGGCCCGCTCGAGCGGTCCGAGGACTCGGTCCAGCGCGACGCGCCGCCCCTGGTAGACGCGGGCCATGTACGCGCCAAGCGGCCTCGCCAGAAGGAGCAGAGCGAGCAGATAGAGCGCCAGCTGCACGACGCCGTTCACGGTCACGAGAATCTCTCCGGCTGGAGCAGGGCGACGACGAGGTAGACGAGAAGGAGGAGCGCCACCGCGGCCCCGATCACGTACAGCGCGTTCACTCCACCGCCTCCCTAGATCCGGTCGCACAGCTCCACGAGTCCCAGGCACGCCGCCAGAAACCCGAAGATGAGAACGAGGAAGAGCACGTCGGCCATCGCGTCACTCCGTGGGTTCAGCGGGCCGCGTCCGACTCCGGCGTCGACCCGCACGACAACCTACGGCGGAGCGGCATAAACGAGGCGCTAAAACGAGAGGTGCGTCTCAATCGAGAGCTAGGCCTCGGGAGATCCCCGGTCCGCGATTCCAAGGGGCCCCGCAGCAGCCCGAGGCCGGTGCCCTCGGAGAGCGACACGTCGACCAGCACGAGATCCGGCCGTGATCACGTAGGCGGCGGCGAGGCCGACGATCCGTGCGCCAAGTCGAGATGATGAGCGGGGCCGCACGGAAACTCCGGCCCGCAGAACGCTCCCCGCCGCACCACCTCGTTTGACGGTCGGGACACGCTCGGGCAAGATCCGCGGCCATGGAGATCGCCATCGTCCTCGGTCTGCTGGTCCTGACCATCGCGAACTTCGCGTGGGAGTGGATCGCGATCGAGGTCTTCGCCATGCTGCTGATGGGCGCTCTGGTCATCGCCGGCGTGCTCACGCCGCAGGAGGCCGCGTCCGGCTTCGGCAACTCCGCGGTCGTCATGATCGCCGGGGTGATGCTGCTCACCGGCGCGATCCTGGACAACGGGGCGGCCGCCTTCATCGCCACCCGGATCCGCGGGCTGGCCGGCGGCAGCGAGCGCAAGATGGGCGTGTACCTGCTCGGTGCCGTGAACGCCGTCTCCTCGGTCATCAACAACGTCGCGGCCACCGCGACGTTCATCCCGGTGGCCGAGGCGGTGGCGCGGCAGTTCCGCGTGAGCCGCGCGAAGTACCTCATGCCGATCGCGTTCGCTTCCATGACCGGTGGTATGTGCACGCTCATCGGGACGTCTACGAACGTGGCCGTCTCCGGAGCTCTCGCGCAGCACGGCCTCCGCCCGATGTCCTTCTTCGAGCTCACCCCCGTCGGCGTGGCCGTGGCGCTGATCGGGATCCCCTACCTGCTGCTCGTCGTCCCTCGCCTGGTCCGCCCGCGCCCCGAGCTGGCCGCCATCGAGGCGTACGGGCTGCGCGCCTTCCTCTACGAGGTCCTCGTCGGGCCCGACGCCGCGATCATCGGTGAGTCCATGTCCCGCGCCGCGCTCGGGGAGAAGCTCGGTGTGACCGTGCTGGCCATCGAGCGCGGGACACATCGGATCGAGGCGCCCGAACCGACGGAGGTCATCCGAGCCGGCGACATCCTGCTCGTCGAGGGCAGCGAGAGCACCATCCCGGCCGTCCGCGGCACGAAGGGTCTGGACATCCACCCGATGCCGAAGGAATGGCAAGGGCTCGAAGGCGAGGGCGTCACCCTCATGGAAGCGACCGTCTCCTACAATTCGCCGTTCATCGGGAAGAGCCTCACGCAACTCGAGTTTCGGCGGCGCTACCATCTGACGATCCTGGCGATCCACCGCCGCGGGCATGTCGCCGTCGACCGGATCATCCAGATCCCGCTCCGAGCCGGTGACGTGCTGCTGGTCTACGGTCGAAAGGACATGTTCGAGCGCCTGGCGGCGGAGCCGCACGTCGTCCTCACCGAGAGCACCGCGCTGCAGACGTACGACGGCAGGAAGTGCCTGCAGGCGAGCGCCGTCTTCGCCGCCGCGATCGTGGTCGCGGCGCTGGATTGGCTGGACTCGCCGACCGCGTTCTTGACAGGAGCTGGCCTCGTCATGGCGATCGGCCTGCTGAAGCCGTCGCAGGCCGGCGAACACGTCAACGTCCGCTTCCTGGTGATGCTGGCAGGAATGGCCACCCTCGGTCTCGCCATGGAGAAGTCCGGAGCCGCGCGGCTCCTGGCCGTGACGCTGACCGACGCGGTTCCGGGCGACAACCCGCTGGTGCTGATGGCTACGTTCTACTTGCTGACGGTCCTGCTCACCCAGCCGCTCAGCAACGCGGCGGCGGCGCTGCTGGTCATCCCCATCGCGCTGGAAGCGGCACCCGTGGCGGGTGCGGACCCACGCTCTTTCGCCATTGCCGTGTGCATCGCCGCCTCGTGCTCGTTCATCACGCCCTTCGAGCCGGCCTGCCTCCTCGTCTACTCGACGGGACGCTATCGGGTGCGGGACTTCCTGGTGGCCGGCGCCGGGCTCACCGTGCTCGCCTTCGCGGCCTGCCTGTTCCTGATCCCGATGTTCTGGCCGCTGTCCTGAACCGGCGGGGAGCCGGCCGGCTCAGACGAGCGCCTTCTTGTCGATCTTGCCGTTCGGCGTGCGCGGCAGCGAAGCGCGGATCTCCACGTACTTGGGAACGGCGAAGGCCTCCAGATGCGCGCTGCAGTGCTTGCGGATCTCCTCCTCCCCGATGGTGCGGCCGTCTCTCAGCACGACGCACGCCTTGATCACGTGCCCCGCGACATCCTCGGGCACGCCCACGACCGCCGCCTCCGCCACTCCCTCCATCTCGCACACCACGTCCTCGATCTCCCGCGGGCTGACCCTCTCCCCCTTGGTCTTGATCATGTCGTCCTTGCGCGCGACAAAGTACAGGAAACCCTCGGAGTCCCGTCGAAAGAGGTCGCCGGTGTGCAGCAGCGTCTCGCCGCGCCAGCGGCCCGGGCGGAACTTGCGCGCCGTCTCCTCGGGAGCGTTCCAGTAGCCCTGCATGACGTTCGAGCCGCGCACGACCAGCTCGCCGATCTCCCCCGGAGCGACTTCCCGCCCGGCGTCGTCGAGGATGAACACCTCCTCGTTGGGAATGGGCAGCCCCACGGAGTCGGGGCGCTCGCTCAGCCGCTCAGGCGGCAGGTACGCGGTGCGCTTGCACTCCGTCAGACCGTACATGGAGTAGATGCGCACGCCGGGAAGAAGCGCCTGGAGCCTCCGCACGTACGCGACCGGCAGGGCGGCCGCCGTGTTGGTGACATAGCGCAGCGCGCCGAGGTCCATCGCGGCCAGCTCTTCCATCTGCAGCAGGATCGCGGCCATGGTCGGCACGAGCGGGAAGCCGGTCACGCGCTCACGCACGAGGCTCTCCAGCACCTGATGCGGATAGGCGAAGGAGCGCTCCAGCACCACCGTGGCGCCCACGAGGAAGGCCATGAACACCTGATAGAGGCCGTAGTCGAAGGAGAGCGGCAGCGTGTCCAGGATGACGTCGTCCTCCACGTTCTCGAGGTACTGCGTGATGCTGCGCGCGGCGGCGACCACGTTACAGTGAGCGCACATCACGCCCTTCGGTTCGCCGGTGGACCCCGAGGTATAGATGATCGTGGCCAGGTCCACGTCGATGCAGCGCGGGAGAGCGGCGTTCGCCGGGGAGGCCAGGACCGACGACCACTCGACGGAGCTCACACCCGAGGGCAGGTCCGTCGCCTCCCGGTTGACCGGCGCACCCGGCCGGCGGCACCACACCACGTGCCGCAGCTCCGTCGCTTGCTCCGCCGACTCGCGGACGACGAGCGCCTTCTCCGCCCCGGCGATCAGCACCCGGGCTCCGGAGTCCCGCAGGATGTAGCCGAGCTTCCGGGCCTTCATCGTCGGGCTGACCGGGATGGCGATCGCCCCGGCCTTCAGTACGCCGAAGAACGCGACGACGTGCTCGGTCGAGTTGTCCAGGAAGACGGCCACGCGGTCGTGCCGCGTCACCCCGAGCGCGACTAGCCGGCGCGCCACGAGGCCGGTGCGGTGATCGATCTCGCTGTACGAGAGACGTTCGCTTCCGCACACCAGCGCGACTTTGTTCGGGAGGCGCGCCGCGGAGTCCTCCAGGAACTGCTGGACCAGCATCGTCGCCCTCCCGGGCTACTTCTTGCGCGCCAGGTAGGCCTCGATGTTGGCGAGCGAGTCGAGGTTCTCCGGGATCAGCTCCTCGTCCCTCACGCTGATTCCATACGTGGCTTCCAGGAAGCTCACGAGCTCCAGGACGCCGGTCGAATCGATGATGCCGGCGTCGAGGAACGACGTGTCGTCCTGCAGGTGTCCGTTCTCCCCGAACAGGAACGTCTCCACGATGAAACGGCGAACCGTGTCCTTCACGTCACTCATGCTTCGACCTCCCCGCGCCCGCCGTCTCGCGCTTCCCGGAACGCGGCGATACCTCGGGTACGTCTTCCATCAGCAGGGGGGACAGGTGCAGATAGGCGGTCGTCGCGCGCTTCGTGTCGATGTCTTCGAAAACGCGACGCACCTGATCGGGAGTCAGCCCGACGGCCGCCGCGACCGCCTCCGGCGCAACACCATGGTTCCTTCCCCACAGGCACAGGTCCATCTGCTCGAAGGGCAGCGAGAAGTAGAACTCGTCCTGGCCCTGCGGCAGCGAATAGGTGTCGGTGGAGGGAGGCCGCGAACGGATCTCCGCCGCCACGCCGAGGTGCTCGGCCAGCTGGTAGACCTGGGTCTTGTACAGGTGCGCGATCGGCTTCACGTCCGCGGCACCGTCGCCGTTCTTGACGAAGAAGCCCTGGTCGTACTCCAGGCGATTGGGCGTGCCCACGACCGCGTAGTGCAGGCGGTCCGCGTGGTAGTACTCGATCATCTTGCGCGTTCGTTGTTTGAAGCTCGTCGCCGCGACGATGCCCAGGTACGCCTCGAGCGGCAGCCGAGTGCGGACCACCGCGCCCCCCGGCGCCTGTGCCACGAGGGAGAAGAGGCGAAAGCCCCGGCTCGCGGTGGCATCCGATGCCACGATCTTGGACTTCCACCCCGGTCCATACTCCGGCACCACGCTGCGCACGGCGTCGTCGTAGCGGCGGTAACAGCCGGCGGCGTCCAGCACGCCGCTGATGTCCTCGTGCGCCCAACGAATCCCGAGGCTCCCGGCGAGACCGCGGCTCAGCCGCAGCGTGTCGTCGTCGGAGTGGTGCTCGGGCATCAGCAGGCCGAACACGCGCGCGGCGCCGAGCGCCCGCGCCGCGAGCGTCGCGCAGACGCTGCTGTCGATGCCCCCGGACAGTCCGATCACGAGGCCGCGGCGACGCAGCGGTCCGGCCAGCGCCTCGCGCAGGCGAAGACAGATCCGATCCACCTCGCGCTCCGCGTCGAGCTTCAGGGAGTCCAGCCCGAGGCCCGGGGCGCTCATGCGTGCGCCATCGCGTCGAGCCCCGCAGAGATGACGCTCTTCAAGCGCTCCCGCGAAGATTCGAACATCACCGAGTGGTCGGTGTCCGGCAGGTACTCCACCCTGCAGAGGTCGCGGTATTCCGGATGCGCGTCCAGCACCTTCGCCCGGAACTCCGCCTCGAACGTCTCGGTCTCGACGTCGAACTGGGGCAGGATGATCAACACCGGCGTCCGCCTCCTCATCAGATCTTCGAAAGCCTCTCCGAGCAAGCGGTTGTACAGCGGATGCAGTCCCGAGGGAGGGCGCTCCGGTCCCCGGTGCGCCCACTTCCGCAGCTGCTCGACGCCGTAGCTCGCCACCGCCCGGGTCATCAGCAGGAGGTCGGTCCGCCCCCGGAGAGCCCCCAGGTATCCGTCGGGCCGGAGCAGCTTCCTCAGCTGGGCGTGTGGGATCCTCCGGTCCGTATCACCGCGGCCGTCCGCCTCCCCGTTCAGCGGAGAGTAGAGAACGGGCAGGGCGATGAAGATCAGCCCGCGGAACGTCCCGGGGCGGCGCGCGGCAACGAGCGCCGCGGTCACACAACCGCCGCAATGTCCGAGCAGCGAGATCCCCGCCGGCCGGCACGTCTCGGCGAGCCAAGCCACGGCATCCTCCGTATCGGCCACGGAGAGGCCGGTCTGGATCATCCGGTAGTACCTGTTGATGGGGAGGCCGTCGCCGATCTCGCCCTCGCTGTCCCCCACCCCGGACTGATCGAAGCGCAGGACCGAGCGTCCCTGGGCGGCGAGCTGATCCGCCAGGATCCTCATGTACTCGCCGGTGCCGGCCTTGCTGGTGACTCCCGCGTGGCAGAGCACGAGGGCCTCCGTACCGTCGGCGCCGCTCGCCGGTGCCGTCAGGATCCCGAACATGCGCCTGCCGTCTCGGTTCAGGATCGCAACGGCGGTCCGTCGTACCGCTCCCCCGGTGCTCAGGACCGAGCGAGCCATTCCGTCACCCTCGCGTTCAACGGTTCGAGCCGGGAGTTCCACGTGGCCTTGCCCGCCCACCCGAAGTCCGTGACCACGCGCGCTGCCTCGACCGGCGAAGAAGCTCCGACGAACCGTCGCGTCCACGCCTCGAGATCCGGGCGCGGCGGGCGCTCTTCTCTGGCGAAGTACACGACGAGCGCCTCTCCCGCGAATCCTTCGACGACGGCGGTCGTGTCCAGCGTTTCGAGCTCACCGAGGAGCTTCCGGCCGAGGTGGAACCCGTAGACCGAGATCGTGCGCCCCGAGGCGAGCGCCGTGCGCAGCGCGGGAGACGTGTCGGCGATCCCTCCGCGATACTGCCGTTGCAGGATGATGTTGGCGCGAAGCAAGTCCGTCGCGTGGCTCCTCGGATCGCACACCGGCTCGCAGAGGACCACGCGGGTCACGGCGAGGGATCGCGCCGCGAGCAGCGCGACGAGCGCGCCGAGACGTACGCCGACGAGCACGAGCTCCTCGAGCCGCGCCCGCCCGCGCAGCTCGCGCGCGGCGGCGCCCACGTCAGCCACCCGCGAGCCCAGGTCCGAGTCCGCGAAATCGCCCGAGCTCTCTCCCTCGCCTCGGTAATCGAGGTGGATCGCGGGATAGCCGGCCTCGGCGAGACCGCGCCCGAGCCCCACGAGCTCCCGGTAGCAGCGCAGCCGCTCGTGTCCCACGGGAGGAGCGATGACGACCCCGGTCGAGCGAGTTTCGGCGGCGGGCAGGTACACCCGCGTGTAGAGATAGTCGTCCACACCGGGTCCTTCCGCGAACGTGCACTCCTCGAGGAGGGCGGCGCGGTCAGGCAACGCGCACCACCCGGTCCAGCGTTCTCCCGTCGGAGTCCGAGAGCGCCGCGCTCTCCACGAACTGGTGGTGCAGGAGCTGCGTCGTGAGGATCCCGACCAACGCCATGTCCTGCGTCTCCCCCGTGCCGCTTCCGTCCTCGCAGCGTGCCAGCAGGTGGGCCACCTTCCGCTCATCGAAGTAGCCGGCGCGCCGCAGCCTCGGGGCGGAGAGCAGGTCGTGCACCCAATCGTCGCCGCCGCGGCCGGCGAGCGCCTCGCGGATGGGAGCTCGGTAGGGCTTCTTCGCCCGCCCGCGCACTTCCTCGGGCAGCACGCCCCGCGCCGCCTCCTTGAGGATGTGCTTCTCCTTCAGGGCGTTGATCTTCCAGCGGGGCGGCAGTCGGAATCCCAGCTCGACCACGCGGTAGTCGAGGAACGGCATGCGCGTCTCCAGCGAGCTCGCCATCGCCACGCGGTCGCCCTGCGAGGACAGCAGGTAGCTCGACAGGAAGAGCTCCATCTCCAGCACCTGCGCGCGGGACAGCGCGTCGCGCGACCCGAAGCTCTCGGGGAGACGGCAGCGAAGTTCTTCCACGGGATCGTGGCCGGCGAGCGCGGCTCGCACCTCGTCGGAGAAGAACGTCCGGTTGCGTGCGCTGTTTCGCCACCGCACCTGATGGGAGAACAACGGATCGTCGAGATCGCCGTCTCTCACGGCGTAGAACTTCTGGAGGAAGAACCGGGTCCGTGCCGGGTCTCGGAAGACGTAGGGGTAGAGGCGCTCCAAGAGCAGCGGGCGAAGCGTCGAGTTCGGGCGCCTCGCCCAGAAGCGCCGGACCTTCGCCTCCCGGAAGATGTTGTAGCCTCCGAAGACCTCGTCGGCCCCCTCCCCCGTCAGCACGACCTTGAAGCCGTGATCCCGCACCAGCCGCGAGAGCAGCAGGAGCGGCACCGGCGCCGTGCGTGTGAGCGGCGTCTCGCAGTGCCAGACGACCTCCGGCAGGAGCTCGCGGATCTGGTCGTTGCCGATGTGCACCTGGCTGTGCCGCGTCCCCAGCTGCCGGGTCATGGTCTGCTGGAACGGCGTCTCGTCGAACGGCGCCTCCTCGAAGCTCATGGAGAAGGTCCGCAGATCGTTGTCGAAGTGCCGGGCGATCAGGGCCGTGACCAGGGAGGAGTCCAGGCCGCCGCTCAGATAGGCGCCCACGGGCACGTCGGCGCGCAGGCGGATGCGAACGGCGTCCTTCAGCAGCGCGCGCAGCTCGTCCCGAGCCTGCTCGAACGTGCCGCCGTAGTACGCGTCGGGCGTGACCAGAGGGATCCGCCAGTACGGCGTCTCGGTGATCTCGGCGCCGCGCGCCACGAGAGTGTGCCCGGGGCGAAGCGCGTGCACGTCGCGGAACGCGGTGCGGGGCGCCTGGGTGGACCAGAACGTGAAGGTCTCCGCCAGGGCCACCGGATCGATCGCCCGCGGCACCGACGGATCGGCGAAGAGCGCCTTGATCTCCGACCCGAAGAGCAGTCGGCCGCGGCTCCTGGTGTAGAACAGCGGGCGAATCCCCAGGCGGTCCCGCGCGAGGAACAGCTCCCTCTTGCGCGAGTCCCAGATGGCCAGCGCGAACTGGCCGTTGATCCTCTTCAGGGACTCGACCCCGTGCTCCTCGTAGAGGTGCAGCAGCACCTCCGTGTCCGTCGTCGTGCGGAACACGTGCCCGCGGCCGAGCAGCTCCTCGCGGAGCTCGACGTAGTTGAACGCTTCGCCGTTGTAGACGATCCAGAGCGTGCCGTCCTCGTTGCAGATCGGCTGCGTCCCGCCGGTCAAGCCGATGATGCTGAGCCGCGCGTGAGCCAGCCCGACGGTCGAGTCCACGTACATGCCCGACTCGTCCGGCCCCCGGTGACGGATGGTCGAGATCATCCGCGCCAGCAGGGGCTCATCGATGGGCTCGGAGCTCCCCAGGTTGAGAATCCCGGCGATGCCGCACATGTCCGTTCCACCTCGCCGGTCCCGCGATCGCCGCTTCCTGGAGGGACACCCCGATCTCGGTACTTCTATCGACCCCCACGCCCCGGAGGTTGACCGATCCTGAGGTCCCCCGGCCGGGCGCGTCGACCGGCTGAGCCGCAGGTCATCCCCGCTCACGGGCCACACGCCGAGCCCGGGCGGGCGGCGCTTCTCGCCCTGGCGCCCCTCCGTAGATGGCAGCGGGCTCGGTTGCACGACCCATCGGGGGGGTGGAGTCATGCCCATACGAAGATCGCCGGCGACAAGCGGGCGGATCTGGCCGGACCGGGAGTCGGCACGTACGAGGAGGGCGAGCGGAGTGCCGGGCAAAGAGGCCCGCGGTCACGGGCGGCGGCGCGCGCCGTCGAGTTGCGGCGCGCGTCGGTATCGTGTACCCAGATCGAGTGAGAGGATGGCCGCTCGATCGGACCCCGCGACTGCCGAGGTGTGATGCCCATCGATCCCCGCCGCGGGATGCCCTGGCCGCGCAGCGGCGCCGTTCCGCTCGCCGCGGGCGCGCTGTGCCTGGCGGCCTGGCCGGCCGCGGCGGCTCCCCAGAATGAGAGCGCCGACTCGCCGGCCGGCGTCGTCGTGTTCGTCGCCGACGACTGGTCTGCGGCAGTCGCCGGCGCGTACGGCGATCCCCGGGTGCGCACGCCCTCGCTGGATCGACTGGCTCGTGCGGGCGTGCAGTTCCGCTACGCGTTCTGCGCTTCGCCGATCTGCGCGCCCTCGCGGGCTTCGCTGCTGACCGGCCGGCCGCCGCATGCCCTGGGCGAAGCGGCCAACCAGTGGGGCGCGTTCCCCGATTCGGTGGCGACGTATCCCGAGATGCTGGTGGCGGCGGGATGGGCCGTGGGGCACTCCGGCAAGGGGTGGGCACCGGGCCGGCTGTCGCCGGGCGCTTCGGATCCCGCCGGGCCGGAGGTCGCGGATCTCGAGTCCCTGCTCACCGGCGTGGGGGATTCGCCCTTCCACTACTGGCACGGGACGCGCCGCCCGCATCGCCCGTTCGGCAGGGGCGGCACGCCGCGCCAGTCCGGTGCGGCTCCCGGATTCCGGCCGCCGCATCTCCCCGACGCCGCCGCGATCCTCGACGACCTCGCCGACTATGCGGGCGAAGTCGAGGAGGTCGACCGGGAGCTCGGAGCGCTGGTGCGGCAGCTCGGAGCGCGCGGACTCGCCGGCCACGTTCCGATCATCGTGACGAGCGACAACGGCATGCCGTTTCCGCGCGCCAAGGCCGACGTGTACGACGCCGGCACGCACGTCCCCCTCGTCTTCGGGACGGCCGCGCCCGCCGGCAGGCGGATCGCCGGAGCGCCGGTCGAGCTGACCGATCTCGCGCCGACGTTGCTCGAGCTGGCCGGCCTCGCGTCACCGCCCGGAACGACGGGGCGCTCGCTGCTGCCGCTACTCCGTGGCGAGGGCGACCCCGCGCGCGACGCGGTCTTCCTGGAGCGGGAGCGTCACGCACGGGCCCGTCCCGGCGATCTCGGCTATCCCGTGCGAGCCGTGCGCACCGCCGATCATCTCTACGTGTGGAACCTGCGCGCCGCCCGCGCGCCGGCGGGCGATCCGGGCTTTCCCGCCGGCACCGAGGGCTTCGCCGACGTGGACCCTTCCCCGACGAAGACCTGGTTGCTCTCCGCGGGCGGTGATCCACGCCGGGACGGCGCGTTCGCGCTCGCACTCGGCGCGCGTCCAGCCGAGGAGCTGTACGACCTCGCTACCGATCCCGGTCAGCTGGTGAACCTCGCCGGCGATCCGAGCTTCGACCCCGTCCGAAGCGCGTTGCGCGCTCGTCTCGCGCAGTGGATGCGTGTCACGGGCGATCCGATGGTCGTTGAACCCGAGGCCCGGAGCGGCGAAAACGCGCCCGACCCGTGGGACCGCGCGCCATACCGTGGACCGCGCGACCCCGCGGCGCTCGCTCCCGAGGACCGGTG
>JBQTGV010000061.1:0-12399 GCA_052390515.1 Candidatus Eiseniibacteriota bacterium | reverse complement strand
GGCCCGCCCCCCCGCGGCGCCCCCCCTGCGCCCCCCCCTGGGCCCCGCCCCCCGCGTCGCCGCCCGCCCCCCCCCGGCGGGCCCCCCGCGCGGCGCCCCACGACTCCTTCGCAATGTCTCGCGCCGCGGCCGCGTCCCGCTCCACCTGAGCCAGTTCCGGCGGCGGGAGCGGCGCCTTGATCCTCTCGCGGAGCGCCTCGGCCGCGCCGAGCAGACGCGCAGCCCGCGCGCCTTCGCCCGCGTCCACGGCCAGCCCGGCGAAGCACTCCAGAGAATTGGCCATGCCCCGCGGCTCGCCCAGCGCGCGCCGAACCTCCAGACACTCCTTCGCCAGGGATCGCGCCTCCTCCGCTTCGCCCGAAGCCCGGGCAACCCGCGCGAGGCCGGCGAGCCCGTGGCACATCTCGTAGCGCTCCTCGATGCCGCGGAACGTGTCGACGCTCTCGCGGAAGAAGGCGCGCGCGTCGTCGAGGTCACCGAGGGCGAAGGCCGCCGCGCCCAGGTTCTTGAGCGAGAGCCCGATCCCCCAGCGGTCACCGAGGTTCCGGCGGACCGCCAGCGCTTCCTCGTGCAGCGCGCGGGCGCGCGCGTACTCGCCGAGGCACTCCAGCGCGCAGCCCAGGTTGTTCAGGGAGCCGCTGATGCCGGACGCGTCGGCCAGCTTGCGGCGAAGCGCCAGGCTCTCCTCGTGGAAGCGGACGGCGCGCGCGTAGTCGCCGGCGGCCTCGACGGCGACGCCCAGATTGTTGAGCGAGAGCGCAACGGCCCACTCGTCGCCCAGCTCCCGGCGAAGCGCGAGGCTCCGCTCGAGGAACCCCAGTGATTCCTCGAAACTACCCTGGTCGTGCGCCACGACGCCGAGGCTCTCCAGGGAGGCCGCCTCGCCGGTGCGGTCGCCGACCTCCCGGCGCGCGGCCAGCGCCTGCTCGTGCAGCGCGCGCGCCTTCGCGTAGTCGCCCTGACGGTAGGCCAGGTTGCCGGCCCAGTGCAGCACCTTCGCCCGTGCGGCCGACGGCGGCTGGTCCTTCGTGCGCTCGAGCAGCGCCGCGGTGACGCGCCGGCCTTCGCTCCAGTGCCCGCGCACCGCCCAGTAGCGCCCGAGCGCGCCAGCCAGGCGCAGCGCCTCCTCGCCCGCGCCGTCCGGCTCGGCGGTCATGGCCTCGCGCAGGTTGTCGTGATCGGCGGCGAGGCGAAGCAGCCACGTGGTCTGCTCCGCTCCGGTGAGGCCAGGCTCGGCCTGCTCGGCCAGCGACAGGAAGTGCACGCGGTGCCGCTCGCGCACGGAGCGCTCCTCGCCGTGCTCGCCGAGCCGGCCCAGCGCGTACTCGCGCACCGTCTCCAGCATGCGGAAGCGCGCACGGTCCGTCCCCTGGCTTCGCTCCGTGTCCGACTCGACCAGCGACCGGTCCACCAGCTCGGTCAAGAGATCCAGGATCTCCCATTCCTCGACGTCTCCGCCGGCGCAGACCGCCTCCGTGGCGTCGAGCGTCCAGCCGCCGGAGAACGCGGCGAGCCGGCGGAACAGCGCCTGCTCCGGAAGCGCGAGATGGTCCCAGCTCCAGTCGATGAGCGCGCGCAGCGTCTGGTGGTGCGGGAGCGCTTGGTCGCGGCTCCCCAGCAGGCGGAAGCGGTCGGCCAGGCGGCTGGCGATCTCGTGCACTCCCATCACCTTGACGCGCGCCGCCGCGAGCTCCAGGGCCAGCGGGATCCCGTCCAGCCGGCGGCAGATCCTCGCCACTTCCCCGGCGGTCTGCTCGGTCAGGGCGAAGTCGGCACGCGCCGCCCGCGCCCGCTCCACGAAGAGCCGGACGGACTCGAGCCCTAGCAATCCCTGCACGGTGTTGCCGTCGTCACTGGCGGGCACCTCCAGCAACGGCAGGTGGTACGCCGCCTCCTCGGGCAGACCGAGCGCCTGACGGCTCGTCGCCACGACGCGGACGCCGGGGCACGACGCCAGGATCCGCTCGAGGAGAGCGCGGCATCCGTCGAGCACGTGCTCGCAGTTGTCGACCAGCAGCAGGACGTCCTTCGCGGCGAGGTGATCGAGCAGGGACTCGACCGCCGGCCGGCCCGGGGACTCCCGCACGGAGAGCACTGCCGACACGGTCTCCGCGACGAGCTCGCCGTCGGAGAGCGGCGCCAGCTCCACGCTCCACACGCCGTCCCCGAAGCGCGGCAGCGCGTTCCAGCAGGCCTCCAGCGCCAGGCGCGTCTTGCCGCTGCCGCCCGTCCCGGTGACCGTGACCAGACGCTTCTCCCGGAGAAGCGCTTGCACCGCCTCGAGCGGCGCGGTGCGGCCCACGAAGCTGGTGAGGCGCGCAGGCAGGTTGTTCGGTCCGGTGGCGGCGCGCCGGCGGCCGCCCGAGGCACCCGGAAGCGCCCGCTGCGCGATCTCCTCCTCGATCTCCTGGCGCGCCATCGCCATCGACGCGAGCCGCGCATCCGGGTCCTTGCAGAGGCACCGCTCGATCAGGCTGCGCAGCCGCTCGGGGGTGTCCGCGGGCAGGACCTCCAGCGGCGGCTCCGCGGCGAGCGTCGCGCGGAGAACCTCGGTCACGTTCTTCGCGCGGAAAGGGCGCGAGCCGGTCACGCACTCGTAGAGCACGCAGCCGAACGCCCAGACGTCGGCGCGATGATCCACGTCCGCACCGTGGACCTGCTCCGGGCTCATGTACCCCGGCGTGCCCAGGATGTCTCCCGGGAGCGTCGTGTCCGTCCCGCCAACCGACGCGTGCGGGCCACCCACGGCCGCGATGGTCTCGCCTTCGTGGCTCTCGGGCAGGGCGATGGGCCGCGCCCGGTGTGGCGCGCTCTCGGTTTCGCCGAACACCGCCTTGGCGATTCCGAAGTCGAGGATCTTCACCTCGCCGCTGGTGGTGAGCTTCACGTTGCCGGGCTTCAGGTCTCGGTGGACGACGCCCTTGCGGTGCGCCGCCTCGAGGGCGTGCGCGATCTGCCGGGCGATGGAGAGGAGCTCGTCCAGCGGCACCGGGCGCCCCCCGATCCGCGTGCCCAGGGTCTCTCCCTCCACGAGTTCCATCGTGAGGAAGTGGACGCCGTCGGCCTCCTCCAGGGAGTGGATCGTGGCGATGTTGGGGTGATTCATCGCCGCGAGAAGCTGCGCCTCCCGCTCGAAGCGCGCGCGCCGGGCCGGATCCCGGGAGAGGCCTTCGGGCAGCGTCTTGATGGCCACGCGGCGGCGCAGCCGTGGATCCTCGGCGGAATAGACGACACCCATGCCGCCCCGGCCGAGCTCGCCGAGGACCCGATACGGACCGATGCGCTCCGGAAGCGGGGGGACGCCGGGGGACTTCATCCTCCGACGATACCACCTACCGGAGGCGCACGACTCGCAGCGTCCGCTCCTCCGCCCCGACCTCGAGCCGCAGGAGGTAGACGCCCGACAGGACCTCGCGGCCGGAACCGTCCCGGCCGTCCCAGCTCAGGTCGTGCCGTCCCGGGGCGAAGGTCTGGTGCTCGACGATGCGCCGCACCACCCGGCCCGCCACGTCGAACACCGTGAACGTCACCGCGGCCGGCGTCGAGCCGGGCACGGCGAACGCCACGCGGCTCGTGCCGGTGAACGGGTTCGGCGTCGGACGGTACAGGTCGATGGATCCGGCCTGCGCCGTCGCATCCGTCGAAACGATCGGAACCGGCGGACCCAGCGCGAACACGTCGGTGACCAGGTACGCCGCCGCGTCCGTCTCGAAGTACAGCGCGACGGGAGCCGGCTGCGACGCAGCGCGCAGCGCGTCGGTCACGCCCGCGGGGTACTCCGCGATCAGGTCGGTGAGCGCGTCCCCGGTCACGTCGGCGAAGCGCGTCGAGAGCGGCGCGACGACGTCCACCTCGTTCCCGAGCACGACGAGCGAGGGATCCACGGCGAACGCATCGACGAGGCCTGGCACCGACGGGATGACGACGTGGACGCTCAGAGCCCCGGGAAGGATGCCGGTTCCGTCCGCCGCGAACCCCGTGGCGGAGAGTGCCGATCCGGGCAGGTGTCCCGCGGCACAGGTGACGAGCGAGGTGTGGCTCGCCGAATTGCCGTGCACGTCCGTCGCCGTGTAAACGATGGAGTAGACGCGGCCGTCGCCGGCGGGGTCACGCTCGGCGCGCAGCTCGAACGTCGTGTCGGGCGTTCCGACCGCCGCGCGCACAATGTCGTTGGGAACGTCGCCGGAGCCGATGCCGCTGTCCGGCTCGTCGCTGGTGATGGAGGACAGCACGAACGTCGGCGCGGGATCGGTCGCGTCGGAGACCCCGATCGTCGCGGTCACTCTCATCAGGGCGCGGTTCGGCGGGAAGAGCACCGTGCGGTTCAGCGTCACGGAGAGCGTCGGCGCGGTCGTGTCCACGACGGAGACCGCCGTGGCGCACGACAGGGAGCTGAACCCGTCGGACACGGTGATCTGCACGGGATGCGCGCCGAACGAGTACGCCCGGGTGAGGGTCACGGTGGCACCAGGACCCGCCGGGACCAGGTCGGTCTGCGCCAGCGTTCCGTCCACGATCCACGTGACGGTGAGCGCCTGCCCGCCGCCGTCGGCGACGTCGGTCGAGAGCGTCACCGATGCACCGGACGCGGACGTCGCCTCGGCGGTGACCGGCGGCGGACAGGTCATGGTCGGATCGCCGGTCGCCACGCTGTCGGTCACCACTGCCGAGGCGTTGGCGAAGCGAGTGAAGTCGGGAGCGGTCTCCGAGAAGATCGGTGCACCGACGGTCTGGTACAGGGCTTCGCCGCCGAAGGTCACGTCGGCGATGGCCTCCGCGTCCACGTGGAACGAGTAGAGCCCGGCGCCCACCGAGGACACGCGCGCTCCGTACACGCCGTCGCCGGCGAGGTCGTCGCCGTTCGCCGGGTTGCCGTCGTCGAACAGCACGATCGGCATGGTGACCCCGCTCGGCAGGACGACTTCGCCGCTCAGCGACGAGCCGACGACCGCGTTGCCGCGGAAGCGTGGAGTGGCGCTGACCGCGATCGGCTGCCCGGCCGAGAACGTGGGCTGTCCCACGTCCATCGCCATGGAGACCGCGCCGTTCGCCGGAAGCGCGGACAGGCAGAACGAGCCGCCGTCCGTGTCGAGCTGCGTTCCACCCGGAATCATCTTGTACTCGCCTCCGGCGGGATCGACCGCGGCGCCCCCGAGGGAGAGCACCTGTACTCCCGGGCTGGAGACGAACTCGACATCCGGGTTCGTGGTGTCGGCCGCGGAGTAGACCGTGCCGTCCGGAGCCTCGATGGTGAGATCGATCAGGTCGTCCAGGTCCGCCCAGAAGAGCACGAACTGCACGCGCGTCGCGCCCTGCTCGATGAAGGCGGGGGCGGTGAACGTCCCACCCTGGGTCACCGTGCCGCCGGTTTCGGTGGCCACTCCCGATCCGTACGTGTCGGCGAAGGTCCCGGCGAGGAACCCGGGCAGCTCGTCCAGCACCGAGACGCTGGCGAACGATCCGCCTGTCTGCGCGGCCAGCACGGCGAGGTTCTCCGGTTTCGGCGGCTGCGCCAGCGCGAACGGGAACACGGCGATGCCGGCGCCGACGAGGCTCGGCACGACGGAGAGCTCCGGCGGCCCGAGGTTCGCGATGCCGTCGCTCAGCAGGAGGATCTGCTGCGTGCACGACGCCTGCGACTGCGCGAGGATCTCGTCCCGCGCCGCGATCAGTCCGTTGCCGAGCGAGGTGGCGCCGCCGACCGTCAGCGCGTCGATCGCGGCCTTCGCCGCGGCACGCTCCGCCGGTCCCTGGATCACGGTCAGCGGGAAGTCCACCGTGGCCGTCCCCGCGAACGACACGACGGCGATGGCGTCTCCCGGATCGACCAGATCGACGAAGAGCCGGGCGGCCTGCTGCGAGGACGGCAGCTGCATCGGCTGCGAAGGACGGTCGCCGGAGCGGTCGATCAGCAGCACGAAGCGCCGCTCCCCCACGGGGAAGCGGAACACGGGTGCGGTCACCACGGGGGGCGGCCCGGCGGGGAGCCCCACGGGGTGCACGGCCGGCCGGGTCGGGTGCGCGGAGATCCTCCCCCAGCAGGACACGCCCCACTTCGCCTGCTGTGCCGTGTCGAAGTCGGGATCGTGGTTCGCCGCGACGCAGAACTCGTTCAGCGTGTAGGTGCCGGTGCCGGCACCATCGTTGCCGCCGCGGGCGAAGAAGTTGTCCATCAGCGAGAAGCTCGCCGAGGGGCTGCCGGGAGCGGGCTCGCACTCCGCCGCGCCGATCGGTCCGGCGTACTCGTCCTTCAGCCCCCACAAGTGGTGACCGAACTCGTGCGCGAGCGTGTAGGCGTCCCCGTTGAGCGCCGGCGTCCCCGTGCAGTTCGTCGGGTAGTACAGCGTGATGTGCTCGCCCGGGCTGCCGTAGAGCCCCGGGGTCCCGTATGCGCTTCCTGCCTGGCTCTTGATCCAGACTTCCGCGTCGGCCCCCGCGCCCGAGTCGTTCACGATGTCGACGTTCCCGAACGCGTACTGGCCGTCGGTGGCGTCGGCCAGCACGGCGGAGGCGTCGGTGATGGCGCGCTGGATGTTCACGAGCTCGGCGGCGTTCGCCTGGAACTGCACCGAGACGCAGAAGTCGAGGATGAACGTCGACGGACTCGTGGCACGCACGCGGCCGGTTCCGGCCGACACCGGAGCGGCGGGCGCGCAGAGCGCGCACGCGAAGAGAAACACGGCGGGGAGCTTCGGACGCAGGTCGAACATGAGACGCCTCGCGGGGGAACGGGGTGTCGGGCTCGGATCAGGAGATCAAGGTGAATCCCACAGGGTGGCCTGGGTCCAACGGGAATCCGCCAGGACGACGTAGAACTCGTCGCAGTCGGTGTGCTCGACCACATCGCCGAGCGCGGGATCCGTGAGCGGAACGAAGGACCACGGCTCCACGGCCGCGCTCTCGAGAGCCTCACGGCCTTCCGGCGCGAAGGTGTCCAGCGGGATGGCCTCGATGCCGGCGGCTCGAAGCGCCTGCTCCCGCTCCGCCGCGACCGGCTCCACGCGCACCCAGCTGCCACCTTCGAGCGGTGCCGCGGCATTCGCGGTGGCGGCGGACAGCTCGCTCCTCAAGGTTTCGAGCGCGGCAGGAGCCTCCGGCTCACGGTACACGGCGACGTCGCCGTTCCGGGCGAGCAGCAGCACGTCGCCGTCGCGGTCGCCGGTCTCGGCTGCGAGCGGCACGTCCTTCGCCAGAGCGAAGAGCCGGCGGGTCTCCTCCTCGGCCAGCACGGCCACTCCCACGCTGCGCACGTGACCCGCGGCGAAGTCCCAGCGCTCGACGCGGCCGCTCGCCTCCAGGCGAAGCGTGGAGCGGAGGGCCGACCGCCAGGGGGTCACGTCGAGGACGACGGCGGACACTGCGGCGGCTTCGGCTCGGGCCGCGGCGAGGAGAGAGATCAGAATGACGGCGGCTTTCAACCGGACCCCCGGACGGGAACCGACCGAGAGTAGAGGATTCTCACCCCCGGCTTCAAGCGGCCGCCCGGCGGGGGTAGCGTCCCAGGACATTGCCTCCGTGGGGCGGCGGCTGGCGGTCAGCGGCGCTCCAGCGCCTCGATGGCCGGCTCGAGCTCCTGCAGATCGGAGAGGACGCCACGGAAGAGGTCCCCCAGGCGCTCCAGCCGGTCGGGGACGTTGCCCATGTGGAAGTCCCGGGGGTGGATGGACTGCGACAGTTCGTCCCAGTCGAGGGGCGTGGAGACCTGGGCGCGCTCCACGGGGCGGACGACGTACGGTGGCACGACGGTCTGCTCGCGGCGGTTCTGCCCGAAGTCCACGTACACCTTGTCGCCGCGTTTGGCGGGAACGCGCTCCACCGTGGCGATCTTCTTGTGCTCGACGACGGACATCCGCGCCACCACCTCGCAGAACATGCGGGCCTGCTCGTACGTGTAGCGCCGCACCAGCGGGATGTAGATGTGCAGGCCGGACTTCCCCGACGTCTTCAGCCGCGCGCGCAATCCGCATCCGCCGAGGATCTTGCCGATCGTCCGCGCGATGCGCACCGGCTTCGAGAAGTCGTCGTCCGACGGATCCAGGTCGATGATGGCGTAGTCCGGCATCTCGGGAGCGTCCGTGCGCGACATCCACGGGTGCAGGTCGATGCTGCCGAGGTTCACGAGCTGGAGCAGGGTGTCGCGGTCGTTGCAGACGACGTAGCGAACCTCTTCGCCCCCCTCCTCCTTGATGAGCACGGTCTGCACCCAGTCCGGGATCCGACCGGTCACGTTCTTGTGATAGAACGACTTCCCCTCGATGCCGTCGGGATAACGCAGCATGTGCACGGGGCGATCGCGGAGATAGGGCACGATCACGTCGGCCATGCGGTCGTACCAGTCGAGGAGCTGACCCTTGGTGATCCCCTCCTTCGGCCAGTAGATCTTGTCCCGGTTCGAGAACTTGACCTTGGAGCGCACGACGGGCGGCGCGCCCGACGCCGCTCCGGCCTCGACCGGCACGCGCACCCAGTCAGCGGACGGCCCGGCAACGTAAGGCGATCCGCGACGCTTGGCGATGATCCCGCCGAGCCCGCCCTGAGCCACGACCTGGGCCAGCTCCGTGCCGCGCTCCACGACGTGATCGACGAAGAGCACGCTGGCGCTCGGCGGAAGGACGGCGGCGAGCGCGGCTTTGCGCTCCTCGAAGGGGAACGCGGTGAGCGACCAGTCCTCGTAATGCAGCAGATCGAACGCGTAGTAGCGCAGCTCGGCGGTCTCCCCCGCGGCGAGCTTCGCGCGGAGCAGCTCTGCGTCCGGCCGGTCGCTCTCGCCCGCGGCCACGAGCACGCCGTCGAGCAGGGCCCGTCGCGCACGGAGGCTGCGCAGTGCCAGCTCGATCTCGGGAAGCGGCAGCTCGAACTTCGCCCCGTCCGCTCCCGCGAACCGCACGGTGTCGTCGTCGACCGTCGCGAGCAGCCGCGCTCCGGCGAAGTCCAGCTCGAACGCCCAGGTGGCATCGGAGAAGGGCTCGCGGGTGGCGGCCGGGCGCATGGCCTTCGCCCGCGCCGGGAGTGTCGACGGCGCCGCCCGCGACAGATCGAGCGGGAACTCCGCCTCGCCCTCGGCGCGCGCGTAGCGGTCCCGGTACTTGAAGAGCAGCCAGTCCTTGTCGCTCTTGGCCAGGCGGATCATGTGCCACTGGCCGCGCAGCCGCCCGCCGGAGAGCTCCACCTCGAGCTTGCCGCTCTCCAGCCCTTCGAGCCCGTCGCCCTCGCCCATGATCCGGAAGATCCCGCGGTCCCAGATCGTCATCGTGCCCGCGCCGTACTGGCCCTTCGGGATCACGCCGTCGAACTCGAGATACTCGATCGGGTGGTCCTCCGTCCTGACGGCGAGGTGCTTGTGCTCCGGCACCCAGGAGAATCCCTTGGGGACGGCCCAGGACTTGAGCACTCCCTCCATTTCCAGGCGAAGGTCGTAGTGGAGGTTGCGAGCCTCGTGACGGTGGATCACGAACGGACCCTCGGTGGCGCGCGCCGGCGCGGGCGCCTTCGGGCGGCTCGGAGCCGGCTCCGGCGTCTTCCGGAAGTCCCGCTTCGCGCGGTAGGTTTCGAGGGACCAGTCCTTCTCGGTCATGGCGAAGTGGGTATGATACGATACTCGCGTTCCGTCCGCGCTCGCGCTTCTCGGGAGGATCGGTATGGCCCCGCGACCGACGTTCAAGGGATTCCTCCGACTGAGCCTCGTGTCGGTGCCCGTCCGCGGCTACACCGCCTCGATCTCGTCGCAGGAGATCCGGCTGAATCAGCTCCACAAGGACTGCAACCAGCGCATCAAGTACCAGAAGGTCTGTCCGGAGCACGGCGAGGTCGCCGGTGAGGACATCGTCAAGGGCTACGAGTACACCAAGGACCAGTACGTGCTCGTCGAGCCGGAGGAAGTGCAAAAGCTCCGCAAGGAGAGCGACAAGACGGTGGAGATCAAGGGCTTCATCCGGCAGGACGCCCTCGACCCCATCTACTTCTCCGGAAGCACGTATTACTTCGTGCCCGACGGACCCGCAGGAAACAAGCCCTACCAGCTCCTGCGTGACGCGATGCGCGCCGAGGGTCTCTACGCGCTGGCCTCCGCCATCCTCTCCTCCCGAGAGCACATGGTGGTCGTCCGCCCGGTGGAGGACACGCTGGCCATGACCGTGCTCACCTATCACGAGAAGGTGCGCCGCGCCGCGGACTTCGCCGACGAGGTCAAGGAGACGAAGGTGACCAAGGAGGAAGTCGCGCTCACCAAGACGCTGATCGACGCGTCGCGGATCACCGAGCTGGACTTCTCGCAGTTCTCCGACAACTACGTCGAGCAGATGCACAAGCTCATCGAGGCGAAGATCGAGGGCGAGGAGATCATCGCGGCACCCGAGCCCGAGGAGCCGAAGATCATCAACCTGATGGAAGCGCTCAAGGCGAGCGTCGAGTCGGCGCGGAGCGGAGTGCCGGCGGCCTCGGCGGCGAAGCCGGACAAGAAGAAGACGGCGAAGGCCAAGCTCGCGCCGAGCACCGACGCGGCAGCGAAGCGCAAGCGGAAGGCCGGGTAGCCGCTTCGCGAGCCGGTTCCAGTCGCAGCCACCCTGCCTTGGCAGCGAGACCGGGCATCGCGGGAGGGCGGGCTGAGCCATGGCCAAGCTGCCGGCCTTCATCGAACCGATGCTGGCGAAGATCGGCAAGCCCTTCGCATCCGACGAGCACGTCTTCGAGATCAAGTGGGACGGGACGAGGGCGCTGGCGTTCGTGGAGGACGGCAGCTACCGCCTGCTGAACAGAAAGCGCCGCTCCCGGAAGGACGCCTATCCCGAGCTCGAGTTCCTGGCCGGCCTGCCCGGCGGCACCGTGCTGGACGGTGAGATCGTCATTCTCGAGAAGGGGCGCCCCACCTTCGCCGCCATGCTGCAGCGCGAGCAGGCCCAGGAGCCGCGCCGGGTGCAGGCGCTCATGAAACAGCTCCCGGCGGCGTACGTCGCGTTCGACCTGCTGATGCGGGACGGCAAGTCGATGATGCGCCGGCCACTCTCGGAGCGGCGGGAGGCGCTCCACGAGCTGCTCGCCCCGCACCCGGATCCGCGGCTGATCCGCTCCGACGGCGTGGTCGGCGACGGAGCGACCTTCTTCGAGGAGGCGGTGAAGCGGGAGCTCGAGGGCGTCGTGGCCAAGCGCCTCACCAGCCCCTATCTCCCCGGCAAGCGGACCGACGCCTGGGTCAAGATCAAGCGGACCCAGCGCATGTACTGCGCGGTGCTCGGGTTCATCGCGGAAGGCGGGGATCTGCGCAGCCTGGTCATCGCCGCCGAGGACGGAGGGACGCTGCACTACGCCGGGCGCGTCGGCAGCGGCTGGAACGACGCGAAGCGCGCTGAGGTGCACACGGTGCTGCGGCGTCACCTGCGGGCGGAGCCGTTCCTCCCCGCCCCGGTCGAGGCCACGTGGGTGGAGCCGGGCCTCTACTGCACCGTCGAGTTCCTGGAGCGGACCGAGGCCGGGGAACTGCGCGCGCCTGTTTTCGTGGAGCTCATCGAGGAGTAGAATGACGGCGTCGTCGGGAAGGGGGCGGGTGTGGATCCGAACGTGGAGCGTTTCTATACTGTTGCGCAGCTGGGCCGCATCCTCAAGATTCCGGTTCCACGGATCCGCGGCTGGGTCCGCCGCGGGCTGATCCGCCCGGCGCGTATCGAGCGCCGCCTGGAGTACTTCGACTTCCGGCAGATGGCGGAGCTCAAAAAGCTCCATGAGCTCACCGAGACGGGCCTCGCCGAGCGGACCGGGCAGCTTCGCCTCGATCTCGGCGCGCGGCCGGCTGCGGCCGCCGCGGCGCCCGCGCGGCCGGCGCTGCGCGTCATCGAAGGCTTCCGCGACCGGCCCGTCGTTCCCGTGGCCGACGCCTTCGAGCGCGCCGTCGAGCTGGAGGAGGAGGACGATCTGGAGGGTGCCGTGCTCGCCTACGAGCAGGCGCTGCTGGACTTCGGGCCGGACGCGGAGATCGCCTTCAACCTGGGCAACGCGCTGTACGCGCTGGGCCGGCTGGACGAGGCCATCGACCGCTTCGAGATGGCCGTCGAGATCGACGCGGAGTACGTCGAGGCCTGGAACAACCTCGGCGGGGCCTACGCCGACGCGGGGCGATGGGACGAGGCGATCCGCGCGGCGGAGCGCGCCCTGCTGCTCGCGCCGGGCTGGGCCGATCCGCACTACAACCTGGCGGAGGCCTACGCAGCCAGCGGCCGCTACGGCGACGCGCGGCTGCACGCCAACCGGTACCTGCAGCAGGATCCCTCGAGCCCGTGGGCGGAGAGGCTGCGGCGGGATCTGGGGATTCGCTAGTGTTCCGTCTCGAAAGAAATGATCAGATGGCCGAGCGTCGTAGCCGCCGTGTCCGGAGCCACGGACGGCGGAGGCCGGCGGCCACGAAGCGAG
>JBQTGV010000060.1:0-13026 GCA_052390515.1 Candidatus Eiseniibacteriota bacterium | reverse complement strand
ACCGAGGACGAGCTCTTCTCCATCGAAGGACTCACCGACTACTCGCGGCAGTCCCTGATCGCCGCGGACGCCGACAGCGATCTGGTCTGGGCGGACTGGGACGTCTATTTCGTCGTGCACGCCGGCTCGGACTGGCAGAACGACGTGCTGCAGAACACGCCTCTCGACCTGCCCACGTTCTCCATCGCCTTCAGCGATTCCGACGTCGTGCTGACCGGCGAGGGCGACACGCTCACGACGATGATCACCTACCCCGAGACGGCGAGCCAGGACGGCTTCAACGTCGGGCTGAACGGCGGGATCGCGCACGAGATGGGTCACCAGCTCGGGCTGTTGGACATCTACAACGTGGAGACTTTCTCGCCGACGGTCGCCTTCTACGACGTCATGGACAGCGGCAACCTGACCAGCGTCCTCGTCCCGCACCCCACGTCCGGCGAGCTGACCGAGATCATCGGCGTGCTGCCCTCGGCGATCGGTGCCTGGAGCCGCTGGCTCGTGACCTTCCGCTTCGGGCTCGATCCGTTCGAGGTGAAGGGCGACATGCCCCGCGCCCGCCTCCGCGCGATCCAGGACCAGACCGCCTCCCTGCCCGGAGCCCAGCAGAAGTGGTACCGGCTCTCCATCAGCGACACCGAGTACTTCCTGGTCGAGAACCGCGTGGACGACCTCGACGGGCGAGACTCGGCCGGGTTCCTGAACACGGCGCTCGACCAGGACGACTCGACCGGCGTCATCCTCGGACCGATCAAGGGCGACAGCGACGAGCTCAGCCACAACTACGATCTGCTCGTGGATCCGGGCGTGCTGATCTGGCACGTCGACGAGCGCCAGGCGCTGGCGAATCTCCTGAGCGGTCGCGGGCTGAACGTGGACTACGAGAAGCGTTCGGTGACCATCGAGGAGGCGGACGGGATCATCGACATCGGCAGCCCGTACTCGATCGACTTCCTGGGTACGGACAAGGAGACATTCCACGCCGACAACAACGCGAATTTCACGCCGGACACGCGCCCGAACTCCGACTCCAACCTGGGATCTCCGTCGAACATCTGGATCACCGACATCGGTCCGCGTGGCCAGGTGATCACCATGGACTTCAGCTTCTCGTCCAAGCCCCGCGGCTGGCCGGCCCGAATCGGCCCCTACGGGACTTCCGGGCTGACCTCGACGACCGCCGCGGACACCGACGGCGACCTGGAGGCGGAGCTGTGCGTGGCCGGGGACTCGTCGATGTTCGTCTTCGAGTACGAGGACCGCGACGGGGACGGGCAGGTGGACGTCTCGGGCGCCTGGCCGCAGCCGGTACCCGCCGGGCGTCTCCGTGGCACGCCGGAGTACACGCAAGCCGCCGGGAACCTCGATGGGAACCCCGGCCTGGAGATGATCGTGGCAACTGACTCCGGCACGGTGCATTGCTGGTCGGCCGCAGGAGTTCCGTTCGGCCGCGCGGACTCCCTCGGAGTGTTCGCCGAGTTCCCGCTGTCCGCCCGCCCGGCCTGGTCTCCGATTCCCGCGGACCTCGACTCCGACGGCACGGACGAGCTGTACTTCGTGACCCGCGACGGGTACCTGAACGGTTGGGACGTCTCCGCCGGTGTTCCGGCGAACCTCTTCTCGCCGAGGCCGCTGCTCGGCACGCTCGCCGACTCCGCGGAGGTGCTCCTCTCGACGCTGGCCTTCGGTGACGTGAACAGTGACAACGTCCTGGACGGCATCGTGACCTACGCGTGGGATGACAGCGTGCACATCCAGCGCTTCAACCGGGACGGGGTCCGCACGCACCGGGTGGGGCAGCCGATCGACGAGGGCATCACCGCGGAGCGCGTCTGGATCGGTCTCGCGGACCTGGATCGGAGCCCGGAGAACAACGACCTCGAGATCTTCCTCGCGGCAGACGGCGGCTGGGTGACGCTGCTCGACTCCGGCGGGCAGACGATGCCGGGCTGGCCGAGGAAGGTCGAGGCGCCCATCGCCGGGCCGCCGGCCTTCGGCGATCTGGACGGGGACGGGCTGCTGGAAGTCGCGCTGACCTCCGGAGGCAACGCCGTACACGCCTTCAACTACAACGGCACGCAGATGCCGGGCTGGCCGGCACACCCGCGGCTCGCGGACTTCCCGGGGATCGGCACGCCGGTCCCTGGCCCGGTGGTCGCGGACGTGGACGGTGACGGACGGCAGGACGTGCTCGTCGGCTTCGTCGACTTCACCGTGCGCGCCATCGACTCCCAAGGCGAGCTCGTCGACGGCTTCCCGTTCGTGACCGGGAATGCGGTGCGCTCGACTCCGTGCGTGCTGGACGCGAACGGGGACGGGCGGCTCGACCTGTTCGTGCAGTCCAGCGACGGACAGGCGTACGCGCGGATCCTCTCCGCACAGCCCTCGGCGACGAACCCCGCCTGGGGCATGTTCGGCGGCGGGCCCGCGTTGCACTCCTCCTTCGATCCGGCACGCCTCCCCGCCCCCGGGCTGCAGGTCGGCGGGATCCTGCGCGGGCCGGTCAGCGTGTACCCCAATCCGGTGATGGCGCGGAACGATCTCATCTCCATCCGCTACACCCTCGGAGCCGCTCTCACCTCCGCGACTGCCGTCGAGATCCGCCTGTACAACCTCGCCGGCGAAGAGGTGGAGGTCCTGGACGGGACCGCGTTCCCGAACACCGAGAACGTCGTGACCCTGCCCGGCAGCCGGCTGGCGAGCGGCGTCTACGTCTGCTCGGTGCGTGCTCGGTCCGGCGCGAGCGTCGAGACGCACACGGGCAAGTTCGCGGTGGTCCGATGAAGGGGCCGGCGCTCTGCGCTTGTGCGCTGCTGTCACTCGCCGCGCCGGCCGGGGCATCCGAGAGTCCGCAGCAGCCGACCGTGACGGCCGCCGCGCGGGAGTGGCTGGACTCGAGCACGTCGCCGGCGGGTTTCCTGGATCCAGCGGTCCCCGACGACTGGGAGCAGGACGACTGGGACTGGGCCGAGCCTCGGAAGGAGCAGGACCCGTCCGGCCGGAAGTCCCTGCTCAAGGCCGTGGCCGCCTCGGCACTCCTCCCCGGTCTCGGCGAGCGCTACGTCGGACACGACCGCCGGGCGAAGCTCTTCCACGCCGCCGAGTTCGCGATCTGGGGCACGTACGTCGGCTACGAGATCCAGGGAGACCGCCGCCGCGACCGCTACGAGGAGTTCGCGGTGGTCAACGCGGGCGCGGCGAGCAGCCAGGATTCCGACTACTATGAGCACATCGGGTTGTGGATCTCGCTCGAGGAGTGGCACGACATCGTCCGCCGCGACGCGCGCCTCCAGTTCCCGGACGACCCCGCGGCACAGGCGCTGTTCTTCGAGCAGAACAAGCGGTACGACGAGGGAGAGGAATGGGCCTGGGAGGACGACGACGCGCGGATCCGCTACCGCCAGCTGCGTTCGCGCAGCGAGCGCTCCTACCGGAACGGGCGCCTCGCGGTCGGAGCGGCCATCGTGAACCGTCTCGCCTCGATGATGGATGCGCTGGCGCTGGCCCGCTCCCACAACCGGAAGCTCGGACAGGAGTCCCACCTCGATCTGCGCATCGCTCCCGAGGAGACGGTGAACGGACTCGTCGTCGGCCCCGTGTTCACCGCACGCTACTGATCCGCCTCGCGCTCGCTCTCGGGGTCGCCGCGGCCGCTGCGCCGGCGCACGCCTCCGATGGGGCGACGTTCGCGGTGCGATTCGACCGCGCCCTCGTGGTCCCTTCCGACAGGCCCGGCTTCCGCGCGCCCCGCGGCGTGTCCACGGATCCCTTCGGCAATCTGTTCGTCGCCGACACCGGCAACCACCGGGTCGTGCACTTCGACGCCGACGGCCGATTCGTGTTCGAGTTCGGCGGCTACGGGTGGGACGAGGGCGAGCTCGCCGGGCCGACCGACGTCAGCGCCCGCGAGGGCTTTCGCCTGTTCGTCGTCGACGAGACGAACGAGCGCATCCAGGAGTTCGACATCGGCGACTCCTCGCCCGAGGGAGCGGTCTTTCCGTTCCGCGAGGCGCAGGGACTCTCCGGCGAAGAGCTCGTGCGCCCCACGCACATGGACCTGGACCCGGAGGGTCGGGTCTACGTCTCCGACGGTCTCTGCCACTGCGTCTGGATCTTCGCCCCGACCGGAGAGCTGGTGACGCGGCTCGGAGGCCTCGGCGAAGCACCGAGCCGCTTCCGCGATCCTGCCGGCGTGGCGGTCGGACCACGCGGTGCCGTGTACGTGGCGGACGCGGGAAACGGGCGCGTGCAGCTCTTCGACTCGATCGGCAACTGGGTGTCCGCGTGGAACGGCCCCGCGGAGGATCCGCTGATCCGTCCGAGCGGCATCGACGTCGGGCCGGACGGGAACGTGTACGTCTCGGACGCGGGCTCGTCGCGGATCCGCGTCTTCACACAGGCGGGCGTTCCGCTCCTCGCCTTCGGCGGCCCGGGTGACGGGCCGGGCACGTTCCGCCTGCCTTCGGACGTCACGGTGGGGCCGGACGGCCGCGTATGGGTCGTCGACGAGGTGCGCGAGGTCGTGGAGGGGTACCGGATCGAGCGCGTCGCCGCCGAGTGATGATCCGTTCCGCCGCCGTGTGCCTCGCGCTCGTGTCCACGGCCTCCGCGGAGATCGCCGCGCCCGAAACGACCGAGGTCTTCACCGGCACGGGAAGCACGGTCGTCGAGCTGGCCCTGGCGAAGCGCTTCCTCCTCTCCGGAACGGAGTCGGTACGTCGCGGGGGCGAAGCGCTGGCGCCCGGCTCGGGGTACCGCATGGAGCCCGATGCCGGCATCCTCGTGCTCCTGAGTCCGCTGGCCGAGGGCGAGCGCGTCGAGATCACGTACTCGTGGGTGCCGCTCGATCTGCCCGCGGAGTTCGTCTCGGTGGAGGCGGGCCAGCCGACCCCGGCCGACTCGGTCCGGATGTCCGCGCCGTCCGCCTCCGCCGCCGACCGGATCGCGAGGGTGGTGGACGAGGACCTGGTCATCGGCGGCGCGAAGACGCTCTCCATCGAGGCCGGGAGCAACAAGGACGCCTCCGTCGAGCAGTCGCTGCGCGTCAGCGTGACCGGCCGCCTCGGCGACGACGTGAACCTGACCGCGCTGCTCTCCGACCAGAACATCCCGCTGCAGCCGGAGGGCAACACCCAGCGGTTGGAGGAGCTCGACGAGGTGCTGATCCGGCTCGACGCGCCGCGAGGCTCGGCCACGCTCGGGGACTTCGTCGCGCGGCGCGAGGGCACTGCCTTCGGAGACTTCGAGCGGCGCCTCTCCGGCGCCGAGGGTCGGGCGAAGACCGGACCCGCGAACGCGCGCGCCGTCGGCGCCTCCTCCCGCGGCACCTTCCGCACCTCGGAGTTCCGGGGCGAAGAAGGGAAGCAGGGGCCGTACGTGCTCGCCGGCAGCGGACTCAACCCCACCGGCGTCATCGTCGCCGGGTCGGAGCAGGTATGGCTCGACGGCCGCCTGCTCACCCGCGGCGACGCCCACGACTACGTCATCGACTACTCGCGCGGGGAGATCGAGTTCACCAACCGCCGGCTGATCACCGAGGACTCTGAAATCGCGATCGACTTCGAGGTGGCCGAGCAGGAGTACGGCCGCAACTTCTATCTCGGCGAGGGCGGCTTCGAATCCGCAGGCGGCGGACTGGCCTGGCGAGCGTCCATCGCCTCCGAGGTGGACGACCAGGACCCGCTGAACGTCACGCTCTCCGAGGAGCGTCGCCAAGCGCTCGCTGCGGCGGGGGACAGCACCGTGCTCGTTCCCGGCATCGAGTGCGGCGAGGACGGCGGCGTCTACGTGCCGGTAGCCGACCACTTCGTGTACTTCAAGGACGCGGGCGCCGACAGTGGGACCTGCGCAGTGTCGTTCACCTTCGTGGGTACCGGCGCCGGCGACTACGTCCGCGACCGGGACCTCGACACGGGCTTGACCTACTACCGTTTCGTGGGAGCCGGCCTCGGCGACTACACGCCGGGTGTCCTTCTCGGTGCGCCACGCACGACGACGCTCGCCGACGTCGGGATCCGGGCGAAGGCCGGCGACGGGATCGAGCTGGAGGCCGACGGCGCGGCCAGCCGGGACGACCGCAACTCGCTCTCTGACCTCGACGACGGCGACAACGACGGCGCCGCCGGCCGCATGGCGTTGGCCTACGAGCGCTCCCGGTTCCGCGTGCAGACGTCCTTCCGCAGGGAGGAGGCGGAGTTCCGCTCGCTCGGCCGCACGCGGGACGTGTACCTCGGCGAGTCCTGGAACTTCGCAGACACGACGCGGGCGGACGAAAGCGTCGGCGAAGTCACCGCCACGCTCGCCGAGCCCGAGCGATGGGCTCTCGGTGGATCCCTGGGCGTGCTCGACCGCGCGGACCGCTTCCGCAGTGCGCGGCGGGAAGGCCGGGCGAGCTGGCGTAACGACCGGATTCCGAGCGCCTCCTTCCGCGTGGAGTCCGTGGAGCGCAGGGACGAGGCGGACACGTCCGGCACCGTGGTCGGCGACCTGCTGCGCACGCGCGGCGAAGTGACCGCGCGGGCCGGCCGGTTCGAGCCGGGCATCGACCTGTGGAGCGAGCGGCGCCAGGATGCCCGCGGCGAAATCCGTCTCGGCGGCGAGTACGACATCGAAGGGGGAGGCCGCCTCGGCTTCCGACCCGTGTCGTCGGTACGCACCGACGTCCGCTTCGCGCGGCGAGTGACCGACGTCGTGGCGTCCGGCGAATGGATCCGCCAGTCGGTGGGGAGAACGTGGGAGGTTCGCGGCGAGGCGGATCCCGGGCGGGCACTGCGCGCGCGTGCCTCCTGGATCCGCCGCGAGCTCGACTTCGCCCCGGGACGGCCGGAGACGGACCGTACCACGCACCTCGCGCGAGCGGACCTCGCCCACGAGAGCTTCGCCGGGCTCGTGAACGGCGAGTACGTGTACGAGGCGACGTCGCGCTTCTTCACCGACGTCCTCGCCGTGGACACGGCCGCGGAAGAGCCGACGATCGCGGTGAACGCGAGCGCCCGGCTTCGTGTCGGCGGCACCCGCGCGCGCCGTTCGGGACAGGACGCGCCGACCTCGGCGCTCGCCCGGGCGCTCGCCATCGTCGGCACCGAGACGTTCTTCCGCGTGGAGGAGGAGACGACGACCGAGGATCGCGGGGCGATCTATCGCCTGGAGCTCGGACGCTTCCAGGACGACGACCACACCGTCTTCGGCAAAATCCTGGTACGTGAGGAGATCACACTCTTCCCCGGCGCCGGACCGTTCTCGCTCACCGCGCGCTGGGAGCGGATTGACACCGAGGACAACCGCGGCGATCCGGAGCGCGTCGAGATCCAGACCGAGCGCACCGTGCTGCGCGCCCGGAACAGTCTCTCCCCGCGGTGGACGCTGGAGACGCAGAGCGCGTGGGACTCCGACCGCCGTTCGGACTCCGGCACCGGTGGCGTGCAGTTCGACGTGCGGCGCACGGAGCTCCGCGAGGAGATCGTCTTCCAGCCGCGGCCGACGACGCGCGTGTCCGGGATCGGCACGGTGCTCTACGAGCGCAACGAGGCGAACGACGCCCGCGCGAAGGGACTCGTGATCGGTGCGGCCACGAGCTTCGCCGTGCTGCGGCAGGGCCGGCTCCGCGGCGAAGTCGACTGGACGCACCCGCTCTCGTTCGAGGGCACGGATCCGGGCGACCGTTTCCGCACGAAGGAGCGCGACCAGATTGAGTGGCAAGCCGGCTTCGAGCTGCGGGTGTCGGAGTGGATCAACGCGTCGATCTCGTACTCGGGACGGGCGCTCGAAGGCCTGCCGACGACGCACCTGGCGCGCGCCGAGATGCGCGCGCTGTTCTAGGAGGGGCGACGTGACGGTGCTGCTGCTGGCGTTCTGGGGGATGGCGCAGGCGATGGCTTCGCTGCCGCCCGTCCACGTCGAGCGCTGGGAGCTGGCCGGCGACCGCCTGATCGATGCGGAGGAGGCGTCGGCGCTCTTCGCCCCTTCGATCTCGCCGGACAGCGCGGCGGTGATCCTCGCGGGACGGCTCGTCTCGGCCGGCTGGTGGGGGGCGCGGGTGACCGCCGTGACGGGGCCGCCGATCGTGACGCTCCGGATCGAGGCGGGGGAGCCGGTCGTCGTCGGCGACGTGGGCGTGCACGGGAACCGGCTCCTGACGCGGGAGGAGATCCTCTCGCGGGTCGAGACGCGGCCGGGGAGCACGTTCGAGGAGGCGACGTTCCGCGCGGACGCGGAACGGGTGCTGCGCGCGTACTCGGAGGCAGGTCACGCCCTGGCCCGCGTGTACCCGAGCAGCTTCCGCCGCACCCCGGAGGGGCGGCTCGGCTTCACGCTGCGCATCGGCGAAGGTCCGGCGACGACGGTCGAGTCGGTCCGCGTCTTCGGCCGGACGGCCACGTCGGACGCGGTCGTCGCGCGCATTGCCGGTGTTCGCCCCGGCGACTCGTGGAACGTGCGCCGCTTCGAGGGAATGTCGGCGCGCCTCCGCCGCGAGGGGCTCTTCCGCTCGGTCGGCGAGCCGCGGCTCGTGCGCGGCAGCCGCGACAACCTCGTCGGCGTCGAGATCGAGATCGAGGAAGGGCCGGCCAACTCCTTCGCCGGCATCCTCGGCTACAACCCCGACCCGGCCGGCGGAGGCGAGGTGGTCGGTCTCGTGCACCTCGATCTGAGGAACATCCTCGGCACCGCGCGCCGCGCTTCGTTGCGCTTCGAGCGCCAGTCCCCGGAGTTCCGGGACCTCGCCTTCCGCTACCGGGAGCCGTGGCTGCTGGGCTCGCCGCTTTCGCTGGAGCTGGGCGCCGCCCAGTCCCTGCGGGACCCGCTCTACTCGCGGACCGATCTCGACGCGGGCCTGTCCGTGCCTATCGGGGACCGCTCGACCGTGACCGTGACGGCGGAGCGCCGCGAGACGTCGTTCGACGAGCCGTCGGGCGTCGACGTGAGCGAGACCTCGACCGGCGGCTCGGCCGCACTCGCCCACGACGCCCGCGACCGCCGCCTCAATCCCGGGGGCGGATGGGCCGCACGCCTCCTCATCGGCGCCCGCGAGACCGAGGAGGCGGTGCTGCGCTCCCGCGCGGAGCTGGATGTCCACGTCCTCGTGCCGGCCGGGTCCTCCTGGGTCCTCTCCGAGGAGCTCGGCTTCCGCGGTGTCCGCTCGACGTCCGGCAGCCCGCCGCTCTCCGAGCAGTACTACCTCGGCGGCACGAACACCGTGCGCGGCTACCGCGAGGAGCAGTTCCATGGCGATCGGGTGTGGTGGGCACGCTCGGAGTTGCGCTATCGTCTGTCGCTCCGGTCCAGGGCGTACGTGTTCGCGGACGTGGGCGCATGGCGCTTCGGGTCGGACGGTGCCGCCCCCGGAGACTCCGACGTGATCCCCGGCGGCGGGGTCGGGATCTCGCTGGAGACGCGCTCGTCCGGTTTCGTGCGTTTCGAGCTGGCGCTGGGACGCGGTGACGGCTTCTCCGACGCGAAGGTGCACGCGGCGCTGGAGCAAGAGTTCTGATGGAGCACGAGATCGAGGTGAAGGTGCGCATTGCCGATCCCGCCGCGTTCGCGGCGAAGGTGCGGGCGGCCGGGGCCGAGCTCGCGCAGGAGCGGACGTTCGAGGACAACCGACTCTTCGACCGGGGCGGGGTGTTGGCGGGCGAGGGGCGGCTACTGCGGCTCCGCTCGGTTGGCCGGCGCTCGTTCCTCACCGCCAAGGCGAAGGCCGACGGAGGCCCGGCCGGTTTCAAGGTGCGCCGCGAGGCCGAGATCGAGGTGGCGGACGCCGGGGCGGCGGCGGCGCTGCTGGAGACGGCCGGTCTCTCGGTGAGCTGGCGCTACCAGAAGTGGCGCACGGTCTGGCGTCTGGAAGGCTGCGCGGTCACTCTGGACGAGATCCCGCACGGAGCCTTCGCCGAGATCGAGGGGGATCCGGCGGCCATCGAGCGCGCCGCGGCGAAGCTCGGCTTCGCCCGGGCGGACTGGGTGACCGAGACCTATCGTGAGATCCACGAGCGCTGGTGCCGGGAGCATGGTCTCCCCGTGCGGGACATGGTCTTCGAGGGCGGCCGGTGAGCCGTGCGAAAGCGCCGACGGCGGCGCAACGCGAGCGAGCCGCCGAACTCGCGCGGGAGATCCGCCGCCACGACCGCCTCTATCACGTCGAGGCGGCACCCGCGATCAGCGACTTCGCCTTCGACCAGCTCGTCAAGGAGCTGGAGGCGCTGGAGGCCGAGTTCCCGGAGCTGCGCGCGGCGGATTCGCCCACGCTTCGGGTGGGCGGCGAGCCGCTCGAGGGCTTCGCCGCGGTCGAGCACTCCACGCCGATGCTCTCGCTCGGGAACACGTACAGCGAGGAGGAAGTCCGCGAGTTCGACCGCCGCGTGCGGGACGGACTGCCGCGCGAGGAGTTCCAGTACCACGTCGAGCTCAAGTTCGACGGCGTCGCCGTGGCGGTGCGCTACGACGACGGCATGCTCGTGCTCGGCGCTACACGCGGCGACGGCTCCCGCGGGGACGACATCACCGCGAACCTCCGCACGGTTCGGGCTCTGCCGCTCTCCGTGGAGGACGAGCGGCCCTTCGAGGTGCGCGGCGAGGTCTACATGGGTCTCGCCGACTTCCGCGCGCTGAACGCCGAGCGGGAGGCTGCCGACCTCGAGACCTACGCGAACCCGCGCAACACGACGGCGGGCACGCTGAAGCTGCTGGACTCGCGTGCGGTGGCGGCGCGGAAGCTGCGCATGTTCGTGCACGGCTGCCCGACCGGTGAAGCGTTGGGCTTCGGCGCGCACTCGGACACGCTCACGCATCTCCGCGGGCTCGGCTTCCCGGTCAACGAGCACCGCCGGATCTGCGCGGGCATCGAGGAGGTCCTCGAGTTCGTGGAGGCCTGGCGGTCGCGGCGGCGGGAGCTGGACTACGAGACCGACGGTATCGTCGTGAAGGTGGACTCCTACGCTCAGCAGCGCCGGCTCGGCTCCACTTCCAAGGCGCCGCGCTGGGCGATGGCCTTCAAGTACCCCGCCTCCGGTGAGGCCACGCGGCTGCTCGAGATCCGCGTGCAGATCGGGCGCACCGGCATCGCCACACCGGTGGCCGTGCTCGATCCGGTGGTGGTGGCCGGCTCCACCGTGAGCCGCGCGACGCTGCACAACCTGGACGAGATCCGCCGCCGGGATTTGCGGGTGGGGGACACGGTGATCGTGGAGAAGGGCGGCGACGTCATCCCCAAGATCACCGGCGTCGTTCGGGAAAAGCGCCCCGCCGGTGCCAAGGCCTGGCGGTTCCCCCGCAAGTGCCCGGTGTGCCGGACCGAACTCGTCCGCGAGCAAGGCGAGGCGGCGCACCGCTGCATCAACGTGGCCTGCGCGGCGCAGGTCGAGGGGCGGATCCAGCACTTCGCCGCACGCGGCGCGATGGACGTGGAAGGGCTCGGTACGAAGCTCGTCGAGCAGCTCGTCGCGCGCGAGCTGGTGCACGACGTGGGGGATCTCTACTCGCTGCGCCTCGAGGACCTGGTCGAGCTGGAGCGCATGGGCGAGCTGTCCTCCCGCAACCTCCTCGAGGGTCTCGAAACGTCTAAGGAGCAACCGTTCCACCGGGTGCTGCACGCCGTCGGAATCCGCCACGTGGGGGCGCACGTGGCGCGGGTGCTGGCGGAGGCCGTCGGGTCCCTGGACGCTCTGCGCCGGGCGAAGGAGGACGAGCTGCAGCAGGTTCACGAGGTGGGGGAGGCGGTGGCGCACTCGGTCGTCGAGTTCTTCGCCCGGGAGGAGTCGAGGAGGCTCTTCGAGAAGCTGCGGGCGGCAGGTCTGCGGATGGAGGAGGAGAGTGCCGGAGAGGCGAAGCCGCTCGCCGGGCTGACCGTCGTGCTCACCGGCACGCTGGCGCGGCACACCCGGAACCAGGCGGCGGACCTGCTCCGCGCGAAGGGCGCGCGCGTGGCCGGCAGCGTGAGCGCCGCGACGGACTACGTCGTCGCGGGAGAGGACGCGGGATCGAAGCTCGCGAAGGCGGCGCGGCTCGGTATCCCCGTACTCGACGAGGACGGTCTGGAGAAGCTGCTTCGCGAGGCTCCGCCGCGGCGATGAGGCACCCCGCGTTCGGTGCCGCGCTGGTCGCCACGCTCGCGCTGCTGCTCGCGCACGCCACCGAGTACGACTTCCTCACCGACGACGCGTACATCTCCTTCCGGTACGCCAGGAATCTGGCCGACGGCCACGGGCTCGTCTTCAATCCCGGGCTCCCCCCGGTCGAGGGCTACACGAACTTCCTGTGGGTGGCGCTGCTCGGCGCCCTGGCGGCGCTGGGTGCGCCGCCGGACGGCGCGGCGCCGGTGCTGAGCATCCTCGCGACGGTGGCGCTGTGGGCGGTCGTCGCGTCCTGGGCCGCGCGGGCCGCGGAGCACGGGGGACGGACGTGGACGGCGCTCGCGCCGCCGCTCTTCCTCGCCGCCGCGCGGAGCATCGCGGTGTGGTCCACGAGCGGCCTGGAGACGAGGCTCTTCGAGGCGCTGGTCGTAGCCGGGACGATGCGGCTCGTGGCGGAGACGAGGGCGGCGATCGAGGCGCGCGGCGCGGGGGAGGCTGCGGCGCAAGCCGCCGCGAGGGCCGCGGCGAAGCCATGGTCGGCCGTGCTCTTCGCGCTCGCCGCACTGACCCGTCCCGACGGGATTCTCGTGTACGGGGCGGCGGCTGCCGTGGTGGTCGCGGTCATTGTCCGCCGGCGCGGGGACCTTCGCCCTCACTTCCGCGGCGCAGCGCTCTTCGCCGCCGTCGTCGCCGCGCATTTCCTGTTTCGCCGAGCCTACTACGGTGAGTGGCTTCCCAACACGTTCCACGCCAAGGTCACCGGGTTCCGCTGGGACGTGGGGCTGGAACACCATGCGTCGTTCGTGCTCGAATACTTCGCGTGGCTGTGGGTACCGTTGCTCGTGGCCGGCGCGGCCCGGATGGCTCGCCGCGGCGAGGCGTGGGCGGTCCTGCTCCTCGCCGCGGTCGTAGTGCCGCACGCCACCTACGTGGCGGCGGTCGGCGGAGATCACTTCGAGTATCGCCC